>SCVN01000007.1 GCA_004296885.1 Nitrospirota bacterium | reverse complement strand
GGGTTCCCAGGTCTTCCCCTCAAGCTGATGCATCCGGAACTGGACATGACCCTTCTCGAGCCAAGTCAGAAGAAGACGGCCTTTCTGCGTCATGTCATTGGGACGTTGGAGCTGGACCATATCGTGGCCATTCCAAGGCGAATGGAGGTATTTTCGCGCGATCCGATCTATCAGGCTGGCTTTACCCACATTATTACCAGAGCTGTGAATGTGGCAAGTCTGCTCAGCTGTTTCATTTCGTTGCTCAGCCAGAGCGGGGTTGTGATTCTTTGTCGCGCGAGACTATTGGAGAATGAATTTCCACTGGACGGCTTGCAAATCAGGCGTGAAATCGCCTATACCTTGCCTATGGGGTACGGATCCCGTGTGTTGACGATCTTGGAAAGAAAGTCTCGTTCTTAGACTCTCATTGTTCCACGTGGAACAGGGCCTCGCAGGTTGGCTCGGCAGGCCATGAAAGGTGGGTCGTGGCACGCATTATCGCCGTAGCGAATCAAAAAGGAGGGGTTGGAAAAACAACCACTTCAATTAATTTAGCTGCGGCCTTGGCGATCCAGGGCAAGGCCGTATTGTTGATCGATATGGACCCCCAAGGGAATACCACGGGCGGGATCGGAGTCGATCCGACAAGCCTCAAGTACACGGTCTACGATTGTCTCTTGCGAGGGGTCTCCACAAGTGCAGCGATTCAGACGACGGTCATTCAAGGACTCCAAATCTTGCCGGCGAACGCGGACCTGGCCGGAGCCGAAGTTGAACTCGTGCCCCTCCAAGACCGTGAATCGTTGCTCAAAGCGGCGATTCAGGCCATTCCGGTTGCGCCGGAGTTCATCATCGTGGACTGTCCACCGGCGTTGGGGTTGCTGACGATCAACGCCTTGACTGCAGCCTCGTCGGTCTTGGTTCCAGTGCAATGTGAATACTACGCGATGGAGGGGCTCGGTCGGCTGCTCTCCAACGTGGCCCGCATCCAGGAATCACTGAATCCGGTCCTGGCGCTGGAAGGCATCCTCCTGACAATGTTCGATTCACGGAACAGTCTGGCGCGCCAGGTATCCGAAGAGATTCGGTCGCACTTCAAGGAGAAAGTCTACCGCACGGTCATTCCTCGCAACGTGACGCTCGCGGAAGCCCCCAGCTACGGCAAGCCGGTCATGCTGTACAACTCAGCTTCCGCCGGCGCCCAAGCCTATCTCGATCTAGCCAAGGAGTTGCTCAATCATGGAAAAGCGAGCCCTCGGTAAGGGACTGGATGCCTTGCTGCCGACCGGAGGGGCGAAGCCGCCTGGAGCAGGGGGTGAGTCGCAACAGGTTCCCATCGAGCAGATCATCCCGAACCGGTACCAACCGAGGACCGAGTTTCACGAAGCCGAACTGGCCCAGTTATCCGATTCCCTGAAGCAGCATGGCATTCTCCAGCCACTTGTAGTCCGCCGCAAAGGTGACGGGTTCTTTGAGTTGATCGCCGGGGAGCGCCGCTTGCGCGCGGCCAAGCTGGCTGGCTTGCGCCATGTGCCGGTGACGATTCGGAACAGTACCGATGAACAGGCCCTGGTCCTGGCCCTTCTGGAAAACCTTCAACGGGAGGACCTCAATCCGATGGAGGCGGCGCGGGCCTACCAGCGTATGGCCAAGGAGTTCGGATTTACCCAAGATGCGATTGCCCATCAGATAGGGAAAGACAGGTCATCGGTGGCAAACATTGCCAGACTTGTAAATTTACCCAATGAAATTAAGAGCTTAGTAGAGTCTGGCAAGATCTCGACAGGCCATGCGAAGGTCTTACTCGGTTGCTCAAAGGCGGAAGCCCAACTCAAGCTGGCGCGTCACATTGTGTCGGCTGAGTTGTCCGTCCGCCAGGCCGAGCGGCTGGCCACCAGCCAGCCTCGATCGGCTAAGCCCAAGCAGGGCCGTGCAGTTAGAGCCTATCCGGATGTGGAAGAACGGCTCCAGCGACGCCTGGGAACCAGGGTGAGCATCGTCAAGGGGCGCAGCGGGGGCCAGATACAGATCGATTATTTCACGCCGGCTGAGCTGGACCGTCTGGTCGAACTGCTGCTCGGATAGATGCGCCGCGTCGGCCTGTAAGAAAATCGGATTTTCTTGCCTTCCGTCTGACCATTCAGTATGCTCAGACCTTCCGCTGCGGGGGAGGATTTCTGTCGTAAGCCGTAGGGGGATGGTTTTCAGGAGGAGGTTTTTAAGGATGGCGTTGTGGAAGAAGGACAAAGTCGAGGACAAAATTATCGGTGCCACCAGCGAGGAAGGGGGGGGTATGGCTAATCAGGAGACGGTAGTTCCGAGCGTGGAAAAAGATGAAAATGTCATTGCCTTTGTCGGCAAAGGCGTGGAGTTCAAGGGCATCATCAGCTACAACGGCACGGTTCGCATTGACGGCGTGCTGGACGGAGAAATTCATACAGAAGGAACCCTGTTGGTCGGCGAAGAAGCCGTGCTCACCGCCAAGGTCAGCGCGGGCACGGTTGTGAGCAAAGGCAAGATCACCGGGGACATCATTGCCAAGGAGAAAATCCGGCTCCTGGCCCCGGCAGTGCTCAACGGGTCGGTCAAGACGCCGATGCTCTCCATGGAGGAGGGGGTCCTCTTCAACGGCAGCATCGAGATGTCGCGTGCGGAGGTCCACGACCTGCAGCGTGAAGCCGGGCTGCGGGCCGTCAATGCGCCGGTCAGCAACATCAAGCGGGTAACAGGCTAGGTAGGGCCGGCGCCGCCGCCTTTGTCAATGGAGGCGGCATGCCGCAGGCAGAATCTGTGAGGGCGTCCGCAGGAGAAGTCAGCGCCCCTGCAAGGATTGCCACCGGAGGCTAAGCCTATGTGGAACCGCAACGGTCAAAAGAAAACGCCGATCATCGAAGACGAGAACTTCACCTTCCTCGGAAAGGGGGTGGATTTCAAGGGCGTGGTCCATTTCGACGGCACCGTCAGGATTGACGGCCGCCTCGAAGGGGAAATTCACACCAAGGGTACTCTCATCATCGGGGAGCACGCCGTCATCAAGGGGATTATCACCACGGGCACCCTCGTGAGCGGCGGGAAGCTTCAAGCGAACATCACCGCCATCGAAAAAGTACAGCTCCTGAAGACCGCCATCCTGATCGGCGACGTCCGCTCACCATCCTTCTCGATGGAAGAAGGGGGGCGTTTCCAGGGCATGTGCGACATGGGCGTGGACATGTGGGTGGATCAAGAACGTCCGGACCATGAAAACGTGCATGACCTCGCCGCTCACCGCGGGAAGGTGCGTCTCCAAGATATCCAGCCATGATTGGTCCGACCGTGCTGCTGGGCATGAGCGGCGGCGTGGACAGCTCGGTCGCCGCCGCCTTGCTGGTCGAGCAGGGGTATCGCGTCCAGGGCGTCACGCTCCAAGTCTGGGAGCACGAGGACGAGTCGGTCGCCGCCTCCAAGCGCTGGGAGGAGCGAGGCTGCTGTAAGGTCGGCTTGGCGCGCTTCGTGGCGCAGCGCCTCGGCATCCCCCATGAGGTCGTCGACACCCGCAACGTCTTTCGCGCCGGCGTGATCGATGACTTTCTCTCCGGCTACCTCGCCGGCACCACCCCCAATCCCTGCGTCCGCTGCAACGAACGCGTGAAGTTGCGGTCCTTGCTGCGTCTCGCCCAAGAACGGCGGGTAGACTTTGTCGCCACGGGCCATTACGCCAGAGTCGTGGAGCGACAGGGCCGGCTCGGCCTGCACCGCGCCTGCGATGTCCGGAAGGACCAAAGCTATTTTCTCTACCGGCTCGACCCCGCCTGGCTTGCCAAACTCCTGTTCCCCGTCGGATCCATGCAGAAGGCCGAGGTCTGGGCCAGGGCCGAGTCCCTGGGGCTGCCGGCGGATGAATTGAAGGAGAGCCAGGAGATCTGCTTCATCTCTCACGGAGACTATCGGACCTTCATCAAGTCCGAGGCGCCGGAGTCGAAGCGGCGGGGGAACTTTGTCGATCCTGCAGGCCATGTCCTTGGACAGCACGACGGCGTCGCCTACTACACACCGGGCCAGCGCCGCGGCTTAGGTATCGCCACGGGCCAGCGCCTCTATGTCCAGCGCGTCGAGGCGGCCACGCAGACGGTGGTGCTCGGACCGGAAGAGGAATTGTTTCGGTCGGACTGTTTAATCGGGGAGGTGAACCTGTTCGACGACGCCCTCCGGACCTGTTCGACGGAGGCGCAAGTCAAAATCCGGTACGCCACGCCTGCGGCCCCGGCGACGGTGAGTCCCGATCAAAACGATATGATGACCATCCGGTTTGCCGCGCCACAGCGCGCTCTCAGCCCCGGCCAGTCCGCCGTGTTCTATGACGGCGACCGCGTCTTGGGCGGCGGCATCATTCAGTAAATTCACCCCATTATCGTTCTTGACACCGCCCCGCGCCGGATGCTAGTCTGGCGCGTTTTTCTCGTGCCCACCCGCACGAAAAATATCCCAGTTCATCGCGGACTTCGCCGGAAACAGCTGTGGTTAAAAGCTCGGTCGCACGCCGTTACGCCAGAGCCTTGTTCGAGCTCCTCGATCCCGGAAGCGTGGCGCCCATGAGGGCCGGCCTGACGGATCTCGGGGAGACCTACTCGACATCGCCCCAACTCAAGCACGTACTCGTGTCCCCGGCCTTCGGGGTCGAACAGAAGCAGGCGGTCCTGGCCGCGCTCGGCCGGAAAGTCGGATGCCCGCCGGTCGTGGACGGGTTCCTCGCCCAGCTCGTCAAGAAAAACCGCGTCGGCTGTCTCCCGGAAATCGCCGACGCCTTCGCCTTCCTGGCGGATCAAGCCAAAGGCACTCAACAAGTCACGGTCTGCTCCGTCAAGGCCCTGGACCAGGCGGAGCAGGACAGGTTGCGCCGGCAGTTGTGCGACCTGCTCAAGCATGACGTGGACTTGACGTTCCAGACGGATCCAACCCTGCTCGCCGGCCTGCAGATCAGGATCGGCAGCACGGTCGTGGACAGCACGCTGCGGAGTCGGCTCGCCGCCATGCAGAGCCGCCTGAGCAGAGCGTAGCGTAAAGAGGAGCATTCCATGCAGATCAAAGCCGACGAAATCAGCTCGATCATCAAAGAGAAAATCAAAGGCTTCGACAAGCAGGTCGACGTCAACGAGATGGGGTCCGTCATCCAGGTCGGCGACGGCATCGCCAAGGTCTATGGCCTGGACGGTGCCATGGCCGGCGAGATGTTGGAGTTTCCCGGCGGACTCTACGGAATCGCGCTGAATCTCGAAGAGGACAACGTCGGCGCCGTGTTGATGGGCGACGATGTGGGCGTTAAGGAAGGCGATCCGGTCAAGCGGACGGGCCGTATTGCGGAAATTCCCGTGGGCGAGGCCCTCATCGGCCGTGTGGTCAACGCCATCGGGCAGCCGATTGACGGAAAGGGCCCGATCAAGTCCACGCAGACGTCCCGCATCGAGGTCGTCGCGCCGGGCGTGATCACCAGACAGTCGGTCCGTGAACCGCTGCAGACGGGCATCAAGGCCATCGACGCCATGATCCCTATCGGCCGCGGGCAGCGCGAATTGATCATCGGCGACCGCCAGACCGGGAAGACCGCGATCGCCGTGGACACGATCATCAACCAAAAGGGTCTCGGCGTCTTCTGTATCTACGTCGCCATCGGCCAGAAGCGCTCGACCGTCGCGCGCGTGGTCAAGACGCTCGAGGAAAACCATGCGATGGAATACAGCATGGTCGTGTCGGCCACGGCCAGCGATGCCGCGCCGATGCAGTTCCTGGCTCCCTTCGCCGGCGCCGCCATCGGCGAGTATTTCCGGGACAACGGCAAGCATGCCCTCATCGTCTATGACGACCTATCCAAGCACGCGGTGGCCTATCGCCAGCTCTCCCTGTTGCTCCGCCGGCCGCCGGGCCGCGAAGCCTACCCGGGCGACGTGTTCTATCTGCACTCCCGGCTGTTGGAGCGGGCGGCCAAGCTCAGCGACAAGCTCGGCGGCGGCAGCCTCACCGCGCTGCCGATCATCGAAACGCAAGCCGGCGACGTCTCGGCCTACATCCCGACCAATGTCATTTCGATCACCGACGGGCAGATCTATCTCGGCAGCGACCTCTTCTATTCGGGCATCCGGCCCGCGATCAACGTCGGTCTTTCGGTGTCCCGCGTCGGCGGGTCCGCGCAGATCAAGACCATGAAGCAGGTGGCCGGCACCCTGCGGCTGGACCTGGCCCAGTACCGTGAAATGGCGGCGTTCGCCCAGTTCGGCAGCGAACTCGACAAGGCCACGCAGATGCAGCTGGCGCGCGGCGTCCGGATGGTGGAGTTGCTCAAGCAGGGGCAATACAAACCCATGCCGGTGGCGGATCAGGTCCTGTCGATCTATGCCGGCGTCAACGGATTCCTCGACGACGTGGCCGTCGAAAAAGTGCGGCAGTTCGAGGAAGACTTGCTCCACTACGTCACGCAACACCATCCGGAGCTCAAAAAAGAAATCGCCAGCATCGGCAAGATCGACGACAAGGTCGGGGGCCGGCTGAAAGAGATCATCACGGCATTCAAGAAGTCGATGGGATACGGCGCCAAGTAAACAAAGAGCTAATGGCCGATAGCCGATAGCAAAAAGCGAAGAAATGCCGAGCCTACAAAGCCTGCGCCGCAAGATCGCGGCGTTTAAAAATACGCAGAAGATCACCAAGGCCATGAAGATGGTGGCCGCGGCGAAGCTCAAGCGCTCGCAGGACCGCATCCTGGCCGCGCGCCCCTATGCGCACAAGATGCGCGGTGTGCTCGGCAATCTCAGCCGGCGCGTGAATCGCGCCGCGCATCCGTTGCTGCAGAAGCGCGACGGCAAGAAGATCGAGGTGCTCGTCATTACGAGCGATCGCGGACTCTGCGGCGGGTTCAACGGCAATATCGTGCGCAAGAGCGCGGAGTTCCTGCGGCAGTGCGAGGCGCGCGGGGTGCAGGTCAATCTCAGCATCGTCGGCCGCAAGGGCCGGGACTACTTCCGCCGCCGCACCTGGCCCATCCGGCAGGAATGGACCGGCATCTTCGACAAGCTCAGCTTCGAACATGCCATCGACATCGGCGGCGACCTGACCGACCACTTCGTCAAGGGCACCTTCGACGAACTCTACGTCGTCTACAACGAATTCAAGTCGGCCATCCAGCAGCGGGTGATCGTGGAAAAACTGTTCCCGGTGGATGCCGAAGCCGAGTTCGGCGCGACGCAGGCGGAAGGCGCGCCGGGCGGCAGTTATCTCTATGAGCCGGACGAAACGGAACTCTTGAACGCGCTGGTCCCGAAGCATTTCCAGATTCAGACGTTCCGCATCCTCCTGGAATCGGCCGCGGCGGAGCATGGCGCGCGCATGGCCGCCATGGACGGCGCGACGCGGAACGCGGGCCAGCTGATCAAGAAAGTGACCCTTTACTACAACAAGACCAGACAGGCGGCGATCACCAAGGAACTGATGGACATCGTCGGCGGCGCCGAAGCGCTGAAATAGCGCAATGGTGAATGTTGAAGTGTGAATTGCAGAGAAAGCCCTTGGTCCCATTCAACATTGAAAATTGAACATTTAAAATTTCACCGAAGGTGAATTGATGAGCACAGGAAAAGTCATCCAAGTCATCGGGCCAGTCGTGGACGTGGAGTTTCCTCCCGGCCAACTGCCGAACATCTACAACGCGCTGAAGGTCGTCCAGGAAGAGAACAAGGCCGCCGGCAAACCGGCCGTCCGGATCACGCTGGAAGTCGCGCAGCACTTGGGTGAGAACCGCGTCCGCGGCGTCGCCATGTCCACGACCGACGGTCTCACGCGCGGGATGGACGTGCAGGACACGGGGGCGCCGATCTCCGTGCCGGTCGGCCGCGAGACGCTGGGCCGCCTCATCAATGTGCTCGGCGAGCCGGTCGACGAGAAAGGCCCGATCAAGACGAAGAAGACCTATCCCATTCACCGGCCCGCGCCGAGTCTCGAAGATCAGGATACGAAAACCGAAGTCCTCGAAACCGGCATCAAGGTGGTGGACCTGCTGGAGCCCTATTCCAAGGGCGGCAAGGTCGGCCTCTTCGGCGGAGCCGGCGTCGGCAAGACCGTCATCATCATGGAGCTGATCAACAACATCGCGCTCCACCACGGAGGATTCTCCGTATTCGCCGGCGTGGGCGAGCGGACGCGCGAAGGCAACGACCTCTGGCACGAGATGCAGGAGTCCAAGGTCATCGATCCCGACGATCACACCAAGTCCAAGGCCGCGCTGGTCTACGGCCAGATGAATGAGCCGCCCGGCGCGCGTCTCCGGGTCGGTCTGACCGGCCTCACGGTGGCCGAATACTTCCGCGACGAAGAGAACCAGGACGTGCTCCTCTTCGTGGACAACATCTTCCGGTTCACGCAGGCGGGATCGGAAGTGTCCGCATTGCTCGGCCGCATGCCCTCGGCGGTCGGCTACCAGCCGAACCTGTCGACGGAAATGGGCGCGCTCCAGGAACGCATCACGTCGACGAAGAAGGGCTCCATCACGTCCGTGCAGGCGATCTACGTGCCCGCCGACGACCTGACCGACCCGGCCCCGGCGACGGCCTTCGCCCACTTGGACGCGACGACCGTCTTGTCCCGGCAGCTGGCCGAGTTGGGCATTTACCCGGCGGTGGACCCGTTGGACTCGACCTCGCGCATTCTCGACCCGCAGGTGATCGGCGAGGAACATTACAAGGTGGCGCGCGGCGTCCAGTCGGTGCTGCAGCGGTATAAGGACTTGCAAGACATCATCGCGATTCTCGGCATGGACGAATTGTCCGAAGACGACAAGATGGCCGTGGCCCGCGCCAGGAAAATTCAGCGGTTCCTCTCGCAGCCCTTCCACGTCGCGGAAGCCTTTACCGGCGCGCCGGGCAAGTACGTGAAGCTCAAGGACACGGTCCGCAGCTTCAAGGAAATCCTGGACGGCAAGTACGACCACCTGCCGGAGCAGGCCTTCTACATGGTCGGGCCGATCGAGGAAGTGATCGCGAAGGCCGAAAAGATGGGAGTGAAAGTTTAGAAGGAGCAGCATTCAGCCGACAGCCTTCAGCTCTCAGTCCCAAGCTGACTGCTGATAGCTGACCGCTGAGAGCCCACGATTATGGCAGGCAAACTACTACTCGAAGTCGTGACGCCGGACAAGCTGCTGTTGAGCCAGCAGGTGGACGAAGTCATTGCACCGGGCGCGGAGGGCGAGTTCGGCGTGCTGCCCGGCCACTGTCATTTCCTCTCCACCTTGAGCATTGGGGAGCTCCGCTATCGCGTCGGCGACCAGACCCACCACATGGCGGTCCTCTGGGGCTATGCCGAAGTGACGCCGACCAGGGTCACGGTCATGGCGGAGATCGCGGAGAAGGCCGAGGACATCGACGTCGAGCGGGCCGCAGCCAAGGTGGCGGAAGCCGAGACTCGTCTGAAAGTCGGCGGCCTGCCGTCCGAAGTCAAAGAAGCCCAGATCAGCCTCGAAAAGGCCCGCCTCCGCAAGAAGATCGCCGAACGCGCGCATCGCAGATAGTTCCCGTTCCCTGTCCTGCTCCCCCATACTCTTCAATTAAATTAAGAGCGGCTGGGCTGACAAATGACGGCCGTTCGTCGTATCGCCTCGATGCGGCCATATCCCATGGCTTCTGGCGACTTACTGTTGTCGCAGCACCTTATCGGACCATCGGAACGGTGCTGCGTTAGTCGTACTACCTCCGATATCAAGGACCCCGCAGAGGCCGAACCGCTCCCTGCCCATCCGTTCCAGCCGAGAAAAAAGAGCCGGCCGGGACTTGTCCCGACCGGCTCCATGACCGAGCTCTACGTGAGCGAAAGGAGGAAGGTCAGTATTGGCTGGAGATATAGGCAGCCCCGGCTTTTAGAGCCTGACGCCACTCACCTTCGAGCTTGGCATTGCATTGCGGATCGCATTCCTTGACCGCTTTGATGAGACTCTCGATCCAGAACTGATAGAGCGATGGGTCGATGTTCATGCGCGTGCGGCTGTGGCTCTGGCCGATGCGATCCAGCCCTTGGGTCCCGATTTTGTTTCCCTCGGTGTGCATCACCATCATGGCCAATCCGGACCGAAGCGCCATCTTTTGCTTGGAAAAGTCGGTGTTCCTGAACAGGGGCGCGATAGCGGGATGACTGGCCAGGAAGATTTCGTAGAAACGATCGAGGAACTTGGAGTTGACGCAACAACGGCTGAAACTCTCTTTCACGGAGCTCTGCGTAAGAACAGACATGTCTTCTGTCTCCTTCTGAAAGTGAATGGTGAAAAAATGCGAGCCCGGCCTGAACCCGCGGTCCCTAACCGACACGCTGCCATTGAGACCTCCCGTCCTGTCGGCTGGACGAGAGACATAGGCCGAGATTCGCGTACCATGCAGAAGGTGACGGTTCCTTTATCGGAGGCGAACGGGAAAACCTTAACCCTTTGCATAGAAAGATTTGGTTCAGCCTGGGCGAACGGCGGAAGAGGCTGGGCTGACGAACGGCCATCCATTCCAGCCCAGCCGAGCCAAAGGAAAAGTGGTGTACATTGTAACTTGCAGAGGCAGGAAGTACCGTGATGAAGCACCACTTTTCGCAGGTGGTCCAACCGGAGGAAAAACTCATCGTGACCGACCAGATCCGCTTCGACGACGGGGCTGGCTACGAACGATACATGGGGAAGTGGAGCCAGCTTGCCGGTGAAACGTTCCTCGACTGGCTGGCTCCGGCATCGGGTTTGCGATGGCTCGACGTCGGCTGCGGCAACGGTGCCTTTACCGACATGCTCGTTGAGCGGTGTGCGCCGGTTTCAGTACAGGGGATAGACCCATCCGAGGCGCAGCTCGCCTTTGCTCGCACGCGACCCGCGTCGCGTGTCGCACAGTTTCGTCAGGGCGATGCCATGGCACAGCCCTTCTCCGACGACACGTTCGATGCGGCGGTCATGCCGCTGGTGATTTTCTTCGTTCCCGATCCGGCTAGGGGCGTTGCCGAAATGGCGCGAGTGGTCCGCCCTGGCGGCGCCGTCGCAGCCTATGCGTGGGACATGCCTGGCGGCGGGTCTCCTTACGAGGCGTTGCAGGCTGAAATGCGCGGGATGGGCATTGCGGTTCCGGTACCGCCGAGCCCCAGCGCGTCTCGAATGGACGCCCTGCGGGACTTGTGGACCGGCACGGGTCTGGATGCCGTCGAAACACGGGAGATCACCGTGCAACGGACGTTCGCCGATTTCGACGACTACTGGACGACGATCCTCCTGGGGCCGAGCGTCGGCCCAAAGCTTGCCGCGATGGCATCCGAAGATATTGCGCGTCTCAAAGCACGGATGCGCGCGCGCCTGCCGGCCGATGCCGCCGGCCGTATCACCTATAGTGCGCGGGCGAACGCGGTCAAGGGTTGCGTGCCGAAGTAATTGCAAAGGCGAATCTCCGGGAGTTTGTCGGGGAAGAAGTCCATGAGACACAGGCGCATCATCGTCACGCACTACGGCGGGCCCGACGCGCTTCGGGTGGTTGAAGAAGAGCGCCCCGAGCCGAAGGAGGGTGAAGCGCGGGTGCGAGTGCTGGCCGCAGGTGTCTCCCTACCCGACCTGCTGATGCGCGAGGGCGTTCATCCCGAGACACCCCCGCTGCCCTTCACGCCTGGGTGGGATCTGATTGGTGTGGTGGATCGGCTTGGCGCCGGTACCTCTGGAATCGAACCGGGCCAGATGGTGGCCGCGCTGCCGATCAGCGGCGCGTACGCGGAGTTCGTCTGCCTGCCGCAACGCGAACTGGTTCCGGTGCCACCCGGGTTGGACGCCGCCGAGGCCGTCAGCCTCGTGCTGAACTACGTCACGGCCTACCAGATGCTGCATCGTTCGGCTCACGTCAGACCGGGCCAGCGCGTGCTGATCCACGGCGCGGCAGGCGGGGTCGGCTCGGCGCTCTTGCAGCTTGGGCGCCTCGCCGGGCTGGAGATGTACGGAACCTGTTCATTGCGGGGAGCGTCGGCCGTGTCCGACCTGGGCGGCATCCCGATCGATTACGAGCATCAGGACTTCGTCAAAGAAGTTCACCGCCTCACGCCCGAGGGCGTCGACGTGGTCTTTGACAGCATCGGTGGCACCCATATCTGGCGTTCCCGCAAGGCGCTCCGTCCCGGCGGGAGGGTCGTGGCCTATGGCCTGACTGGCTCGCTGCGCGGGGGACGATTGGCTTCAGGTCATTCAGGTGGTCGTCATCGCTTTCGCGCCATCGCCATCTTCGGGTTGTACATTGCCGGCGGCTGGCTTCTCCCGGGCCGGAAACGGGTCGTCCCCTACAGCATCCAGTGGCTGAAGCGGCTGAGACCGGCCTTATTTCGACAGGATGTGATCGCCTTGTTCGACCTTCTGCAGCAGCACAAGATCAAGCCGCTGATCGCTCAGCGATTGCCTCTTGCCGAGGCGAGACAGGCGCACGAGTTACTCGGGAAGGGAGGCGTGACAGGCAAGATCGTGCTCGTGCTCAACGGGTCATCGCGGGAGTCGGGATCGGCGTAACGACGGCATGCGGCGAACGGCGCCTGCGCCGCCGCTGACCCCGATCGGTGGCATCCAACCGGAACCTCGATCACGATCCCATCTGGCACGTCGTTCAATGGAGGCATCATGCCGGCAGAGTCGAACTCAATGAACGAACTTGAAGGCGTGGTGCCGCTCGCAGAGCTGGTCCAGTATCAGCCGGGCGCCGTTGTCAGCCGGACCATCGTCAAGAAGCCTGTTGGTACGGTGACGGCCTTTGCCTTCGATCAAGGCGAGGGGCTCAGCGAGCATACGGCACCATTTGACGCTCTGGTGATTCTGATCGAGGGAGAGGCAGAGATCTCCATCGCCGGGGCTCCGCATCGTGTTTCCGCCGGCCAGCTCTTGCGACTTCCGGCCGGTCGGCCTCATGCCCTCAAAGCGGTGACGCGGTTCAAGATGCTCCTGGTCATGGTCAAGGCATAGGCCTACTACTTCACCAAGGAGATTGGCCGTGCTGGAACTTCGCCCGACTTGCGAACATTGCAACAAACCTCTGCCGCCGACGCGGGCCTCAGGTCCGCTTACTCCAGCGGAAAGCTGATCAGCACCCCGCCCATCACGTCGTTGATCTTGAAGTCCTGCTTCGTGCTGCGCGGGTGCGCGTTGTGGCAGCCGATGCAGGCCTGCGCGAAGGCCCGGTCCGCATAGATGGCCTGGAAATATCGATTTCCGCCGAGCGTGATCACGCCGGTATGGGGACGTTCCGGGTGCGCCCGCACCGCTTCCAGACCCTGCTTCTCGAATTCCGTCACCGCCGCATTCTGCGGATTGATCGGCCAGAGCCCGATGAGCCGGTATTGAATCCTGGCCCCCGTGATGGCGGCCAGTTCGCCGGACTCCTTGAGAAACTGGGCCGGCAGCGGCAGCGTGTGCGACACTCGCCAGTTTTCTGAGGCCGTCGCCACGCCTTTGGCCTGCATGCGCTCGACAACGTGCAGGGTGTAGAAAATCCGGTCGGCCTCGATCACTGCGTGGACATAGTCGGCCACGGTCTCGGGTGCGATCTTAATCGAAGCCCCTGAGTCCTTCTCCGCGGACCAGAGGGGTCCGCTCCACAGCGCCGACGCCAGAGTCAGCACCGCCATCAACACACGCTGGGTTGCCATGATTGCCCTCCCCTGTGCGGCCGGCCTCCGATCGCGCCGTGATGGGCGCGGCATATCCTTCTTGAATCATACGCCCATTCCTGAGAGCAAGAAAGGTTGGCGCAGGCGGAGGGCCGATGCGGAATCAGATGCTGAACGGGGTGGAGCGACAAGAACCCCGGCGCGGGGCCGGTCGTCGGAGACGGGCGTTCAACCGTTATCCTGAAGGGGCTTTCCCAGCAGGTCGCGCACCTTGCCCAAGAGCGCTTCCCGCGAAAAGGGAATCTGCAAGATGCGGCATCCAGTAGCTTCCATCTCGCGGAGAAGCTGGTCGTCCACATAGTCCAACATGAAGATCCTCTGTAGGTGGGGGTGAAAGTGGGCCAGCCGAGCGGCCAAGGCCGGTCCGCTCATGCAGGGTGTGATGTCATCGGTTATCAGCAGATGGATCGGCCCCGCATACTGCTCGCTCAGCGCCAACGCCTTCGGCCCGTCCTCCGCCTCCAAGACCCGGTAGCCGGCTCCGGTCAGGAATTCACGGATCACGTCGCGCACTTGCAGGTCTTCCTCGACCAGCAGAATGGTTCCGGTAGGGAGGGGATTGTCGGCTCTATCCATAGGTGGTCGTGAAACCCGTCATGTTCCGCAACAACCGGGCCGTGAGAAGTTGTCGAGAGAGATCATAGGATAACGAGAAAGAAAGAGGCGCAACAGGTCAGATCGTCTGATTGTGAGGTCAGGGTTTGTCTGACAGGCGGATCTGATGGATCAAGCGGACACCGGGCGGCGGGTGCACTGCCGGTGCCTCCACGCCGGGTGCTGGCCCTAGCTTACCAACCGGTTTAGAATCGCGTACCGGATCAGCTCGGCGGTGGTGGTCAGGCGGAGTTTTTTCAGGATGCGCGTGCGATGCGTGCTGACGGTCTTGACGCTGAGGGCCAGCTGGCGCCCCACGTCCGTCACCGTCTTGCCGGAGGCCAGCAGCCGGAATACTTCATCCTCGCGGTTCGACAGCGTCTGATGGAGCGGCCGATCCTGCGGCGACATCACCTCGGCCGCGAGGGCTTCGGCCAACGAGGGGGTGAGGTACCGTCCGCCGCCGACAATTTTCCTGATCGCCTTCACGAGTTCGTCCGGCGCGGCCTCCTTGTTCAGATAGCCGGCGGCCCCGGCCTTGAGCGTGCGAATTCCGAACTGCTCCTCCGCATGAATGGTCAGCACCAGCACCGGCAGCTTCGGCCGCTCCTCCCGGAGTTCGTGCAGCACTTCCAAGCCGCTTCGGCCCGGCAGCGTGATGTCCATCACCACGAGGTCGCACGCTTGCTTGCGGATCGCGTCGAGCAGCCCCTGCGCGGTCGCGGCTTCGCAGCACACCTGCATGTCCGGCTCGGCGGACAGGATCTCGCGGATGCCCCGTCTGACGACGGCATGGTCGTCGAGAATCGCGACCTGGATCATGTCGGTCTCCTCATCGGAATCCGAACCATAATCTGTGTGCCACGGCCGGACCGGCTCTGACACGAAACCGCCCCGTCCAGCAGCCGGGCCCGTTCCTTGATGCCGGTGAGCCCGAATGCCGTCGGCTTGGTCGTCTCGGTTTCATCGAAGCCCCTTCCGTCATCGGCGATCGTCAACTGCAGGGCCTCCGCGGTCCCGGCCAGTTCGATGTGGACCTGCGTGGCGTGCGCGTGCCGGGCCACGTTGGTCAAGGCTTCCTGTGCGATGCGGAAGAGCGCCGTCTGGGCGTCGGCCTCGATCGTGTCCGGCGGCGCCACGCAGGTGAAGCGGCAGGCGATGCCATGCCGTTTCTGGAAATCCCGCGTCAGCCACTCCAGGGCGCCGGACAGGTCGGAATGGTCCAGCACGGGCGGCCGCAGTTCCAGGACCAGCCGGCGGATGTCCCGCACGGAGGCGTCGATGAGGTTCTGCATCTCGTGGGCTTTGTTCAGCAGGTGCGACCGTTCATCGGTGGTGGGCTTCGCCGCCAGTCCCTTGGACAGTTGGGCTAAGTCCATTTTGAGGCCGGTCAGGGTCTGCCCCAGCTCGTCGTGCAGCTCCCGCGCGATCCGTATCCGCTCCTGCTCGCGGACGGTTTCCAAGTGGGCGGCCAGTGCCTGGAGCTGTGCGTGGGAGCGGCGGCGCTGTTCCTCCGCCTGCTTCCGTTCTGAAATATCTTGGAATGTCACGACCGCCCCGCCCAGCGAGCCGTCCGCCAGGCGAATCGGGCTGGTCACATATTCCGCCGTGAAGTTGGTCCCATCCTTCCGCCAAAATACGTCCGAGTCGGATCGCTGCCCTGCGCCGGTCCTGATCGTTGCGACGATCGGACAGGCCTGTTCCGCGTACGGCGTGCCATCGGCCAGGGAGTGATGCACAAGCCGGTGCATCGGTTGACCCATCAGGTCCTCCACCTGCCAGCCGGTCATTCGGGCCGCCGCCTGGTTCACGAAGGTCACCCGGCCCTCGGTGTCGAGTCCGTAGATGCCTTCGCCCGCCGCCTGCAGAATCGTCTCGTGCTGCAATTGCAACTGCACCAGCCCCGCCTCGGCCTGCTTGCGCAGGGTGATATCCTCCACGACGGCAATGTGATAATCCGGCTGGTCGCCCGGCGCCCACATGGGCGACACCGTGAGCGTGACCCAGACGATCGAACCGTCCGGACGCACGTAGCGTTTGTCCATGGTGAAGGTATGGATGTCTCCCGCCACCAGCCGCGCCATGTTGTCCAGATCCTCTTGCAAGTCTGCGGCGTGCGTGAGGTCCATAAAGGTGGACGCGGTCATCTGCTCCGCGCTCAAGCCGACAATCTCGCAGTAGCGTTGATTGACCTGGACGAAACGCCCGGTGGCGGTATCAATCTGCGCGACTCCGACAGCGGCCTGCTCGAAAATCACGCGGAAGCGCGCGTCCTTCTCCCGCAGTCTGTCCTCGGCCCGTTTGTAGAGGAGACAACTGCCCGCCATGAGCCAGAGCATGGCGATGCCCAGCGTGCGATTGAAGATCGCCGCCTGAGCGTTGCCTCCTCCCTTTAAGGGCGAGTTGACGTGTCCCAACAGAATCAGAAGGGTGCAGAGGCCCGCCAGTGCCGGCGCGGCCCAGCGGGCCGGCAGGGCCAGCGTGAGCAACAGGGCCGGCAGGTAGAGCAGCCAGGGCACGTACCCCAGCGGAGTCGTGAGATCCCAGAGGAATCCCGCCAGGAGCAGTCCGGCTATGCTGCCCGACGTCGCGAGGGGCACCCCGGGTAGTTGCAAGAAACGTGGAAGCATCGACCCCGCCTCACAGCGAAGGTATTGGAACAGCGCCGCTCGCAACGCACGAAACGGCTTGTCGTGACCCCGTGGGGACGGATGGCGAAAGGTTCCGGACGATATGCGTATATCCTACGGCCTGTCCTCCCCGGCGCGCAAGGCCCTCGACTCGTTATGCCCCGGCCAGCTCGCTGGCTCATTGCACCCGTCTTGCGGATCGGCAGGCCGATTGAGTAGTCTTGGCCGATGCACACCGAACTGATTATCACGGCCGGCGAAACCCCCAAACGCCTGGATGTGTTTCTGACCCACCGGCAGCCGGACCTTTCCCGATCGGCCATCCAGCGGTTCATTGAAAAGGGAAGGATCCTGGTGAACGGCCTCCCGGCCAAACCGAGCTTGAAGATCAAGCCGGGCGACCGGATCACGATGGACACGCCCAAGGCCGAGCCGCTGACGTTGCACGGTGAGCCGATCCCGCTGGACATCCTTCACGAAGACGATGCCCTGGTCGTCTTGAACAAACCGGTCGGGCTGGTGGTGCATCCGGCTCCCGGCCATTGGTCGGGCACCCTGGTCAATGCGCTGCTCCATCATTTTGAGCGGCCGGGCGGATCGCTCTCGACCATCGGCGGCAAGGAGCGGCCGGGCTTGGTTCACCGGCTGGACAAGGAGACCTCCGGCGTGATGGTGGTGGCCAAGACCGACCAGGCGCATCGGTCGCTGGCCGGGCAGTTCAAGCACCACAGCATCACGCGGGCCTATGAAGCCCTGGCCTGGGGCGCGATCAAGAAACAGGAAGGCGTGATCGAGCTGGCGATCGGACGGGACACGAAGGAGCGGAAGAAGTTTTCCGCCCGCACCAGCAACCCGAAAGCCTCCGCCACCGGCTACAAGGTACTGTCCCGGCTCGGCAAGCTGGCGACCCGCGTGGAGTTGCGTCCGCGCACCGGCCGTACCCATCAAATCCGGGTGCATCTCACGGCGCTCGGGCATCCGGTGCTGGGCGACCCCACCTATGGCGGCAGCAAGGTGAAGACGCTGGAAGGCGTCATGATTCCTCGCGTGATGCTCCATGCGCGAACGCTGGGATTTACGCATCCCCTCAGCGGCGAGTATCGGGAATTCTCAGCTCCGGCACCGGCGGATTTCGAAGCGGTCTTTGAGGCGCTTCGAGCCGTTGCCTCCCGGAAATAAACGGCCTCGCACGAGCTGCTTGACACCTTGGCCACAGCAGAGTATTTCTCAGCCACTCGAAAGGCTCCATCATGACAACCGGCATGACCACCGGCGAGGTGCTTGAAATTTTCGGCAGTCTGGTGTCGGCGCTGAAGGCCTACTGCGCCAAGTTGCCGACGGTGGTGCATCTCTCGATGATTCCCGGCGGGGTCAAGCCGACTCCGGAGGCGATCGAGGCGTACGAGCAGACCGTCTACCGTTTTCGAGCGCAGAGCACGCCGACGCCGTTTCGCAAACTGACGGATCTGTTCATCGAGTCACTGGAGGCATTCGAAGCGGGCAAGGTGCTGGCGGCGGTCCAACCGTTGCTCGCGGTCTTGGACCATCTGGAGCGGATGCAGCGGGACAAGGAAATCCAGGTTGCGGCGGCCGAGGAAAAACGCTTCGGCGACTACCGCCAGGCGCTCTATAAAATCATGCCGGGGAACCAGCCCGAATTGGAAGGCGCGGGGAAGGGGCTGTTGTGAGTGGACAGTTTACAGTGTTCAGTTCTCAGTCAGGAAGCCTTCGGAGAGCATTAGCGTCGTGGCGACTATTGCTTCTGGCCGACTGGTCAATCACTGATCACTGACAACTGTGAACTGAAAACCTGAAATTAGTGGCCCATCTTGGGGCCGGCTGCATTGGCCCCCCGCGACACGAGCGTGACCCGGACCAGTTGTTTGCAATGGGGGCAGGTGGTGCGCACGGTATTTTCGTCCAGGTACTCGATCCGGCCTTCTTGGACCCACATGAGCAGGCTGCATCGGGGACAAGCTTTGACGAGTTGGGCCATCTTCACCCTCAACGACGGTGGACGCGAAGGGCCCTACTGTAATACAAGGGAGCCCTCTGGCTCAAGCCCATGTTGACCTTCTCGGAGCGAAAGGACTTCGATCCGGCGCAGTTGGTGCGGCTCTATGCCCAGGCTCCTTGGGCGGCCGGGCGGACGGCGGACGATGCGCGGGACATGCTGGCGCATTCGGACCTGGTCCTCTCGGTCTGGGACGGTTCCAAACTGGTCGGCTTCGGCCGTGTGCTCACCGACTATGTCTACCGCGCGTCGATCTGGGATGTGATCGTGGACCAGGATTATCAGGGCCAGGACATCGGCACCCAGATCATGCAGCGCATTCTGCAGCATCCCGACCTGAAGCGCGTGGAGCTGTTCTGGCTCTGCACCCGCGACAAGCAGGCCTTCTACGAAAAGCTGGGCTTCACCGCCAAGGAACAGACCGGCATGGTCTGGTCCCGGTCCCGCCAGGCCCGCCAGGAATAACCGGCCGTTGAACAGGGTCTCCGAGGAAGGTTCGGTGGCTAGCCGGTCACGGCGCGCTTGATGGCGTTGAACAAAGCCGCCGAGATGGCCGAGGCCAGCTCGGCCGGCTTGGCCCCGTTGGTCTCTTTGCCGATGTTCTGGAGATGGATGTCGGGCATCCCGACGGTTGCGCCTCTCTCCCCCAACGGGCCGGCGTTCAACCAAAGGCGCGTGTGTCCGTTGGACAGGCGGAACTCCCTGACCAGGATACGCCGGCTTCCGGCCTGAGCCGGCGTGGCTTCAGGCGTGGCTTTTTCGGAAGCGGCAAAGGCCTGCACATGGTCGCGAATTTTGTTGATATTGCTGCCGCCGAACATTCCCTCAACGGTGACTTCCGGACTCGTCACGGTGATCTCGGTCACCACGAGCGGGTTTGAGAAGATGGACAAAGGCGCCACACAGACCCGTGCCTGTCCGATGGAGATGGTTCTGGGGGCACGATAGCCTGGCGGGTTGCCGATGACCAACCCGTTGACGGTCGCGCAGCCGGAGAGGAGCGAGATCGTGACGGCTTCCACGGAGACGGGGGTCTTGGTGACTTGCGGCCCGATCCGTTCGATGCCCGCTTTGATCAGCGAACCGAGCCACAGGTACAGCGTGACCAGCCCCGTGAGGCCGAGCAGGCACAGGGCCGCAAGGACGATGACCCAGGTCCGTTTCATGCCATCGTATCGATCACGGTTTGGCCGGGGGAGCGGACGGCTGGGCCGGCTGATCCTGAGCCAAGGCGGCGGCCCGATCCCGCTCGTCCAGTTGCTTTGAGACCAGCCGGATGATCTCCGTGGCGGTCGCTGCGTCCTTCAAAAAGAACCCGCGGCTGGCCACGATGCGCATCCGGGTGACCTGGGGGCTCAGCCGTTCGAGGTCGATCTCGATTTCCAGCGTTTCGGACAGGTTGCCGGCCTTGGCCATGAGGTCCACCCCGGAGGTATTGCGCGACTCCCACCGGATGGGAAACTCCATGGATTGCAGAGTCGTCCTGGTAGCCTCGGCGACCTGGTCGAGCGGGGCGGTGAAGGTCTTGTAGGCGATGCTGTCCATGGTATAGGCGACGCCGGACCCGGTTGCGGTGCCGGCCCCTGCCCCGAGCACCAGCGAGCTGGTGCCGACACAGCCGGTCAGCAGACAGAGGGATAACAAAAGCCAGAGCGACGTTGTGGGGATGAACCGTCGCCTCTGCCCCGGGATGATAAGGGCCCAGTCGATCATGGGCTCATGGTAGGGATTTCCCCCGGCCTATGCAAGCCTGTCCGGACGGTTCAACCGGCGGGCACGTTCTCGGGCGGCAGGAGCTGATGTTCCTGCAAGTGTTTGGCGATCGCCGGCAGTGCGCGCCAAAAGATCAGGGCCGCGATCAGCGTCAGGACTCCGCCCGCCGCGGCCGTGGCCTGGGCGCCAAAATAGTTGGCGCTGGAGCCGGCCAGCAGACTGCCGAAGATCGTGCAGCCCAACGACGCCGTCGTATACAGGCTGACCACCCGCCCGCGCATGCCTTCTGGCGCCAGGCTTTGCAGCATCGTGTTGGTGCCGGCCAGGCTGCTGACCATGCTGAACCCGACGACCACCAGGATCAGCATGGAGAGCCACAGGGTCTGGCTCAGGGCCAGGGCCAGCAGGCCCGATCCGAACAGGGTCACGGCCTTGGCGATGGAGGTCTTGAGCCCCAGCAAGGTACTGCGTCTGGCCAGCCGGAGCGCCGCGGTCAGGGCACCGACCCCGGTCGCGGCCATCAAGAGTCCCAGCCCGTTGGGCCCGGTGTCCAGCACCTCGGCGGCGAACACAGGCAGGAGCGTCGTATAGGGCATGGCGGCGACGCTCAACACCAGGGCCAGGAGCAGCAAAGCGCGGGCATGCGGGGTCCGCCAGGCATAGCCGAAGGCTTCGCGGAGCAGCCCGAGCGACCCGGCGGTCGCGCCCGGCTGCGGCGGAGGAAGGCGCATGGCCGCCAGGCAGCCGAGGATCACGAGGAAGCTGGCCGTATTGATCAGAAAGCAGATCCCTTCGCCGACCTGGCTGACCAGCAGCCCGGCGATCGAGGGGCCGATGACGCGCGCCGAATTGAACATGGACGAGTTCAAGCCGATGGCCGAGGGCATGTCGGCGCGCGGCACCAGGTCGGTCATGAAGGTCTGCCGCACCGGTGTTTCCAGCGCGTAGACCAGTCCTTGGAGAAAGGCCAGCCCCATGATCCAGCCGACCGTGACGGTCCCGCTGAGGGTGAGCGCCGCCAGCGTGCCGGCCAGGACCATGAGCAGCATCTGGGCGATGACCATCAGGCGGTAACGGGGCCAGCGGTCCGCCGCGAGTCCGGCGAACACGCCGAGGAACAAGATCGGTGCTCGGTTCAGAAACTCCACGAGCCCCAGCAGAAAGGGGGAATGGGTCAGCCGCCAGACCAGCCAGGCCTGGGCCAGGCTTTGCATCCAGGTGCCGCAAACGGAGATGCCGTGTCCGGCCAGGAACAGGGCGAAGTTGCGGTGGGAGAGGGCGCGCCAGGGCGACCCGTGGGAATGGAGTTGACTCACAGGCACCGCACCGTTTGCGTCGCTCCTCGTGCAGGATGGTGAACGAGCCCCTGTTCTCTTATCGGAAACGCAGCGGGAAAAGCAACGAGGACAGGAGTTCATGGATTCAAACCAGTCCTTGCGGTATGCTGCCGTTGCATGGAGGAATGTAATGATCGAGATTCAACCGACTCGTGACCCGAAAACCGGCGAGGAAGTCCTGGTCTCTTCCCTGACCGGCCAGACGCTCGAGGAGCAGCCGTTCCTGAACAAGGGCCTGGCCTTTACGTTCGAAGAGCGGCGCGAGCTGGGGCTGCAAGGGCTGCTGCCGCCCCATGAAGAAACGCTGGAGGTCCAGTTGGAGCGGGCCTATCAGGCCTACCAGCAAAAGGTCACCGACCTGGAGCGGCATATCTTTCTGCGGGCGCTGCAGGATGAGAACGAAACGCTCTTTTACGCCCTGTTGCTGGGACACGTCGCCGAGATGATGCCTATCGTGTACACCCCCGTCGTCGGCACCGCCTGCCAGCAATTCAGTCACATCTACCGGCGGCCGCGCGGCTTGTTTATATCGGTTCCCGAACAGACGGACATCGAACGCATCCTCGACAACCGGCCCTATCGGGACGTGGACGTGATCGTGGTGACCGACGGGGAGCGGATTCTCGGCCTGGGCGATCAGGGGGCCGGCGGCATGGGTATTCCCATCGGCAAGCTGTCGCTCTATACCCTGTGCGGCGGCATCCATCCGGCCCGGACGCTGCCTATCATTCTGGACGCGGGGACGAACAACGCCGAGGCGTTGCGCGATCCCTTGTATGTGGGGTGGCGCCACGAACGGGTGCGCGGGCAGGAGTATGACGAGTTCGTGGACGCCTTCGTCCAGGCGGTGAAACGCAAGCTCCCCAACGTCCTGTTGCAATGGGAAGACTTCGCCCAGGCGAACGCCGGCCGCATGCTGGACCGGTACCGGGACCAGCTCTGCACCTTCAACGACGATATCCAGGGAACCGCGTCGGTCACGACCGGGACCTTGCTGGCGGCCGTCAAAGTCACCGGCTCCCCGCTCCGTGACCAGCGCGTGGTGACGTTCGGCGCCGGATCGGCCGGCTGCGGGATCAGTGAGCAGATCTGCGCGGCCATGGTCAGGGAAGGGCTGTCGGAGGCGGAGGCCCGTTCCCGGTTCTGGTTGATCGACCGGCCGGGCCTCTTGCGCGAAGGGCTCACGGGCCTGCTCCCCTTCCAGCAGAAATTCGTCCAGCCCCGCGCGGCTTGGTCCGGCTGGACCTTGGCGCAGGCCGGGCAGGTCGGTTTTGTGGATGTCGTCAAGAACGTGAAGCCCACCATCCTGATCGGAGTGTCCGGCGTTCCCGGCGCCTTCACCCAGGGCGTCGTGCGCGAGATGGCCCGCGGCGTCCCGCGTCCGATCATCTTCCCGCTCTCGAACCCGACCTCGCGCTGCGAAGCGACTCCGGCGGACCTGCTCGCCTGGACTGAGGGCCGGGCGTTGGTGGCGACCGGCAGTCCTTTCGCCGATATCGCCTACAAGGGCCGGACGATCCCCGTCACCCAATGCAACAACAGCTATATCTTTCCCGGCCTGGGCCTCGGCATCCTGGCCGCCAAGGCGCGCCGGGTGACGGACGGCATGTTTATGGCCGCGTCGCTTGCGCTGGCGGAGGGCTCGCCGGCCCTGACGAAGCCGGATGCGCCGCTGCTGCCGTCGTTGGAAGACATCCGCAAGGTGTCGCGGCGCATCGCGCTGGCGGTCGCCGCCGAGGCCCAGAAGGCCGGCGTGGCCGAGCGGACGTCGGCAGATGAAATCGCCCGGCTCGTGGAGCAGCGCATGTGGGTGCCGCGCTATGCCCGGTTGACAAAACGATCGGCCTAGGATGCACGTCAATCGGTTTGCGGCTTGCAACTTGGATGAGGTGAGGAAATGGAATTAAGCGCAGCGCGAAACGGTGCGGAGTTGCTGGTGCAGTCGCTCGAGGCGCAGGGCGTCGAGTACATCTTCGGCGTGCCCGGCGGGGCGGTGCTGCCGATCCTGGATGTGTTGGCGGACCATGGGCCGACATTCATCGTCTGCCGCCACGAGACCGGCGCCGCCTTCATGGCCCAGGCCTGGGGGCGGGTGACGGGCAAACCGGGCGTGGTCCTGACCACCTCCGGACCCGGGTTGATCAACGCGGTCTGCGGCGTGTCCACCGCGACGGAGGACCGGGACCCGCTGGTCATCATCACCGGGCAGGTGCCGCGCGGGATGCGGTTCAAGCAGAGTCACATGAACGTGGATACGGTCAACCTCTTCGCGCCGATCACGAAATGGAGTGTTGAAGCGGAAGAGCCCGACAGCATTCCGGAGATCGTCGCGAACGCCTTCCGGATCGCCGCCCGTCCGCGCCCCGGTGCCGTCCACATCTCGATGCCGGTGGACGTGTCCAAGTCGGCCGTCACCGCCAAGCCGATCCCCGCCGTTGAGTCTCCGAGTCCGGGCGCCGCGGCAGCCGAGGCTTTGGAGCGGGCGGCGGCGCTCCTGAGTACGGCCACATTCCCGGTGATCCTCCTGGGCGTCGGCGCCAGTCGTTCCTCGGCGGCGGCTGCCGTCCGCCGCTTGATTCGCAAGCACCCCCTGCCGGTGATCGGCACCTTCGAGGCGGCCGGGGTCGTGCCGCGCGAGTTGGTGGATCGGTTTGTCGGACGTGTCGGCTATGTCCGTAACCAGCCCGGGGACCTCGTCCTCCAGAAGGCCGATGTTATTCTCACCATCGGCTACGACACGGTGGAATATGATCCCACGGCCTGGAACGTTTCGGGCCGGGCGCAGATCATTCACCTGGATGAAATCCCCTGTACCGTGGACCGGGCCTATCGGCCCTCGGTGGAATTGCCGGGAAACATCGCCCGCAACCTGGATGGCCTATCAGAACGGCTGCGTCTCTCCGCGGCAGGCGAATGGGCCGAAGTGGCGGCTGCGCGAAAGGTTCTACTGGACGAGCAGGCGAAGGGCGCGACGCTGTCCGGCACGCCGATTCATCCTCTCCGCTTCATCCACGATCTCCGGCAGACGATCGGGGACGACGTGACCGTCACCTGCGACACGGGCGCGCATGAGATCTGGATGGCGCGCTACTTTTTCAGCTACGAGCCCCGCCGGGTTCTGTTCAGCATGGGCCATCAGACCATGGGTGTGGCGCTCCCCTGGGCGATCGGTACGGCCCTGGCCAGGCCGGGACAGAAGGTGGTGTCCGTTTCTGGCGACGGGTCTTTCCTGATGACCTGCATGGAACTGGAGACGGCGGTCCGGTTGAAATTGCCCATCGTGCACGTCATCTGGAAGGACGGAGGCTACAATCTGATCCAGACGCTGCAGAGACGGGACTATGGCCGGATCTTCGGCGCGACCTTCGGCGACCCGGACTTCGTCACGCTGGGCGAGGCCTTCGGCGCCGCCTCGTTCCGGATCGGCGCCGCCGACCAGATTGCGCCCATGTTGAAGAAGGCGTTGGCCTGCGAAGGGCCGGCGCTGATCGAGATGCCGATCGATTACCGGGATAATGCGCAGTTGGTGCAGACGATGGATGCCTCGGCCATGCATTGACCCCCCTGATGACACAGGAAGCCAACCAAAAGAAAGGTAGGCACATGGAGGGCTCACCCGATCCGGCTGGTCACGGAAACAATCCCGTGACTTTCATCATTAAACGTCTAGTGCGCAGGGGGCAAGAAGACCGGTTTGAGGCCTGGCTGGACGCCTTCACCGGCAAGGCGACCGGGCTTCAAGGCCTGTTGGGGGTGGATGTGATCCGTCCGTCTGACCCGGCCCGCCCTGAGTACGTCGTTATCTGTCGGTTTGACCGGTACGCTAACCTCAGGGAGTGGGAAGAATCTTCCGAGCGTCGGAAGTGGCTGGAGCAATCGCGAGATTTGATCGAGGGGGAGCCGCAAGTCGAACGGACGGCGGGGCTGGAATTCTGGTTTACCCCTGCGTCCAGACCGCCGAAGCATAAGATGGCGTTCCTGGTCATCGGTTCCCTCTACTGCGTCCTGATGGTGTTCCAATTGATCTTCGGCCCCTGGCTGCGGACATTGCCGCATCCGATCCATACGCTGGTGCTGGTCGTGGTCTCGGTCGTTTCAGTGGACTACCTACTCGTCGGAGCGGTCACGCGCCTCTTTTCCGGCTGGCTGTATCGGCAGGCAGCCTAAAACCAGACGAGCCTGACGGTGGCGGGCGAGTCGCCAGTCACGACTCCTCGTCGCCTGAGGCCGCATCCACTGTTCCCCAAAAGCAGCGGTAGACGTAGACCGAATAGGCCACGACCAGGCTGAAGCCGACGAGGAACCAGCCGAGCCCCGTCTGCAAGCTCTCGCGGGAAGCGGCGGCGTTCGAGATGGTGAGACTGTGCGCCGGATGGACGGTCGAGATCAGCAGGTTCGGATAGAGCCCCCAGGCCGTGCTGCCCAGCAACCCGAGAATCAGGAGGCCGGACGCCAGGAACGACGCCACATCTTGCTGCCGCCGGCGCCAGTAGAACAGGCTTGCCAGCGAACCCAGGGCCAGCAGGAGCAAGCCATACCCGACCGGGTGCGCATCGTAATTGCGGCGCAGGCCCGGTTGCACGAGGGGGATGGCCAGGATCGCAGCCAGCGTGAGCGTGACAACGGCCCATTGGCCCAGCGCCGCGACGCACCGGGCCCGATCGCGGACCGGTCCCTCCGTCTTCATCGCCAGATAATTCGCCCCATGCACCGTGAGGATCGCCGCCCCCTCCAACCCCATCAGCAGCGTGTACCAATCCAGGATGCCCGGCGCGGGGCCTGGCAGGAAGTCCGTCCAGAGCGCGGCGAAAAAGTAGCCCTCGGCATTCAGCGGCACGCCGCGGATGAGGTTGCCCAGCGCCGCGCCCAACACGATCGCCAGCAGGAGGCTTGCGCCGGCGAAGACCCAATCCCAGAACGTCCGCCAGAGGGGGTTGGCCAGGTGCGAGCGCAGGGGCAGCGAGATGCCGCGCAGAATCAGCAGCCAGAGCACGAGCATGAGCGCCAGGTAAAATCCGCTGAACCCGGCCGCGTAGACCCGGGGGAAGGCCATGAACAACAGGCCTCCGCCGGCGATGAGCCAGACTTCGTTCCCGTCCCAGACCGGTTCGATAGCCTGCAAGACGGTCCTCCGTTCCATGTCCGTGCGGGCCACGAAGAGGTAGACGATGCCCGTTCCGAAATCGAATCCGTCCAGGACGACGTAGATCGCCAGCATCAGCGCCACGATGGCAAACCACAGAGTCTCCATCACCGGTCTCCTGTCGCCGGCCGGGGATGCGGCGCCTTGGCCGGTCCCTTATTGATGGTGTCGAAGATCAGAAAGAGAAAGAGCAGGCCCAGAAGCGTATAGAGACCCATGAATCCCAACAGGGTGAACAGCGCGTTGCCGGAGCTGACGAGGGGCGAGGCGCCGTCCGACGTCCGGAGCAATCCATAGACGAGCCAGGGCTGGCGGCCGAGTTCCGCGGTCATCCAGCCGGCCGTGGTGGCGATATAGGGAAAGGGCGCGCTCAACATGAGGACCCACAAGAGCCAGGGACAGTCGAAGAGCTTGCCCCGCCAGAGCCACAGCAGGGCCGTTCCGGTGACGGCGACGAAGAGCGTGCCCAGCCCGATCATGATGTGGTAGGCGTAGTAGAGCAACGGCACGTTGTCCGGCCAGGTATCCCGGGGAAAGGTATCCAGCCCTCGTACCTCGGCCTTGGCCCGCTGATAGACCAGGATGCTGAGGGCCCAGGGGACCGTGATGGCATTGTCGATGGTCAGCGTGTCCATGTTGGGCTGGCCGACGAGGACGATGCCGGCTCCCGTCTCATTGTGAAACACGCCTTCGAAGGCGGCTCCGGTCGCGGGCTGATAGGTAAAGACCTGCTTGCCCGCTTCGTGTCCGGTCGGGAACAGGAGGAGGAAACTGGCAATGGCGGCCGCGACCAGGCCTGTGCGCAGGAAGGTCCTGGCGTAGAGGTCATGGCTGCCCGAGAGCCGGTAATAGGCGCCGACGGCCGCCATGACGAAGGCACTGGTGGCGACCGATGCCGCCATGTTGTGCGGGTATTGCCAGAGCAGCCAGTCGTTCGTGAACAGCCCCCATAAACTCGTGACGTGCAGCGTCCCGTCTTCGGCCACGCGGTAGGCGACCGGGTGCTGCATCCAGGCGTTGGTGGCGATGATGAGCCATCCCGAGAGCCAGGAGCCGAGGAAGAGCATCACCGAAGCGACCCAATGGACCCTGGGCCCCAGTTTCTCTTCGCCGAACAGCAGAATGCCGAGGAACGAGGATTCCAGGAAAAAGGCGAAGAGCCCCTCCATGCCGAGGGTCTGGCCGATGACCCCGCCGGCATAGTTGGAAAACCTGGCCCAGTTGGTGCCGAACTGGAATTCCAGGGGGATGCCGGTGACGACGCCGAAGGCGAAGCTGATCGCGAAGATCTTGATCCAGAAGCGCGCGACCCGGTGGTAATGGTCGTCGCCGGTCCAGAGGGCGCGACTCTTGAAGTAGACGATCAGCAGCGCCAGGCCCATGGTCAGTTGGGGAAAGAGGTAATGGAAGGTCGCCGTGAAGGCGAATTGCAGGCGGTCATACAGCAGGGCGCTGGCCATAAGGCTCTCTGGAAGCAGGAGAGGGTTGAGGGTGACGGCCGCCGGCGTATGGATTGCGCCGGTGGGGGATGCTAGCACCGGCGTAGTGGCGCGTCAAATGCCGGGCCGAACAGTTGTGCGGCCGTTTCGATCTGTGTTACAAGCCCTGAAGCAGCCGAGGAGCCCTTCCATGGCAATTGACGACGTGTTTATCAAAGCCTTTCGCGCCCATCGGCAGCAGGGCGATCTGTTCCATCACGATTCGCATCAGGCCCATGAACTGTTCCAGACCTCGACCATCGGAGCCTTGATGGAGGGAGTCTACGACGGCGAGGTGACCTACGGAGAGTTGGCCAAGCACGGGGACTTCGGGCTCGGCACCTTCAATGCGCTCGACGGCGAGATGATTGCGTTTGATGGGACGTTCTACCAGATGAAGGTGGACGGCAAGGCCTACCCGGTCGCGGCTTCCGCCAAGACCCCCTTCGCGGTCGTGATGCGGTTCGATCCGACGGTCAAGGTCCTGTGGGAGGAGCTGACCGACTGGGCCCATTTTCAACAGGCCGTGGACAAGGCCGTGCCCAGCAAGAACATTTTCTACGCGGTGAAAGTGCGGGCGGTCTTCGACTATATTAAGGTGCGGACCGTGCCCCGGCAGGAGAAGCCCTATCCGCCGCTCGTAGAGGTGGCCAAGCATCAGCCGGTCTATGTCCATGAGGGGCTGCGCGGGACCTTGGTGGGGTTTCGCTTCCCCGATTATGCCCAGGGCGTGAACGTGCCGGGCTACCATGTCCACTTCCTCAACGGAGAGCGGACCACC
Source organism: Nitrospirota bacterium (assembly GCA_004296885.1). NCBI lineage: Bacteria > Pseudomonadati > Nitrospirota > Nitrospirota bacterium. The sequence continues at coordinate 292,500 of SCVN01000007.1, read as the reverse complement.
GGCGGCCATGTGCTGGATTTTCGCATGAGGGACGCGACGGTGGAGATCGACGTGACGTCGGATCTGCACATGGAAGTGCCGGACTGCGGCGACTTCCTGGACGCGGATCTGGGCAAGGATCAGGCAGAAGCGATCGAACGGGCGGAAAAGGATCGATAGGAGACACTGAAGAATCCATGAGCACCAACGACAAGCAGATTATTTTTTCCCTGATCGGAGTCGGCCGGGTCTACCCGCCCAAGAAGCAGGTCCTCAAGGACATCTACCTCTCCTTCTACTACGGGGCCAAGATCGGCGTCCTCGGGTTGAACGGGTCCGGCAAAAGCACGCTCCTGCGGATCATCGCCGGGCTGGACAAGGATTACTTGGGCGAGATCACCATGTCGAAGGGCTACACGGTCGGGCTTCAGGAGCAGGAGCCGCAACTGGAGGCGGGCAAGACCGTCAAGGAAGTGGTCGAAGAGGGCCGCAAGGAGCTGGTCACACTGCTGAAGGACTATGAAACGATCAGCAACAAGCTGGGCGACTGTACCCCCGATGAAATGGACAAGCTGTTGGAGAAGCAGAGCCAGCTCCAGGAGAAGATCGAGGCGGCCAACGGCTGGGAGCTGGAACACCAGCTCGAAATCGCCATGGACGCGCTGCGCTGTCCCCCGCCGGATGCGAAGGTGGACCAGCTCTCCGGCGGCGAAAAGCGGCGGGTGGCCTTGTGCCGGCTCCTGATCCAGGAGCCGGACATTCTGTTGCTGGACGAGCCGACCAACCATCTGGACGCGGAGTCCGTGCAATGGCTGGAGCAACATCTCCAACAATATAAGGGCACGGTGATCGCCGTGACGCACGACCGGTATTTTCTGGACAATGTGGCCGGCTGGATTCTGGAGCTGGACCGGGGCCAAGGCATCCCCTTCGAAGGCAACTACTCCTCCTGGTTGGAACAGAAACAGGCGCGGCTCGAAAAAGAAGAAAAGGCCGAGTCCCGGCGGCGCAAGACTCTGGAGCGGGAATTGGAGTGGATCCGCATGTCCCCCAAAGGCCGGCACGCCAAGGGCAAGGCCCGCATCCAACGCTACGAGGACTTGCTCAGCCAGGAGAACGAAAAAGCGGCGGACGACTTGGAAATCTACATTCCGCCGGGCCCGCGCCTGGGGGATATCGTGGTGGAGGCCAAGGGGCTGACCAAAGCCTTCGGCGACAAATTGCTGTTCGACGGTCTGAACTTCAACCTGCCCAGGGGCGGGATCGTCGGCGTCATCGGACCCAACGGGGCGGGCAAGACCACCCTGTTCAGGATGATCGTGGGCAAGGAGAAGCCGGACGCGGGAACCTTGCGCATCGGCGAGACCGTCACGTTGGGCTACGTGGATCAGGACCGGACCCTGGACCCCAAGAAGACGGTCTGGGAAGTGATCTCGGACGGGTCCGACACGATCAAGCTGGGCAAGTCGGAGGTCAACTCGCGGGCCTACTGCGGCAAGTTCAATTTCGGCGGCACGGAGCAGCAGAAGAAGGTCAAGGATCTCTCGGGCGGCGAGCGCAATCGGGTGCACCTGGCGCGCATGCTCCGGGAGGGGGCCAACCTGATCATCCTGGACGAGCCGACCAACGATCTGGACGTCAATACCCTTCGGGCGCTGGAAGAGGGGCTCGAGCGGTTCGGCGGCTGCGCCGTCGTCAGCAGCCACGACCGCTGGTTCCTGGACCGGGTCGCCACCCACATTCTGGCTTTCGAAGGCGAGAGCAAGGTCGCCTGGTTCGAGGGCAACTACAGCGAATATGAAGCCGACCGCAAGAAGCGGCTGGGCAAGGAAGCCGACCAGCCCCACCGGATTCGCTATCGGAAATTGACGAAGTGACGGAAGGGCGGGGCCAATAAGGCAGGAGGGTGATCCCATGACCAAACAACTCGGCCTGGCTCTGATGACGGTCTGCGCGGTGTCGTTCTGGGGTGGCGTCGCGGCTCTGGCCGGGGACGGGACTCCGGCGCAACCGCCCAACGACAGTTCCTCGGTGCTCAAGGAGCAGCAAGACGTGGAGTCCAGACTGGCCGAAAGCCAGGCGAAACGCCAGGAGCTGGAAAGGGAGCGCAAGCGGATTTTGAATGAGGCCGGACGGAACAGCGAAGAGCGGGCCTCGTACAGCAAGGCTTGCGAGACCGGGGGCTATGCTTCAGGCGAAGGGTATTCTTACACGAGCCCGGCCCAATGTGCCTTCGACAAAGCCCAGATCTCCAGCGGGGGCGCGGAGGTGAATCGGCAACTGAACGAGGTCAATCGGCGGCTGGAGGGCCTGAACTCGGAGGCGAATCAACTGGCCGGGCAGCGGGAGCAACTCAAGCGGCAGGCCGAGTCTCTGAAGTTCAAATCCGAGGTCCCGACGCTGCAGTCGATCGGCCCGATCGAGCAGATGGGCATCGAGGACGAACAGCGCCGCCGCCGCAAGGCGAGACAGAAAGAGTTGTCGGGCGAATAAGCCGGGATACCCTGTCCCGACCGGGCACGATTCCGCCCTCGCTTCCCGCTCAACGGTCTGCCTTGATCCGGTCCAGCCGGTCCTGCGCTTTCCGCGCCGCCTCGCTCTTTGGATAGTCCCGCAAAATCTCTTCGTAGAGTTGCCGGGCATGGTCCCGGTTGTTCTGCTTCTCCTCGAACTGCGCGGTATCCAGAAGCTCGTCGGCCTTGCTCCCATTGCAGCCCGACAGGGCCAGTACCGCAAGGCAGAGCCATGTCGGCCACCAGAGTTGTTTCATTGCCGCCTCCTGAACTGCGATTCGTGCCATTATACCGAATACTGAAACCGGCTCCCCGATCCTTGACATGGAAATACGGCCCGGCGATCATGGCACGGGAACTTGGTGCCCGACGAGCAAAGAGGTCATGTGACGACACGAATGTTTCTGGTCCGCCACGGTGCCACCGTGCTGAGCGCGGAAGACCGCTTCGCCGGCGCGACGGACGTCGAACTGTCCGACGAGGGGCGCGCACAGGCGGAACGGCTGGCCGAACGACTGGCCGGGGCCGAACTGGCGGCGGTCTATGCCAGTCCGATGAAGCGCACCCTGGAAACCGCGGCCATCATCGTTGGCGCCCATGCCCTCGCGCCGATCCCCCGCGACGGGCTGCGCGAAATCAACCACGGCCGCTGGGAGGGCCTCACGCGCAAAGAGGTGGAGTCGCAGTTTCCCGACGAGTATGCAGCCTGGGAGGCCGACCCCTTCACTTTCGCCCCGGCCGGCGGCGAGTCCGGGGTGAGCGTGATGGCGCGGGCCCTGCCGGTCGTCCGGGACATCGTCGTGCGGCATGCCGGCGCCAACGTCCTGGTGGTCTCGCACAAGGCGACCTTGCGGCTGATCCTCAGCAGCCTGCTCGGCTTCGACGCGCGCGGGTACCGCGATCGGATGGACCAATCTCCGGCCTGCCTGAACGTGGTGGACTTCAAGGACCCGATCCGCGCGCGTCTGATGCTTTTCAACGACGTGTCCCACTATGCCGATTACCCGGCGCGGCGTCACGTGCACCTGTCGAAATGGTGGGAAGCCCCCGAGCCGTCATGAGCCGCATTTGCCGAGCCGGTGCCCGGCGCAAGGAGGCCGGCCGGATCGGCCGGCGCGCCTGCTGGGTGCTGGTGGGGCTGGCGCTGGGCGGCTGCGCAACCCCGTCGGCGTCCGCTCCATCCCCGGCCGGCGAGGATAACGCGCGGCGCTTCACGGGACTGGTCGTGAACGTGACCGACGGGGATACGCTCACCGTGATGCGGGAAGGGATGGCTCGGCCGGTGCAACTGGCCGGGATCGATTGCCCCGAACTCAAGCAGCCCTACGGAAAGCAGGCCAAGCGCCATGCCGCGCAACTGGCGCTCAATCAGGAAGTGACGGTCAAGGAGGAGGGGCCTGGGACCGAGGGGCTGGCTGGGTCGGTGACGCTGCCGGACGGCCGCGTCCTCAATCAGGAGCTGGTTCGCGCCGGTCTCTGCTGGTGGGCCCGACGGTACCAGGGCGACGATGCGCTCCCGCTCCTGGAGGCCGAGGCCCATGCGGCGCAGCGCGGCCTCTGGGCCGATCCGGAGCCGGTCCCGCCCTGGGAGTGGCGGAGGATGAAAGTGAAACCGAAGGCGCGGGAATCGCAGAACTGACGGACGCAGAAGCCATGGGAGGCAGGCATGCCGCGTGAGTTGAGCAGACGGATGGAAGGATTGTCGCAAGCGGAAATCCGCGCCATGACGATTGCCTGCGATCGCGTGAAGGGGCTCAACATGGCCCAGGGGGTCTGCGACACTCCCGCGCCCCGGACGGTGCTGCAGGGCGCGCAACGCGGGATCGAGGCGGGCTTCAATACCTATACCCGCTACGACGGGCTGCCCGAGTTGCGGGCCGCCCTTGCGCACAAGCTGGCCGGGTACAACGGGATGAGGGCCGATCCTGAGACCGACATCACGGTCAGCGCCGGTGCCACCGGCGCCTTTCATGCCGCCTGTCTGGCGCTGCTGAATCCCGGCGACGAGGTCCTCGTCTTCGAGCCTTTCTATGCCTACCACATCCACGCCCTGGTAGCGGTCGAGGCTGTCCCCAAGTTCGTTCCGATGCGGCCCCCCGACTGGACGTTTGCGCCGGCCGATCTCGATCGCGCGGTGACGGCGCGCACCAAAGGCATTATCGTCAATACGCCGGGCAATCCCTCGGGCAAGGTCTATAGCCGGACCGAACTGGACTGGATCGCTGCGTTCGCCGACCGGCACGATGTGTTTGTCTTCACGGACGAGATCTACGAATACTTCCTCTTCGACGGACGGACACATTGCAGCTTCGCCACCCTGCCCGGCATGGCGGAACGGACGATCACCATCGGCGGCTACTCGAAGACGTTCAGCATCACCGGCTGGCGGATCGGCTACAGCGTGGCGGATGCCAAGTGGGCGCAGGCGATCGGCGCGATGAACGATTTGCTCTACGTCTGCGCGCCGGCGCCGCTGCAGTACGGCGTGGCGGTGGGGATCAACGAGCTGCCACGATCCTTCTACGACGGTCTTGCCCGCGACTATCAGGGCAAGCGGGACCGGTTCTGCCAAGCGCTCAAGCAGGCGGGCTTGCCTCCCTCCGTCCCCCAGGGGGCCTACTATGTGCTGGCCGACGTCTCCCGTTTGCCGGGTACGACGAGCAAGGAGCGGGCGATGCACGTGCTGGACAAGACCGGTGTGGCCGGTGTGCCGGGCGAAGCCTTCTTCTCCGGCGACACGGGCCGGCGCTTCATGCGCTTCTGCTTCGCGAAGACCGACGCAGTCCTGGACGAAGCCTGTCGAAGAATCGAAAAGCTTCAATAAGATTCGGATGGCGCGGCTGACGAATGGCGCCTGCGTTCGGCGGCGGCTCGATGCGTTGATCCCGGGCAGCTTCCTTCAACCCGACCGTTGGCCGCTTGCCTCATAGGAATAGAAGAGTCCGGCAAGCGGCGTCCTCTCCGCTTCCGACAGGCAGTTTCCCGCCAAGCCGCTCGCCTCAGCACGCATCCGTTCCAGCCGGGTTTAAAAAAGAGATTAACGGGCACAGGTCGCTTCACAAACCTGTGCCCTCACGAGGTGTCTCCGCCTATTAGATGGATTCAGGAGTTAGTCGGCTTACGGAATCCGCTTGAGTATGAACTTTGTGCCATCGAGTGCAGTCTTATATGTCACCATGCAATCAGCAGAGTTCTTAGCTGTGACTTGGATTACAATCTCAAATTCATATATGCCGGGGTCACCATATATTTGCGCCTCAACGCTCGGAAAAAGAATCTTCGGTAGATTTTGACCATCCCATTGCCACTGCGCGACATCTACTAAGAGTTCATCCCTTGGATTGATGTCTGCAGAAGTTTTGTATGGCCTCGGGTCATTGTCTGCCTTGTTATCTCCCTTGAAATGTAGCGGGGTAGGCAACTTCCCTTCTGCGCTGAGGCAAACAGCAACTCGTTTCAAATTTACGTGTACATCCGTCAATGGCTCTCCATAGCTCTCATTAAATACCCCTATTCTCGCAAGCTTAAAATGTGTGCCCTCATGACGATATGACGAATTATCGCGATCGTATAGAAATGAAAAGCGAGGTTTTAGTTTGTCTTCCAGTAAGGCATTCCTTTGTGTCAAATCATCAATGTCTTTAGTTTTCTCGCGAACAATCAAGAAGGGCACCCGCACTAGATTTCCTATGAAGAAGAATGTGGCAATAGTGGCGAGGGCACCTATATAAGCCGCAGCAGTATTCATTTCTCCAAACACAACTTTGCCTTGACCAAAGAACCATAAATAAAACCATGCAATGGGAACCGCGAGGAATGCAGAGAGGATGTAGGCCCCTTTATTTTTCCAATCGAGAGCCTTGCAGGTCTCTTCTAGGGCACGACAGATAAACATCCAACATTCCTTGCACAAGCAAGGCTTAACCATAGCGCACCTCTGGTGAGATGGTGCCCAATGGTAGCGGTTTTCCGTAGCCTGTAGCAATTAAACAATCGTGAATACTAATAGAGCGAAGCTACCCTGTGAGGGCACAGGTTTGTGAAGCGACCTGTGCCCGTTAACCCTCTCTTTTTTAAGTGCAGACGTGGAGGTGTGGCGCGCTCTGGAGCGGACTTCACCGGAGCGGCGGGGTCCCCGCCCGCCGTTCGAGGCCGGAAAGCCGGTACTGACCAACGCAACATGATCGAAGATCATGGCGGCGGGAATACCGGAAGGCCATTCCGGTTCGAACGGCGTGGAAGGGGTGCCATCGCGGAGGTGCGGGAGCGAAGGGTGCGCCACACCGACTTCTTCACCCCACTGCTCGCCGTTCATCACCCAGTCTTAGTCAGATCGGCCAGTTGACTCGGCCGGGAGGAAAGCGGAAACTGGCCGAATCCGTCGGGGTGCGGTGGTCGAGGGAGCGACCTTCGGGACGCAAGCCATGTTTCGTGCCGCCGCCCAACAGTTTGATGCCGCTTGCCCCAGGTGTGGCGGGCCGGGCGGCATCTCCAATCGGCGCCTGATCTTGAAGAGTGTGCTGCGGCGGGTGGGCCTCTATGTCTTCCGGTGCCAATCCTGCAAGCGCCGCTTCTTCCGCTTCAGGCCGGCTCGAAAGGCGCCCTCGCCTCAGTCCCGGGCGGCTCGTTCTTCGTAACATCGCTCCGCAGGCTGTGTCCATCGTGAAACGGACAGGATCATGCTGATCGCCGTCACCGTCGAGCAGGCGGGAGCGATTCTCCGCGCCATGGGTCAAGTGGTCACGGCTGGGAACCGGCAACCCCTGACCGACGCAGGCCGCCGCTCGATTCAGGCCACGGCGCGGCATCTGTTCCGTCTCGCCGATGCTCCCGACGCGGATGCTCTGTCGCCGATCACCCCGCCGGACCTCGGCTCGGTCCTGTCGGAACCGCCGTCGAGGACGATGGCGGCGCGGTTCCTGGCCGTGACGGCCCTCGTGGACGGAACTCTGGACGCAGGCAAGGTTGCGTTGGCGCTGGACTATGCCGCGGCGCTCGGCAGCCAGGAGGATTATCTGAGACAACTCGAGGCGGCGATCAGCGGGCGGCTGAGCTGGGCCTTGGCCGACATGACGCGCCAAAATATCAAGAGCCTGTGGGATCAACCGTGGCGCGACGAGAACGATGTCATGGCCTTGATCCTGCCATACCAAGAAGGGCGCGCGGATCCGGCGCTCGCGGCGCGGCACGAGGCGTTGGGAAGGTTGCCGGAAGGCTCCTTCGGTCGGGCCTATTGGGGGATCTACAAGGCGAATGGCTATGCGTTTCCCGGCGATCCGCGCGGAGTCAATGCCGCGTTCGCGCGACCCCATGACTCGACGCACGTGCTCAGCGGCTACGATACCTCGCCGCAAGGGGAGATCCTGGTGTCGACCTTTACGGCCGGGATGCACCCGAAGCTGCCGATGGAGGGCCACATCCTGCCGGTGATTTTCAGTTGGCACCTGGGTATCGAGATCAACAAGTTTGCCGGATCGGCACGGGGCGCCATGGACCCGGAGAAGTTCTGGGTCGCCTGGGCGCGCGGGTCCGACACCAGGGTGGACCTGTTCGAACCGGATTGGGACTTTTGGGCCGTTGCGGAGGAGCCTGTCGCGAGCCTGCGGCAACGATACTGCGTGCCGCCGCTCGATCCGCGCCACGCGGCGGCCGTGCGCTGACCGGCGCCGGTGGTTTGCATTCTTCTCCACGATTCCCCTACCATGACAGCCGGAGCTGCGTGATGCCATGATCCGCCCCATCCCGTTTGCCAACGCCCTGACGCTGACCGCCACGGGTCTGTTCGTTGTTCTGATCGGCTTGCGGGAAGTCGCCCCGGCCTTCTTCGTCTATTTTTTCAACGCGCAGTTTTTCGGGGCGGACGTCGCCTCGCTGCTTCCCGCTCGGCCCGGCATCGCGAGGCTGCTGGGCGATCTCCTGATCATGCTGGTCGGCGCCTGGCTGTTCGGCTATTGCTGGGCCTTCTTCTACAACCGCTGGACGAAATAGGCGGATGTTGAAAAAGGCCTCCAGCGATGTTCTCGGTCGCGCCACGGAAGCGGCGTGCGTTTCGACGCATGCGGGGTGGGTGCGATAGAGCCTGTTTGAACGTCCTTGAAAGATTGACCCCAGCAACCTGGTTTTTCCTGGCTGCGCATGATGAAGTGGCTGGCGACATGGATAGGTTAATCACCATCCAAGGCAACACGCTATGAGGCAAGAGACTATGGGCGGGCTCACCGTCCGCCTGACCGGGGGCGCGGACGGTCATGGAGGCGGCAACGGTCCGGTCGTGATCCTGTTGCATGGGTTTGGCGCCCCGGGCGATGACCTGGTGTCGCTCTGGCAGTATCTGGATGCGCCGCGCGGGACCAGGTTTCTCTTTCCGGTCGGTCCCCTGTCCTTGCCGATGGGATTCGGCGAGTCCCGGGCCTGGTGGATGCTGGACCTGGACCGGATCACCCAGGACCGTGAAGCCGGGCGCCCCCGCGACCTTTCGCACGAAGTGCCCAAAGGTCTGGCCGAAGCCCGCGAGAAGGTCCTGGCCCTCTTGCACGATCTCGACCACCGAGGAGGGGCCGATCCGAAGAAGACCGTCTTGGGCGGTTTCTCGCAGGGCGCCATGTTGGCCTGTGATGTGGCGCTGCGGAGCCCCAGGCCCCTGGCCGGGTTGGTCCTGCTCTCGGGCACGCTGGTGTCGCAACGGGAATGGGAGCCGCTGATGCCGAAGCGGAAGGGACTCCGGGTTCTGCAGAGTCACGGCAGCCAAGATCCCCTGCTTCCGTTCAGCCAAGCCGAACGGCTGCGCGATCTCCTCAAAGGGGCCGGAATGGTGGTAGACTGGAACAGTTTTCGGGGCGGGCACGAGATTCCCGAGGCGGTCCTCAACCGACTGAGCACGTTTCTTCGAACGGTCTTGGCCGGATAAGCCGGGCGGCTGAGGGCTTGCGCGTCAGGTGTGAAACGATGAACGTTTTGCCCATCAGGTCGGCGGTGCTTGCGCTGGCCCTGTTCCTTGCGACCGGACCCCATGCCTATGCGCAGGGGGCGTTGGAGAGCAGCGAGCGGGACCAGGCCGGGGATCGCCAGGCGTCCAGTTCGGGCGAAAGCGCCCAGCTGAAGGAAGGGCAGGAACCGCAAAGCGGAAGCAAGGACGTGCCGGCCGAAAAACGAGAGGCGGACGCGAAACAAGAGTCCTCGCGCGACAGCCGGCCGGACCGCCCCGCCCGTCCCGAACGGCCGCACCGTCCCGAGCGGTTCCACCGCTGATCCCTCCCATGCCGACAACGTCGGAGCCTATCCTGCCCGTCGCCCGTCGCCGCGTCGCCTGCGCGTTCCTGGCTTGCCTGGGCCTCTGCCTCCTGCCAGGTCCCGTGCAAGCTGAAGAGTCCCGCCCTGGCGAGCCGGTCCATGCCGACGATACGACCTGGCAGGTATCGCTGACGCCGAACTTTTCCAGCGGCGATTACGGAGCCGGGTCCAAGACCACAATCTGGTACGCGCCCCTCAGCCTGCAGCGCCTGTTCAAAGACGGCGACATCACCCTGGTGGTGCCCTATGTCAGTGTGACCGGCGACTGTTCCGTCACGCTGCTCAGCGGCGTGCCGAACCGCACCAACCATCAATGCGGCGCTCCCACGCCGGAACGGGGCCGGCGCAAGCGCGACCCGGCGACGCCCGATCCGATCGTCACCAACAGCGGGTTGGGCGACGTGGTATTGCGGGGCCGGTACTATCTCATGGATGGCAAAGATTGGATCCCGACGATCGCCGTGACCGGGCGGTTGAAGATTCCCACGGCCGACGCCAACAAGGGGTTGGGCACCGGGGAGCCGGACGAAGGCGTGGGTATCGAGTTGACGAAAACGATGGGTGCGAAGTGGGTGTCGTTCGCGGATGCGGGGTATACGATTATCGGCAAGCCGCCCGGCGTGGATCTCAGGAACCAGTGGTATTACGACGTGGGGATCGGCTACTACGTCACCAAAGACTTCTTGGTCAGCGGGTACTATGAATATTACCGCAGCCTGCTGGCCGGTTATCAGGCCCCGCAGGATTTTCTCTTCGCAGCCAACTATACGTTGTCGGGAGGCTGGTCGTTGAACGGGTCCACGCAGATCGGCCTGTCGGACGGGGCGCCTGCCTACGCCCTCTCGGTCGGGATCGCGTACGGCTTCTAACGGACGTTGAAAAAGCCTGCCAGCTTCGTTCTCGCATCGCTCAAGTCCTCGACGTACAAGAAAAGTACGCCTCGGCCTTTCGCTCGTTGCGGCCTCGCTGGACAGCCTTTTTGAACGTCCTGCTCGGAGTAATCGGCGGCCAGCGTCACCCGATCCATGCGATCAGGCCGACAGGTCGGTAAACAGCCAGGGGGCTTCGGCTTTGCGCCGACGTTCGTAGGCCGTGATGGCCGGTTCGTGCTGCAGGCTGAGCCCGATCGAATCCAGTCCCTTGAACAGACAGTCCTTTCGAAACGGATCCACGTCGAAGCGGTAACGCGTTCCGTCCGGGGTGCTGACGGTCTGGGCCGCCAGATCCACGGTCAGCCGGTACCCTGGTGTAGCCTTGACCCCTTGGAAAAGCGCCTGCACTTCCTCCGCCGTCAGCACCACCGGCAGGATGCCGTTCTGAAAGCAGTTGTTGTAGAAGATATCGGCGAAACTGGGGGCGATGATGCAACGGAACCCCTGATCGAGCAGGGCCCAGGGCGCATGCTCGCGCGAGGAGCCGCAGCCGAAGTTGTCGCGCGTGAGCAGGATCGTCGCGTCCCGATATCGGGCTTGGTTGATGAAGAAATCCTGGTCCGGCGATCCGTCCTTCTTGCTCCGCCAGTCGAAGAAGAGCCCCTCGCGCAACCCCGTGCGCTTGATGGTTTTGAGATACTGCTTGGGAATGATCTGGTCCGTGTCCACGTTCAGCCGATCCAGCGGCGCGACCAGGCCGGTCAATGTTGTGAATGCTTGCATGATTAATCCTTGGCCATAATGATGAACGATGAACGATGCATGATGAATTGCGAAGTCATGCCGGTCATCAGTCCGCGTTTTTAGGACCAGGTCCTGATATCCACAAAGTGTCCTTCGACCGCGGCGGCGACCGCCATGGCCGGCGACACCAGATGGGTGCGCCCTCCCTTGCCCTGCCGTCCTTCGAAGTTCCGGTTGCTGGTGGAGGCGCAACGCTCGCCCGGCTGGAGGACATCGGCGTTCATGGCGAGGCACATGCTGCAGCCGGCCTCGCGCCACTCGAACCCGGCCTCCCGGAAAATCCGGTCCAGCCCTTCGGCCTCGGCCTGCTGTTTCACCAGACCCGATCCGGGGACGACCATGGCCTGCACGCTCTTGGCTACCTTCTTGCCCTTGGCGAAGCCGGCCGCCAGGCGCAAATCCTCGATGCGCGCGTTGGTGCAGGAGCCGATGAAAACCTTGTCGATCGCGATCTCCGTGATGGGCGTGCCCGGTGTCAGCGCCATATAGGCCAGGGCATGTTCCGTCGCCTGGCGGAGTTTCTCGTCTTGCATGGTCTTCGGGTCCGGCACGGTGCCGTCCACGCCGGTGACCATGCCGGGGCTGGTGCCCCAGGTCACTTGCGGGGCGATCTCCTCCGCGCGCAGTTCGACGGTGCGGTCGTAGGTTGCCCCCGGGTCTGTCCGCAGTTCCAGCCAGGATTTCGCGGCCTGGTCGAACAAGGCTCCCTGGGGCGCCATGGGCCGCCCCTTGATGTAGGCCACGGTTTGCTCGTCCGGCGCGACCATGCCGGCGCGGGCCCCGGCTTCGATGGACATATTGCACAGCGTCATGCGACCTTCCATGGTCAGCGCGCGGATGGCCGGGCCGGCGTACTCGATGACGTACCCGGTCCCGCCGGCGGTGCCGATTTTGCCGATGATGGCCAGGATAATGTCCTTGGCCGAGCAGCGGTTCGACAGGACGCCGTCCACGCGGATCATCATGGTCTTGGGGCGCTTCTGCAAGAGACATTGGGTGGCCAGCACGTGTTCCACTTCGCTGGTGCCGATGCCGAAGGCCAGCGCGCCGAAGGCGCCGTGGGTCGAGGTGTGCGAATCCCCGCAGACGATCGTCATGCCCGGCAGCGTGAAGCCTTGCTCCGGTCCGATGACGTGCACGACGCCCTGGCGGACATCGTGCATCCCGAACAGGGTCAGGCCGAAGTCTTTGCAGTTCTCTTCGAGCGTGGCGATCTGTTTGGCGCTGATCGGGTCCGCGATGCCCAGCCGCCGGTCCGTGGTGGGGATATTGTGGTCGGGCACGGCCAGGACGGTCTTGGGGCGGCGGGGCGCGCGGCCGGCCAGCTTCAAGCCCTCGAACGCCTGCGGCGACGTGACTTCGTGGACGAGGTGGCGGTCAATGTAAAGGAGCGTGGTCCCGTCCGCTTCCGCCCGCACCACGTGGGCGTCCCAGATCTTTTCGAACATCGTTTTCGCTGCCATGACACACTCCTTGCCAGCCGGCAATTATGAATTATGGATGCCGGCCGATACTCGGTCTCGGTCCGCAATCGGACGCCTATTATACCAATGTTCCTATCGAATCTGCATCCGGGAGAATCGCCGGGCGAAGCGGGCCGTCACGGAAGACTCAAGTTTTGCGCTGGACGTCCGATGGAACAGATATGAGCAGGCCCATCTCTTTCGATCTGATCACGATCCCGCGCTGGACCATCCAGCGGGAGGCCCTGCCTCCCGCCTGCCCCGCTTGCGGCTCGATGATCGTGCGGGTTCGGGCCGAGCAACGACAGGTGTTCTTCTGCGTCTGCCGGGTGGTGGCGGACGAGTTTGTGCCCCGCCGCAAAAGCGTGAAGCGTGAAGCGTGAAGAGGGAGTTTTCAGTAAACAGTTCTCCGTCGGCAGTTCCGGAAACTGAGGACTGAATACTGATCACCGCCAACTCTTTTTCTCCCCAATCATTTCCGGTGATTGCACTCCATCCAATTTTTCTGTACGGTGGTTCCCCATGAGCGGGGTGCCTGACAGCGGTTCGCGATCAAAGCCGGTCCCGACGGCCGGTCGGCTGCGTCTCGGCCTGCCGGGCGGTGCGATGGGTGCGATGGGATGGGCTCTCCTCCTGCTCGCGTCTCCGCCCGCCGCGCTCGGCGAGGGCGGTATCCGGATGACGCTGGCGGACAAGGTCTTTCAGGCGGAAAGCATCGTCGAGGTGCGTTTGCCGCTGGACCAGCCGATCCCCAAGCACATGCCGGCGAAGGCCGACGATCCCAAAGGCCTGTCCTTTCCCCGGGTGCTCTTCGATCGGGCCATGAAAGAGGCGAAGAGCGAGCGGGTGCTCAAGCCCCTTCCCGGCGGGAAGACGACTCCGCTCCCGAAGCAAATTTATGTTTTTGCGATCCAGTCACCTTGCTGGTGGAAGGCCCACCGGCAAGGCTCGCTCAGGAGCCTGGTCTTTCTCAAACACGATAGGAAGGGTCGTTACGAGGACTCCGGCGGAGTCGAGCATGAGCAGGGACTCTACAGCGACCTCAACCCCGATTATGCCCAGCTCGTCAAGGCCATCCAGGAGGTGACGTCCTGGAAGACCGACCCCGCCGCCGCCGGCCCGGACGATCGGGCCGCGCAACGGAAGATCCTGGAGTCCAGCCACGATCCCTACCAGCTTTACTTGACGGTCCAGTTTTTGAACCGGTACACGCCCGAGGTGCTGAACGAGGTCTGGGGTGTGAAAGGGACTCCCGGCCGGTCGCAATACGACAAGATGGTGACCGAGCCGGCTCCGCAAGCCGTCTGCGCCGCGCCTCAGTGAAGCCGCCCACGCCTTTCGTCACGCCGCTGAGTCGGATTGCGAGATACGCTTCACGAGATACGAGCGACGGATCGCGATGGGCTATGTCCACAATTCGAGTGGCGCGCGGAGCATCACGCAGCGCAGGATGTCGCTGATCGTCACGATCCCGATGGGCCGGTGGTGGTTGTCGATGACCGGCAGGGCGCTGATGCGCTCGGCCAGCATCACGCGGGCGAGTTCGTGAATCTCCGTCGTGGGTGTTGCGGTCAGCACCTGCGTGGCCATGATCGTGGCGACGGTCTGCTGCACGGTCTGGGGCGCATGGTTCTCCAGCAGGCTGGAGTAGCGCAGCAAGTCCCGATCCGAGATGATGCCCGCCAGCGTTCCGTCTGTTGATGCGATGGGGAGGTGGCGGAAGCCCTGGGTCTTCATCAAGGCCCAGGCCTCTTTCAGCGACGTGTCCGGTCGGAGCGTTTGCACGGGGGCGCTCATGATGTCCTGGGCCAGGACGGCCGGCTTTCTGGCCTGTGGCGAACCGACTTGCGCATAAGCCTGCCGCGCGGCTAAGACCGTCACGGTTTGGTCTGGAGCTTGCTCCTGATCGGACTGCGCCTCATCCTCGTGCTCGCGGCGGGCGGGACGGGGCACCTTCGGCCGACGTCCATCGGACCTCGGCTGGTAGGATTCGACGGTTCCATTGACGGCCAGGATGACGGGCATAGAAGCCTCCTTCCCCTCCATCTCTCGTGTCGGCAGAGAAGGGTATGAACTTGAGCCTCGGACTTGTCGTAGGTTGGCCCCCCCAACATTTGCGGGAGCTATAGGAATGACCCCCAAGGAGTGGTGGATGGAGTCGGCCAAGATTATTTGGGCGCAACTGCTGCTGGACAGTTTTCGCCGCTGGACCGGGCGCGACCTGATCGAGCGGAGCGGAACGGTCGAAACGCAAGCGGCGCGGCTGTTTGCGGCGCCCTTTGTGGTGGTGTCGCACGGCATCGAGCCGGACCCGGCGCTGAACTACGGCAACCGGATCGCGTTGGAGCTCTGGGAGATGGACTGGGAGGCCTTCTCCCGCACGCCCTCGCGGCTCACGGCGGAGCCGGAGAACCGGGCGGAGCGTGAACGGATGTTGGCGCAGGCGGCGACGCGCGGCTTCATTGACGACTACCGGGGCGTCCGCATTTCCCGAACCGGTCGGCGCTTCTTGGTCGAGAACGCGCTGGTGTGGAATGTGGCGGATGAAACGGGTCAGAAGCAGGGCCAAGCCGCGACCTTCTCCCGTTGGACGTTCCTGACGTCAAGCGGCCGCTCCGGATCTGGCTGAACGTCTGGCTTCCGAGGTGGACTCAGAACCGGATGCTGAGCCCGACGTAGGGCCCCTTCTGAAGCCAGTCCAACTGGGTCGTCCCCTTCGTGTCGCGCTCCAGGACGCGGAAGTAGCGGAACCCGCCGGTCAGCGCCACCCGGTCAGCCTCGGGGGTGAAGCACATCGAGGGGGCGAAGGGGTTGCAGATGCGGCCGGGATTCTGTTTGGCCCAGGCGAGCGGGTCCAGCTTGACTCCGACCTGGCTGTCGATCAGTTCGCCTTTGAAGCCGGGAATGCCGAGCTTGAAAATGTTGAAATCCCCATCGAGCGAAAGTCCATAGGCCGAGGCGGTCCGGATGCCTCCGCCGATCGTGGGAATCGGAGCCTGCAGCCGTTTTTCAACCTCCACCTTGCCGCTCCCGGAAATTCCCTGCAAGCGGGTGCCGACATCCAGGTAGTGTACCTGCACGTCGAGATAGAAGTTGCCCGCGGCGCCTCTGGCCACATCGTAGGCATAGGTGGCGGAGGCGTCGGTGAAACTCAGATCGCTATGCAGGCTTGATCCGGCGGCGAACGTCCGTCCTGCAAAGGCGATGTTTTGCGTCAGGGTCTTGTCTCCCCCGTAGTGCATCGGCAGGTACGACAGGATCAGCCGGTGCCGATCGGCTGGCTGAATGGTGAGGGACGGCCAGACGAAGTTCCGTGTCGTGTTCATCCCCAAGTCGCTGTTCGGGTTCAGCGCCGTGCCGGGCGCATTCGCCGTGGAACTCAGAAACTTGGCGTGCAGGGATGGAAACCACCAGTTGACCTGCGGCTCCACCCACCAGGACTTCTGCGGTTCGGCCGGCTTGGTTTCGCCCCGGGCGCCGAGCGGGAACGAGAGCAGGGCTAGGAGCGCGAAACCGATGGGCAGGAATCGGCCCATCCTGGCACATCTGACCCCTTGGTTCGGCAGAACATTCCCCTTATCAGTGAGGCAACGCAACTGCATCGGATAAAAAGCAAGCGATGTGCCAGAAGCGGCCATGAGCGGCAAGGGGCGGAAGGTTATGAGCCCGGGTGGAAGGGGAAGAAATGGCAGCGGTCGGCCGGCTACCTGGTCTGGTTATCCGTTTCGATGAATTGGAAGCGTGGGACTCGGCGGCCGTCCACGACGACCTCCTCGACGAACATCGCCTCAGGGCGAACCCACAAGCCGCGCTCACCGTAGAGCGCGCGATAGACGACGAGTTCCTCCTCCGTCTCGGAATGTGTGGCGCTGCCGAGCACCTCGTAGTCCTTGCCCTTGTAGTGACGATATCGACCCGGTGGGATCATCGTACGCGCCCTCGATTTCCCTGTACCGCTGTATCATAGATTGGGACGAGGCGATTCTCAAGGACAGCGAACGCCGTATCGAGGTGCGCCACGCGAGGGCGTGATACCGAAAATTGCAGGATCGGCATTCGAATGGATGAATGCAGAGCAGGGCCAGGAGTCGGTCGGTCTGTGTCGGGAAGCGCGGACTCCCGGAACGGAATCGGCAGACGGGGCAGCAGGTCGTCAGGAATGATGCGAGCGTCGTCAGCATCGGACTCCCCTTTCTCCGGACCGCCTCGGCCCGGTCGCGAAAGGTCACCGGCGGATGCGCGTCAGCGTGATTTCATTGCCCTGTAGATGCCAGGTCATGTGCTGTTGATCCAGGGAGACGATCTCGTACAGGCGCCCAATTCCCTGCCCCTGCCCCGACAGCACGGCCGGGGAGCCGGGGACCATCATCCCGATGCCGAGGTTGACATCCACTGTGAGATGCCGCTCGTCGGGCACGTGGTACCGCGCCGTCATTTGGCCCATGAGGGCGGTGCCGTCCTTGAGGAATTCCCACGTCTGTCCGTTACTGTCCTGCCATTTGCCGAGGAGGAGCGTCCGGGGATCGCCCTGGATCTTGCCGGGCATCGAGCCGGGGCTGCTTGGCGGCAGATAGGTGCCGGTCCCCTGGACGATTCTCAAGGCCGGGCCCGAGATCGTCACGACTCCCTGCTCCGTTTCCACGCGGAGGGTGCCGGCCGCGATAGACACGTTGCCGGTCAATGTCAGGCCTGTATCCAGCATCAACCCAGCGGGGGACAAGGCACGGAGGTTTGCGGCGTCAATTTGCCGGGACCCGAAGGCATTCGTGATGGTCAGCGTTCCGTCGAGGACGGTGCCTTCGACGACCTTCCCATCGCTCATGGTGAGACGGAGCGCCCGCCCGTCCTGCGGGGCGGCGACAGCGGTTGCCGCCGCGAAACACATGGTCAGACCCAGGACGAGAGCCGGCGGAGCAAGATGCCACCGCACGAAACGGGCCGCTCGGTGCACGATCGTCAGCCTTTCCAAGTGGATGAGACCCCCAGTGCTATACTGTCGGACGAGTGAGCGTGAAACTTGAGTCCGGCGATGGGGCCCTGCCCGGTGGCGTGAAGACGTGTGGCAGGGGCGAACAGAGGAGGTCGTATGGCACAAGGTCTTATTCTGAAGATTAGGCCTGGAAGACTTGTGTGCATGCTGAGCGTCTTGCTTCTGTTGCCGGCCGGCAGCAGGGCTACGGCGGAGGGAACTGCGGCGCCGGCTAAACCAGGCCCGACCTCCTATACGCTCACGATTCCCTTCGGGTTGGACGCAGCCGCCGGCTATATCCAGGCGGATAACCCGCTCACTCAGGAGAAAGTCGAGCTGGGCAAGCTCCTTTTCTTCGACACCAGGCTTTCGCAGAACAATACCGTCTCTTGCGCGAGTTGCCATATGCCGCAGCTGGCCTGGACCGACGGGCAGCAGGTGGGCATCGGCATCCACCGGCAATTGGCCACCCGCAACACGCAGACGATCGTCAATCGGTTGTACAGCAAGGCGCAGCTCTGGCACGGCAAGTCGCCGTCGTTGGAGGCGCAGGCGATCAATCCCCTCCACAAGCCGGTTCGGATGGGCATGCCCTCCTACGAGGCGGAAGTGGCCAAGCTGAACGATATCAAGGGCTATCGGGAACGGTTCCAAAAAGTCTTCGGCACGGACGTGACGCTGGACGGGTTGGCCAAGGCCATTGCGGCTTTTGAGCGCACCATCCTCTCGGGCAACAGTCCGGCGGACCGGTTCGATATGGGCGGGGAAGAGCATGCGATCTCGGAATCGGCCAAGCGAGGCCTGGCGCTCTTTCAAGGCAAAGCCCGCTGCACGCGCTGCCATTCCGGCTTCAACTTTACCGATGAGGCCTTCCACAACTTGGGCATCGATTGGGATGGGGACCAGATCGACGTGGGACGGTACAAAGTGTCCAAAGACCCGGAGGATATCGGCGCCTTCAAGACGCCGACGCTCAGGGAAATCTCACGAACCGCCCCCTATATGCATGACGGGCGGTTCGTCACGCTGGAAGAGGTCGTCGAGTTTTACGACAAGGGCGGCATCCAGAATCCACACCTGTCCAACTTGATGGTCCCGCTCAGCCTGACCGATCAGGAAAAGGCGGACCTCGTCGAATATATGCGGGCGCTGAACGGCGAGGGCTGGCAGGTCGCGCCGCCGGTTGAGTTTCCCAAGTAACGGTGGGGAGCCTCACCAGAGTCCGTCCCCGCCGTGCGCCATGGTATGATGGCGCAGACAACCGATGCGCCAGCTCGAAACACTCCAGTTCGACAATACCTATGCGCGCCTGCCGGAGGCCTTCTACCGGCGGGTGATGCCCACGCCCCTGCCCGTTCCCCATCTGGTGAGCTTTAATCAGGCGGCCGCAGCCTTGATCGACCTGGACCCGGACGAGGCTCAGCGGCCGGAGTTCCCCCGTTGTTTCGGCGGCGATCTCTTGCCGCCGGGGGCCGATCCGGTCGCGATGCTCTATTACGGCCATCAGTTCGGCGTTTATGCCGGGCAATTGGGGGACGGCCGGGCGATGTTGCTGGGCGAGGTACGAAACCAAGCCGGCGAGAAGTGGGATTTGCATTTGAAGGGGGCCGGCGCGACGCCCTTTTCACGCGACGGGGACGGGCGCGCCGTGCTGCGGTCGTGCATCCGCGAGTACCTCTGCGGCGAAGCCATGCACGGGCTGGGCATTCCGACCACCAGGGCCCTCTGCGTCGTAGCCGGGGACGAGCCGGTCAGACGCGAGACGGTCGAAACCGGTGCGATGCTCCTACGTATGGCGCCGACGCATGTCCGCTTCGGTTCGTTCGAAGCCTTCTACTATCGGCGGCAGCACGACCATGTGGCGCTCCTGGCCGACTATGTGATCGGCCACTTCTTTCCGCACCTGGCGAACGAGGCGGACAAGTATGTCCGGTTGTTCGGGGAGGTGGCGGAGCGGACGGCCCATTTGATGGCCCGGTGGCAGGCCGTGGGCTTTGCCCATGGGGTGATGAACAGCGACAACATGTCCATCCTCGGCCTGACGCTGGACTATGGTCCGTTCGGATTTCTGGACGAGTACAATCCGGCCTTCGTCTGCAACCATTCGGACCACCAGGGCCGCTATGCGTTTCATCACCAGCCGGACATCGGGTACTTCAACTTACGCTGTCTGGCCCAGGCCCTCTCGCCCTTTCTGCCGCAGCAGGAGGCGCAGGCGGCGCTGGACCGGTACGAGGCGGTCTTCGCCGCTCGGTATGACGCCCTGATGCGGGACAAGTTGGGCTTGCGTGAAGCGAAGACGGGGGACCAGGCCCTGGTCGACGACTGGCTCGGGTTGATGGAAGCCGCTCGCGCCGACTACACGAACGTCTTCCGGGCGCTGGGGGATTTCAAACAGGCGACGGAAGCCAAGAACGACTCGGTGCGCGACTACTTTCTCGACCAGGAGGCGTTCGATGCCTGGGCTGTCCGATACAAAGAACGGCTGCGGGCGGAAGGCAGCCGTGATGAAGAACGGAAAGCGCGCATGGACCAAGTGAATCCCCAATACGTGCTGCGGAACTATCTGGCTCAGGCGGCCATCGAGCAAGCCACCAAGCACAAGGATTATGCCGAGATTGCGCGGCTGCTGGAGCTGTTGAGCGATCCCTTTACCGAACGTCCGGGCATGGAGGCCTATGCGGCGCCGCCGCCGGATTGGGGAACGCAGATCATCGTGAGTTGTTCGTCGTAATCGGATGCTGAAAACGGCCCCCAACTTTGTTCTCGGGCGCTCGAACCCCTCAACGTACTTCTTCAGTACGCCTCGGGGTCCTCACGCCCTGCGGCCTCGTTGGCTGGCCCTTTTGAGCATCCTCTGAATAAAATTGAGCATGTGCTGATGAGCCTATGAAGGATATTCTGTGACGACGCATGATGTTATCGTGATCGGCGGCGGCTCGGCCGGCTACGCGGCGGCGCGCACGGCGCAGGAGGCCGGCGCGGACGTGGCGATCGTGGATCAAGGTCCCTTGGGGGGGCTTTGTATCCTTCGGGGCTGTATGCCCACGAAGACGATCCTGCGCTCCTCGGAGGTGATCGCGTTGATGCGGCGCGCCGGCGAGTTCGGGCTGAATCCCGTCCCGGCCAAGGCCGACCTGGCCGCCATCATCACCCGCAAAGACCGGCTGGTTCGGGAGTTTGCCGAGGACCGGATCAAGGCGCTCCACGCTCCCCGCTTCACCCTCTACGAGGAGCGGGCGACGTTTCGTTCCCCGCAGGAGGTACAGGTCGGCCGGCATGTGCTGAGTGCCAAGACGTTCATCATCGCCACCGGCTCGGTTCCTTCCCGGATGCCCATCCCCGGTTTGGAAGCGGCCGGCTATCTGACCAGCGATGACCTGTTGGAACTGAAGGTCCAGCCGGCTTCGCTGCTGGTGCTCGGCGGCGGGCCGGTGGCGACCGAGTTGGCGCAGTTCTATCAACGGATCGGCACGGCGGTGACGCTCATTCAGCGGGCGCCCCATGTCCATTCGTACCTGGACGAGGATCTGGCTCGACCCGTGGAGGCGCGGTTCCGCGACGAAGGCATGGTCGTCTATACGGGGGCGCAGCTCCAGCGGTGTACGAAGCAAGGGCCCGGCAAGACCGTCTACTTCGTGCATGAGGGACGGGAGAAGACCGCGTCAGGCGAGTTGATCTTGCAGGCGTTGGGCCGTCGTCCGAATATCGACGGCCTGAATCTGGAGGCGGCCCAGATCCAGGTGCAGAACGGTCGCCCCCTCGTCAACGGTGAGATGCGGACGAGCCAGCCCCATATCTTTGCGGTCGGGGATGTCGCGGATCTGCACAACGTCGTCCACGAAGCGATCCTGCAAGGCGAGATCGCGGCTTACAACGCGGTGCATCCGCAGGGGCCCCCGCGGCGGCTGGATAACCGACTGACCTGCGAGGTGATCTTCACCGATCCGCAGGTGGCCACGCTGGGCTTGACCGAGAAGGCATGCCGGACGCGGGACATCCCGTACTTAGCGGCGTCCCATCCCTTCAGCGACCATGGCAAAGCCTTGTGCCTGGGCGAGACTTACGGACAGGTCAAGTTGCTCTGCCGGCCGAAGACCGGCGAACTGCTCGGGGCGCATATCGTCGGGCCGGAGGCCGGCGAACTGATCCATGAGCTGATCGCGGTCATGTACTACCACGGTACCGTGCGGGACCTGCTCCGTATCCCGCACTACCATCCGACCTTGGCGGAGATCCTCACCTATCCGGCCGAAGCCCTGGCGGCCCAATTGACCTGAGCAGGCGGCCTGCGCCTGGTTAGGCCGAGAGGGCCTTGGCGTCCTTGGTCATACAGGCTGGACAGAGACCTCGGCTGAACTGCGTGCCCGAATGCTCTTCCAGATAGAGCTCCAATTGCTTCCAGTATCCCCTGTCGTCGCGGATCTTCTGACAGCCGGAACAAAAAGGCAGCAACGCCTGCAAGGACTTGAGCCGCCAATAAAATCCCGCGGTGACGCCCAATGCCAGCACGGCCATTATGCGGTTCACGATACCCATCCAGGCAACGCCGCCGGGCGGAGAGAAGTAAAAGCCCATGGGCGTCAGGATTGCGGCGGCGGCGGCCACCGAAAGAAAAAAACGGCGATCAGAAATCAAGAGAGCGAACAAGAGCGGGATAGTATAGAGCAAGGGAATGGTAATGCCGGCCGGGGTAAAGAGATCCAGAATAAAGATCGCGAGTACCAACATCGCGGTCACTCCAACCAGCAACGGATTCCCCTTCGGAACAGGTTCAACCATAACGGCACCTCCCCGAATCGGACGATGAATGTAGAGGATCTTGGGCATGATAGGACGGTTGTAGGACTTTTTCACACAACGGTCAAGTTGAACGTGAAACTCCCGCATCATCGCGAGCTTCGACACGCCTTACGGAGGCCTTAGGCGGGGCGCCTGGGCGATCGGACGAAGAGCCCTCGCCTCGATGGGCTTGCCTCCGAAGCCGCGGAGTGGGAAGATCGTCAACACTTCCGCATTTCTGCGCAGAGGCTTGCGGTGTTACCGGCCTCGCGCGCTGGTTTTGTGCTGTGGCCCACAGTGAGGAG
Source organism: Nitrospirota bacterium (assembly GCA_004296885.1). NCBI lineage: Bacteria > Pseudomonadati > Nitrospirota > Nitrospirota bacterium. Next base: position 269,523 of record SCVN01000007.1, on the reverse strand, counting down.
GCGGGGATGCCCATGGCTGGACTTCAGGGCTGGCTCTTGCCCGGTGTGCTGGCGACTCTGGTGCTTCTGGCCATCGGGTTGTCGTTGGGGCAGGGGTTGCTGCAAGGCGAGCGGGTGGCTTATGAGAGAGGCGTGGCGATCGCGACGCTTCATTATCATTGCCGGGGCGTCTTCCCGTCGGCCCGGTACCTGGAACGAGCCTTCTCCTGGGGCGATCCGAAGACCTGCGCGGAGCTCCAGCAAGTCGACGAGAAGCCCAGGCCCTGAGCGCCGCCGGCGTTGCTGTCCACACGGCCGCGTACAGGCACATTCGTCCGACGAGGAAGATGTTGTGAGGACAGTGTCGTGAGAAAAGACTCCATGCAGGCGCTAGGCTGTTGCTTGCTGATCGGGTGGGCCTTGACCGGCTGCGGCCAGTCCGCCGGGTGGGAAGAGACGATGGCCGCCGGCCGGCAAGCGCTGGGGCGCGGCGATCCGGCCGAGGCCGAGCGGTTGTTTCTGGCGGCCGTCGCCAAGGCAGAACGGTTCGGCGCGGACGATGCGCGGCCCGCCTTTGCCTTGTATCAGTTGGCGCAGGCGGAGCAGGCGCAGCGCAAGTTCGATCAGGCCGAACTGCATTACGGCCAGGCCTTGAAACTCCTGCAGGAGGTCCGGGGCGCGGAGCACCCGGACGTGGCGGCCATTTTGAACAACCTGGGCGTGCTGCATCGCCTGCACGGCCAGTATGCCGAGGCGGAGCCGTTGCTGAAACGGGCGCTTGCGATCAAGGAAAAGGCGTTCGGTCCCGAGCACCAGGAAGTGGCCTTGGGCCTGCACAATCTGGCCATGCTCTACGAAACGCAGGGTCGGTACGAACCGGCGGAGCCCCTGTACCGGAGGGCCTTGGCGATCCGTACGCAGACACTGGGGCCGGCGCATGCGGAAACGGTCAAAAGCCGGCTCGGCTATGCGGCGCTGCTTCGCAAGATGAAACGGGTCCAGGAGGCGGCGATCGTGGAGGCTTCCGTCATCGCACCACGATAATGGAGGCCGATCCCGCAGGAGAGGAGGAGGCATGGCAGGACGGGGGAAGACGTTCTTCGCACAGTATGACCGGGAGGGCCGGGCCTTCATGCGTGCGCAACAGTCGTCGCCGATGCGGGATCACCGGCGGGCGTTCCGGACTCAGCTCACGGTGCCGCTCAAGGGGAAGAAGGTATTGGACGCCGGGTGCGGCTACGGCCATGACCTGCCCTTCTATGCGAAGCGCGGGGCCACCGTCTACGGTACGGACCCGTCCACGGCCATGATCGTCTTGGCCCGGCAGCAGTGTCCGGATGTCTCGGATCGCCTCTCCGTTCAGCCAATCCAGAAGACCTCCTTCCCCGACCGGTTCTTCGACCTGGTGACCAGTATTTACGCCTTGCACAATGAGCCGGACTTGCAGCCGGCCTTTCGGGAGATGCACCGGATTCTGAAACCCGGCGGACTGTTCATCTATCTCGTCCAGCATCCGCTGTTCGTCTTTCAACGCAAACAACACCGGACCTACCATCGCAAGGAGACCATCACGTTTACGATCCCGGACATGCAGCCTCCTTGCGCGATCCGCCAGCCGGCACACACCTTCTCGGAGTACTTCACCCCCTTTGTGCTGGATCGCTTCGAACTGCTGGCCTTTACCGAAGGCCGGGAGGCGGTGCCTATGTGGTTTTTGGCCAAGCTCCGCAAGCGATAGCGACTCCCGTTGCGTCGGGTCCGGCATCCGGTGTACTGTGCTGTTATTCTGCAAGGGCGTGGGGTGCCGGGCGTGGAGGAGGAACGCGGCATGGGCAACCACCGGACCGGGGCCATGATCGCCCGGTCGGTCGGGATCGTCTGTATCGCGCTGGGATTTGTGGCCGGCATGCACGGATTGGATCATCCGGAATCCGTCTGGCTGCAGACCTCGCTGGGCCTGATTGCGACCGGGATGCTGGCCCAGGGGTACGCTCTGTATTGCACGCTCAAACGACTGCAAGAAAAGAACGACGGGACCAGATAGAAACGTCCGGCTCCCCGTGCGGCACCCTATGACTCGCACAGCCATCCATATTGAATTGGTGGAATGGACGCAGGCTCAGCCGGCGATCCGCCTTATCCGTGAAACGGTCTTCGTGCGCGAGCAAGGCGTGCCGCTTGAGCTCGAATGGGATGGGTTGGACCCGACCAGCTGGCATGTACTGGCGTGGGACGAGCAAGGAGAGCCCACCGGCACGGGCCGCTTGTACCAGGATGGGAAGCAAGCACGGTTTGGCCGTATGGCTGTGCTGAAGGAACATCGAGGCAGGGGCGTCGGGCGGGCGCTCCTCTTGGCCTTGCTTGACTTGGCCCAGACTCGTGGGATGACGAAAGTCTATCTGGCAGCGCAGGTTCCTGTTGTCGGCTTTTACGAAAAACAGGGCTTCCAAGCGATGGGCGCGATCTTCGACGATGCCGGAATTCCCCATCGCGCTATGACGCTGGTCTTGCCACCGGCTCCAAGCGAATGCCGATGAGCGTCGCCGTCCGGTTGCTGGCCGCGCTGCTGTTTGTTGCGCTGCCGGCCTGCACTTCCTGGCAAGCCGATTACCTGACGCAACAGATCCACAAGGCCTCGCAGGAGGAGGTGACGGCCCGCTTGGGCAAACCGACCGAGGTCAAGAAGCTGGACCGCGGCGGGACCGAATGGGTCTACCACTACTTTCCCGATTCCCCGTTCAATTATGCCTACAAAGGGCATCCTGCCGAGCCGGACTGCCAGGAGTACATCTTGACGTTTAATGAACGACAGGTACTGACCTATTGGCTCAAACAGGAGTGTGTTGAATGAGCGCCGCATCGTCGATCAAGATCGCCACGTTCAACGTCAACTCGCTCCGCAAACGGTTCCCGATCGTCCTCGATTGGCTGGCCAAACACCAGCCCGACGTGCTTTGCTTGCAGGAGACGAAAGTTCAGGATACGGAGTTCCCGCTGATGGACCTTCATCCGTCCGGCTACCAGGTGACCTTTCGGGGCATGAAGGCCTACAACGGGGTCGCGATCTTGACCAAGCAGCCGCCCGAGCAAGTCTGGTACGGGTTCGACGACGGAGGAGAGCCGGACGAGGCGCGGCTGCTGCGCATTCTCTACCGGGGCATTCCCATCATCAATACCTACGTGCCCCAGGGCTTCGAAATCGAGTCCCCCAAATACGCCTACAAGCTGGACTGGTACAAGCGGCTCCGCGGCTACTTCGCCAAGCATTTGTCTCCCGACAAGCCGGCGATCTGGTGCGGCGATATGAACGTGGCGCCTCGCCCGATCGACGTGCACAGTCCGGAGAAGCACCTCAAGCACGTCTGCTACCATGAGGATGCGCGCCAGGCCTACGAGCAAACCATCGCCTGGGGGTTCCAGGACGTGTTTCTGAAACTCTACCCGGACCGGCAGCAATATACTTTCTGGGACTATCGCCAGCCCAGCTCGTTGGACGCCAACAAGGGCTGGCGCATCGATCACATCCTCGCCACCAAGCCGCTGGCCGACCGCTGCACCGAGGTGGCGGTGGACATCGAACCGCGCCGCGCCAAAGACCCCTCCGACCACACGTTTCTCTGGGCCTCATTCTCTCTGTAAGCCCGGCTCCCTCGCGGCCGGCTTGGCCGTTTCCCCCGGGCGAACCGATGCTTGACAGGTGCCAAGGACAAGTCTAGCCTGCCCGCATGAATCGAGCCGATCGACGCCGTCAGGAAAAAACCCACAAGCGCGGCCCGGCCCAGGCCGAGATCCAGCCGCTGCTGCGGGAGGGATCGGCCCATCACAAGGCCGGCCGGTTGGCCCAGGCCGAGCCCTTCTACCGCCAGATCCTCGCCCTCGACCCGAACCATGCCGAAGCGCTCCACCTGCTTGGCTTGCTGGCCTACCAAGTCGGCAAACTGGATCAGGCCGTCGCGCTCCTCACCCAAGCGATCCGGAACGATTCGAGCCAGGCCCCCTATCGGTTCAACCTGGGCGTCGTCCTTCAGAAGCAGGGCAAACTGGACGAAGCGGCGGCGGCTTACGAGAAAGCCGTGAAGCTGTTTCCCGCCCATGCGGAAGCGCTGAGCAACCTGGGCAATGTCCGCTTGGAGCAAGGGAGTCCGGAGGCGGCGGTCCTTGCCTACCGCAAAGCCCTGGAGGCCAACCCTTCCTACGTCGAAGCCCACAACAATCTGGGGGTGGCGCTCAAGGAACAGGGGAAGCTGGAGGAGGCGGCCGCCTGCTACCGGCGCGCGTTGGACCTCAAGCCGACTCACCTGGAAGCCCAGTGCAATCTGGGAGTCGCGCTGATGGAGCAAGGGAAGGTGGAGGAAGCGGTCGCCGCGTATCAGAAGGTCCTGGGGCTGAGCCCGGACCATGTCAAAGCTCAGACCAACTTGGGATTCGCCAATTTGTGGCAAGGGCGGCTCGACGAGGCGCTGCGATGGTTTCGCCGGGCGGCGGATGTGAAACAGAATCACGGCAAGCCGGTCGCTCCGGCGACGGTGCATCGGTCCCGTATCAAGCATGAAGTGGAGCAGCTGGAGCGATTGCTCGCCCTGGGACTGATCCCGGTGGCTTCCGTCTCCTGCGTGAATGGGTGGAAGCGGCTGCAACAGCTGGCTCACGAACTGCCGGCCGGCCAGCTTGCGGTGCCGGTGCCCAAGGAGGCGCTGACGGAGATCGGTCCCTCCTTCAACCGCATCCTCCATTATGCCGACTGTCCCGCTTTGCCCGGCGGCGCGCTGAATCCGGCCCTCGACGTGACGGCCATCGAAGCCCGCTATGAGGCAGCCCAGCCGGGCATCGTCTACGTCGACGGTCTCTTGACGAAGGAGGCCCTCGAATCCTTACGCCGGTTCTGTCTGGATTCGACGATCTGGAAGAAGGAATATGTGAACGGCTACGTGGGGGCCTTCATCGGCGAGGGCTTCTCCTGCCCGCTCTTTCTCCAACTGTCCGAGGAGCTGCGGCTCCGGTTCCCCGGCATCTTCAAGCAGCATCGGCTGATGCAGGCCTGGTCGTTCAAGTGCGACAGCGAGAGAAAGGCGCTCAACCTCCATGCGGACGCAGCGGCCGTGAATGTGAACTTCTGGATCACGCCTGACGAGGCCAATCTGGACCAGGAGCACGGGGGGCTCGTCGTCTGGGACAAGGAAGCGCCGAAGGAGTGGCATTTCAAGGCGTACAACAGCTCGGCTCACGAGCCGATGGTGCGGGAATTCCTGCGAAACAGCGGGGCCAAGGCGATCACGGTCCCCTACCGGCAGAACCGCGCCCTCATTTTCAATTCAGATCTGTTCCACGAGTCGGACACGATCCGGTTCAAGGACGACTATGAGAGCCGGCGGATCAACATCACCCTCCTCTACGGCCGCCGCAGCACAGAACGCTGAAAAAGGTCCCCAACTTTGTTCTCGGTCGCTCGACCCCGCTCAACGTACTTCTTCAGTACGCCTCGGGGGCCTCGCTCCCTGCGGCCTTGCCCGTGGAACAGGCGCGTCTTGCGCGCCGGGGTGGGTGGGTGAGAACTGTAACTTTTTTGAGCGTTCTGGAGAGAAAGCTACTAAAAGCAATAACTACGGCAATCCGGTGAGTTGGAAGGCGGCCCAGTAGTAGGGATGCGGATACTTGGCCTTGGTTGCCAGTTGTGCTTGGCGCAGGGCTTCCTGCTTATCGCCCTTCTTGAGGTGGGCGTAGAACTCGGTCATCAAGAGGGAGGTTGCCAGGTCGTCAACTTCCCAGAGACTTGCCACGATGGAATTGCTCCCGGCATAGAGAAACCCGCGCGTTAATCCCACCACATCGTCCCCGTTGCTGACCTTGCCCAGACCGGTCTCGCAGGCGCTCAAGGTCACCAATTCGGCGTTCAGCCGCATCGAATAGAGATCGCCCAGGCTCAGAAAACCCTCGCCTTGCGCATCACCGGCCAAGAACAGTCCCGACTTCAACGGTGCATCCGGATCGAATTTTCCGTGGGTGGCCAGATGAAGATAAGTAAACTGCGGGCCAAGGGTCTTGAAGGCGTTCTTGGTGGCGTCCTGACGGAGGAGAACCTTGGTGTTGGGAAAGGCTCTGGCAATGGTCTGCACTTCGTCCTCGGCAAATTTGAGATCCAGCCGCCGGTCGCCGAGATCGGGATTGCCGAAGGCCAGCAGACTGCCGCCCTTTTGAGCTTGCCGTCCCTTGAGAAACTGTAGCACGCTCGCGCTGGGCAGGAGCCTCAAACTGTATCGGTCCGCCAGGTAACCGGCGTCATCCGACAAGGCGGCGAAGGGCAAATAATGCAGAATACCATGGCCGACGATCAGCAAGCGCTTTGTCGCGAGCTGCCCGGCAATGGGCTGAACCAATCGGCCATAGAGTTTTTGTGAGAGCGCTTTTGTCTCATCGGATTTCGGGTCCTCCAGTGATTTCCGAAACTCTTCCACGTCGGCGAGCAGGCCCTTGCCTGGCAGCTTGACGGCCTGGACCCGCTCGCGAGTCACTACAAAGGCATAGAGGTCGTCGTCATGATAGTAATATTCGAGCAGCGTCTCATCCGGCTCCAGTAGGGCTTGAACCGCGCCGCTGGCCGTTTCCGTCACCATGACCAGCGAGGCCAACTCTGGAGCGGCAGCTCGCAGATTGGCTTTTACCTGGACGCCCCGTGCGCTGCGGCGGCGGGATTCCTCGGATGACGAGACAGGAACGCGCAAGTCTTGATCGGCCTGGTCTATTTCAGTCACAAGCGAGACGATCTGCTGAGAGGCTGATCCAGCAGCGGCGAAGTCCTGTTTGGAGGCCAGAATATCCACCAAGGCTCGTGCCTTGGCGCGCTCGACGTATTCAAAGGCTTGAGCGGGCCGGCCTTCTGCGATTAGGTCGGATATCAAGAGATGATAAACCTGCTGCTTGTCTCCCACGAATCCGATACGGCTGGCTTCAGTGTTGATGGTGGAGCGCTGCTGTTCGATGACTTCGATGGCCCGCTGATAATAAGTTTGGGCCATCTTGCGGTCTCCTTCGGCTTCGGCAATTCGTCCTCGGTCAAAGAGAATGATCCTATACAGACCACCTTGATTGGCAATTTGGGGGTAGCTTAAGAGTTTATCGTATGCGGCCTTGGCCTCGGCGAACCTTTTGTTTTCGAAGAAACATTTGCTGATGAGATAACGGCCCCTGATGACACCACCAAAGAAATAATTGTACAAGCCCCTTTTCAGCCACCTGGCTCCCTGAGCTTCCCACCGGTTCACCGCTCGCTGAGCCTTCGGCATAAGAGGGAGACATTTCTCGTCGTCTTGCAGGACAAGGTAAATAGGGATACGAGACAAATCCTCCAAAGCCTCTTCTTCTTCCTGCACCATGGAATCTTTCGACGTGACGCCGTTACTTTCAATGCGGCGTGCGCTCGCAAGCGCCTCCTGACGATTCCCGCTCAGGGCTTGAGCTAGGCCAAGCAAAGTCAGAGTCGCATGACGCCCATGCTGAAACTCGGCTTCTTTCACTTCGTTCTTATTCAAGAGCCCGAAGGCGTGTTGCGCATGGGGAAGGGCATTCTGGTAATCTCCAATGTCCAATAAGGCTTGCGCTCGAAGGAAGGCAATTTCATATTCCTCGACGAGCAATGGATAGTCTTCGTTGCGGTACTTGTTTGTCTTACGCTCAAGTTCATCCAAGCAAGTGAACAGTCTGTTATATTTCTTTAATTCGCTGTAGGCTTTGCACAACGGCCCAAGATCGTCCATGTATGCAGAAGATAGATCCGGATACCTGCCCTCTAACTCCTCGACAAGCTGCTCGTAGCGACCTTCTGTCAGTTGACCCAACTTCCTGCTCTGTTCGTTCATGTCGCTTGATGCCCGACGAGGTCCGGCATTTAGGGCCATCATTTCATCCATAACACGTGCGCATGACGTGACTGAAAGCAGGATTAGAATGAGGAATGGAAGCTTTGCTATGGACATCGATCGATTGAGGAAGAATCTACATAGATCGGAGAACAGTCTAGTTTTAAGGAATGATAATGGCAAGGCCAATCTGAACCGGCAATAGGCCGATCGGTGTATGGCTTAAGCCCGTGATGAGAGCTGCTCGAAGAACTTCGTCAGGTCCACGTTGCCGCCGGTCAGGATGACGCCCACCCGTTTGCCGACCAGCGCCGGCTCGCGGCGCAGCAGCGGCGCCAGGGCCACCGCGCTGGATGGTTCGATCACCAGCTTGAGCCGCTCGAAGGCGAACCGCATGGCGCGGGGAATCTCGTCCTCCTCCACCACGAAGAAACCGGCCAGATGTTGCCGGAGCACCGGCAAGGTCACGTCGCCCAGGCTGGTCTTGAGGCCTTCGGCCAGCGTGTGGGGCTCTGGCATCGGCACGATCCGATTTTCCCGCACGGAATGCATCGCATCCAGGGCCCCGGCCGGTTCGCAGGCATAGACCTGTAGCTTGGGGTTGAGCCCATGTGCCGCCAGGCAGGTGCCGGAGAGGAGCCCGCCTCCGCCCACGGGGGCCAGCACCACGTCCAGATCCGGGACGGTGGAGAGAAATTCCAGCATGACGGTACCCTGGCCGGCAATGACCAGCGGGTCGTTGAAAGGGTGGATGTAGCGGGCGTGGAGTCGCTCCAGCAGGGCCGGCAGTTTCCGCTCTGCATCCAGATGATCGGTTGCTTCGTGAATCGTCGCTCCATAGCCGAGCACGGCCTGGCGCTTGATGGGGTTGGTCAAGCCGCCCATGAGGATGTGGGCCTGCCGTCCCAGCAGCCGGCAGGCCAGGGCGACCCCCTGCGCGTGATTGCCGGACGAAATGGTCACGATCGGCCGGCCCTGTTCTTCCGGAGGCAACATGAGGATGGCATGGTAGGCGCCGCGAAACTTGAAGGCCCCGACGCGCTGAAAGTTCTCGCACTTGAGAAAAGCCGATGCGCCGGACATTTCGTCCAATTGGCGGCCGGTGACGACCGGGGTCACGTGGGCGATCCCGCGGAGCCGTTCCGCGGCCCGCTTAATATCTTGAAAGGTGACTGATTCCATTCCCGCAGTTTTAGCATGGAATGGGGATGCTGCCCATACCTCATCGTTCCCGCCGGTCCGGGATAGAAATGGATGGGCTTCATCCACTTCCTTGCCTAGGTGGTCACGACCTGCGATCTAGGCTGCGAGCGTCGGTTGCGGAATTGTCACTGCCGCTGATCGAGCAGAGAGGAGTGATGCCGAATCGGGGCGGCAAAACGGCTTCACTTCGACAGCGGGGGCACCGGCTTGGCTTGGTCAGTCTCGTACGTTCTCTGAACAGAAACCCACAGTCTTGGCAGGCAGGCGGGTCCATGACGAACCGCTTCTGCCGATTCCGCCCCAGCGATTTGATGAGATGGCCGAGATGGTCTTCGACTTGGCGCTCGGGAATTCCGACCAGTTCGGCCAACTGTCGTGAGGAACGGAGGGTCCCCATGAGCAACTCGGCCAGTTGTTGACGGATCGTCAGCTCCGGAATCGGCATGGACAGAGCCCCGGCTGTTGGTGCTGTCTGCATCGGCTGCGCAATGCCGACTCAGACGACTCCTCTTGTAACGATTTCAGAGGACGGAGTCCAGCATTGGGACTTCAGTCGGCCCGACAAACGCTTCGTTCCTGCCGAATCTTACCGCGGATTTACCGGATCGCCGGCTCGAGGCGACGAGCTCCGACGCGCGCGACTGCTCTCGGCCCTCGCGGCTCCTTTTTCAGCGCCACCACGGCCTCCTGATTGTGCAGGATCATCCGATCCAACACCGAACCGCAGTTCAGGCACCGCCAGGCGCGCGTCTCCTCGAAAAAGTCCGCCCACCACTCCTGCACCATCAATCCCCTGCACTTGCGGCATTCCATGATTCCGCCTCCTTTTGTCCATGATCCTGCCCGCCCACGATCCCTTGTCTCTGGGCGAAACGGTAGCACCGCAAGATGAGCGGACGATTAAGGAGGGATTAGAAGTCGTTAATGCAAGGCTGGCATGTCGGGGACGAGATGGCAGCTGCGGAGCGGTCTTGTCCGAAACTCAGACCACTTTGGCCGTGGCGGGGGCGATGACGATCCGGCTCCCTGGAATGTGACGTTCCAGCTCGGTCTTCAGCGATTCGATCGTCCGCTGCACCTCGGCCATGGTCTTGCTGCCCTCGAACTCCAGAAAGAGTTCGACGTAGACGGCGGTGCCGGAGCGGCGCGACCGCAGGCCGTGAAAGGCCGCATACTCATCGAAATGTCCGGCCAGCGCGCGCAGGATCACCAGTTGCAGCGACTCGTCCAGCGCCCGGTCGAGGAGGTCGGCGGTGTTTTTGGTGGCGATGTTATAGATCGAATAGGCCAGAAATCCGCAGACGACGAGCGAGGCGGCGGGATCGATGTAAAGGGCCCAGGGCGCGCCGTCGAACGCCTGGTCCAGCCCGAGTCCTCCGACCACGCAGCCGTTGACCAGGGCCTTGTTGCGGAAGAGGTGCCACTGGGATTCCATGATCGGCGAGGGGGCGGCGCGGGTGAGGCGATACTTCCTCCGCCAGAGGAGCGTGTTCAACCCCGTGGCATAGACGGCCACGAAGAACCCCAGCTCCACCCGGTGCGTGTCCACTGGGTGGCGGAACCGATCGACGGCTCCGGCCAGTGCGATGATCAGCGAGACGACCATCACGCCGGCGACCAGCAGGCTCGACAGGCTTTCCGCCTTCCCATACCCGTAGTCATAGGTGCCCGCCTTGCCCTTCGCGATCCGCCGCATGGTCTGCCAGGCGAAGAAGCAGGCGATCGTTTCCCCGACGTTGCGCAGCAGATCGGTGAAAATCGTCAGGGAATTGCTGAGCAGGGCGGCGGTGAGTTTGAGCGTGAACGTCGAAAAGCTGGCCAGGAAGCCGTTCCGGACGAAGCGTTCTTTGGTCCGGTATTCGCTCAGAACTGGGCCGGCTGTGGGTGCCATCGCGTCCTCGTGGGCCCACGCTACTGAGTCGATGGGCGAGAGTCAAGCGAGGCCGGAAGTGGGTCGGCAGGCAGCCGTGCCCCGGCTCACTCCCAGCGGCTGAGCGCCTGCCGGAGCGCGTCCCGGTTCGGCGGCGAGAGGTTGCCCACTTCGCCGTAGAGGGTCTTGCCCATCCAGCAGACATCCGGGTCGTCGGCGAACAGCATGCGCGGGAATTCCCGTTCGAACCGTTGCGCATCCTCGGGCGGCAAGCGGGACAGGAGTTCGCGCACCGCCGCGCCGAGCTCCGTATCGTCGGCCTTCTGGTAGGGCTGGTTGCCGATTTCCGCCCGGGCTGCCGCAATGGACAGCTCATGCATCTGCGCCACCTCCGGCTCGGACAGCTTGACCATGAGGGTGTGCAGCCCGGCTTCCGTCACCTTGCCCCGTCCGAGCGCGGCGCATTCCTGCACCGTGGCCACGGCAAGCAGGCGATTAATGAGCGCCACGCGCTTCTCGTGCCAGGAGGCATCGAGCCGTGGCATCCCGTGCGCGGTCAGCGTGAACATGCGTTGCCTCCGGTCCGCGGTGGAGAGGCTCTTGAGCTGCGGGCCGAGGAGCGGGTCGTCCAGAATTTTTTTCTCGTAGAGGTTTGCCAGTCGGTCCGCGGCGGGCCGTGTGCCCAGGATGGGGGCCAAGAGCGTATCTCTCAGTAAGGCTCCCGGCAGGATGGCGTAGGTGGCGGCTCCCTGCACGACGGCCAGGGCGGCGATGCTGAAAATGAGCAGCTTGGCCTTGCCGGACAGCGCTTCGATGAATTTGCCGGCGAGCAGCGCGGCCATGAGGCCGACGAGCCCGGCGGCGGCCCAATCCCAAGATTGCATACAGCACCTCTTCAACGGCGCGTGGTGCGCAGGAGAGCCAAACAAGAATCATTCAGGAAAGACTGGAACTTGAACGAACGGGCTTAGCCGGACAAATGGCTGCGGACTTCCTGCGCATAAGTTTTGAAAGGGTCCGGCATCGGAAAAGGTGGACGTCCGCGCACTTGAAAGATAGACCAGTTGATCACGTAGTCCGGGATAAACCGCTGACGGCCCTGTGTCTCGTCCTCCGGTTCGTCCGATTCCGGCACGCCATGGTCCAGCAGGTGCCGGACCAACTCCCCTCGTCCGAAGGCTCTGGTGTTCCGGGGCGGCTGCTTCTGGGCCAGGGCTACCGCCTGGTCGGTGGTCACGCGGGGGACCTTCCCTTCTTCCAGCAGGCCGAAGTAGAGCCCCTTGTCCGGATGAAGATTGTGATACTCCAAGTCCAGGCTTTTCAGCCAGGGATCGTTCCATTTCACCTTCTCTGCCTCCCGGAACGATTCCAGGAGCCAGAGCTTCGATGCCCAGTCCACGCGGCCGACCAGCTTGCGGTAGTCGCCGCGCAAGTCCGTGAGGACCGCTTCCCACTGGTCCAGCACCCAATCAGTTTCCTCGTCCTGTCCCCGGTACTGTTTTCTGGCTGCGTCGAGGAATTGCTCCTGGATGTCGATCGCCGAGATGGTTTTGCCCGAGCGTAGGGCCACCAGCCAGGTGAAGTCCTGATCCCGGGAAATCTCTTTCAGCGTCTCCACCGGGTCCTCGAAGTCGAAGCCGGTCGGCGCATGGCCCTCCTCGATCAGTTGCAGCACCAACCCGGTCGTCCCCAGCTTCAAGGCGGTCGCCGTTTCCGCCAGGTTGGAATCGCCCAATAAGAGGTGGATGCGGCGGAATTGGTTCGGGTCGGCCAGGGGCTCGTCGCGCGTGTTCACGATGGCTCGGTTCTGCTGGACCCACTCGAAGAAGTCATTGACGATATGGTCGGCTCGCTGGGAAATCTGGAAGGGCAGCGACGGCCGGTCCCCCGCGTTGCGCAGCCCGGGCCGGCGGATGAGCAGTTGTTCCACCGGAATCCAGCCGTCCGGCGTATCGGCGGAGCCGATCCGTCCGGCCCCGGTGAAAATCTGTCGCGTGATCAGGAACGGCACCAGGAGGCCGAGACCCCGGCGCGAAAAGGGAAACCGGCGGGTGACCAGGTAGTTTTCATGCGAGCCGAAGGTGGCATCCGTCTCGTGGTCGATGTTGTTCTTGATCAGCGAGACCTGGTCGCCGAGCCCCATTTCCTCGATCGCCTGCTGGATGAGCTGATCGCCGGCCCGGTCGGAGGCGACGAGATCGGTGAGAGACCCGCATTCCGGCGAGGCATATTCCAGGTGCCCCATGTCCAGATAGATGCGGCCGGCGTTGGTGAGGAAGCCCCCGTTGCCGGGCGGCTCGTCGTGTCCCCGGTGGTGCAGGTCCAGCACCCCGAGCTGCTGTCGGTGGAACAGGTGGTCGCGGATTTGATGGGCGACCCAGGAGGGAGAATGGTCGGGCCGGTCCCTGTTGATCAGGAGCCCGTACTCGGTTTCCAGGCCAAAGATTCTATTGAGCATGGAAGTGGCGTGATCTCAGGCAGATGCCTGCGCGGACTTCGGGACCAGAAAGGCCAACTCCTCTCTCGTGAGCGCTCGGTATTTCGACGAGCCGGGAGCCTGTCGTTCCAGGACGGCGCCTTCGAGGATCTTGTCGGCGAGCGTTTCCCGCAAGTGCGCCAGCAGCTGGGCGTCGTCCGGCTCCTGCGCGACGGGTATGGCGGATTCCTTCTCGTCCTTGTGATCGGCCTCCGACTCAGCCGCTTGCGCCAGAGACCCAACGGACCAGGTCTTGGCGGTTAGAGCCAACGCTGCGTCCAGCGACAGGGGCGGTGCGTGTCCCGCCTTCTTCAGATAAGCGACCATGCGAGTCTGGATGGCCTTGGTGGCGGCCAGCACGGCATAGCCGGAGGTCTCTTCGAACGTCCCGTCATAGTCGATGGTTAGGAACATGTCCTTGCCAGGTTTCAGGCTCAACTCTGCCAGGAGAATCTTGACGATGAAGGGCGCCTTGAAGATCTCCTCGAAGGCCTGCTTGATGATCGGCGCCAGCCCGAGTTTCATCATGCGTGCGCCGGTCACGTCGGACGGCGAGCGGTTGAAACCCTCCAGATGGGCCATTTCGAGCAGGCTGAAACGGAGCTTTTCCAGATCGGCCGGGTGGCCGATGCCGCCCAGCGCGATGCGGTCGTAGATTTCGTAGAGTTTGGGCGTGCCGCGGCTGACGGTCAGGAGCAGAATCCCGTCCGCATAGGAGAGGGCGACGACCGGGCTCCCCTGCTTGAGCTGCTCGTCGAGATACTGGCGGCGGTTGCCGACCGCCTCCACCCAGCGATAAGGCTCTTCATACATGGCGGATCACCTTGGATTCGAACAGCGGCTTCAACGTCCCGTCAGGAACCGTCCGGACGCCGCGCTCGGTGATGAGTTTCACGACCGGATAGAGGTTCGCCTCGTGGTTGACCCCGCCGGTGGCCGAGTCGAACTCGGCGGCGCAGGTGAGGAGCCGCAAGGCCTGGATCGTCGCCTCTTCCTCGGGCAGCGCCGCCAGGGGTTGCCCGCCCCAGGTGTTCACGTAGTGCAGGATGCCGCGGATCGTCGGCGAGCCGGAACCGGACACGGCATATTCCACCCCTTCGAACTCGGCGCCCAGAATGTCGTAGAAGAAAATCTTGGCCGAGCCCTGCTCGAAATCGTAGCCGGCGAAGATGGGCGCCACCGCGCCTGTGCCGGCCAGCGCCGCGGCTACATTTTCCTTCAGCAGTTTGGACACGGCCCGTAGCTTGCCCTCGAAACTCAATTCCTGGAGCTGGGTGCGGCGGTAGTATTTGAAGGAATGTTCCAGCACCCGCACCATCTCGTAGGCGGTGGCGGGGACGCCGGCGATCGCCATCACGCTGTGGCGGTCCAGTTCCAGAACTTTGTCGGTGCGGTCGTACATGACCATGTTGCCGGCTGTGGCCCGACGGTCGCCGGCCACCAGGACCCCGTCCCGGTATTTCATGGCCAGGATCGTCGTGCCGCGCGTGATCTCCACCCCCGTGCCGGCTGGGACCGAGGTGCCGATCTGATAGCCCTGCTCCTTCAGGAGCTGCAAGAAATCACCCTGCATACCCATCGCGCCTACTCCCCGGTTCTTTGGCGGTACCGCTCCGCCTGCTTCGGGTCCACCTTGCGCATCCGTTTCAGCAAATTGTCCTTGTCCGGCGAACCGGTCTCTGGCCGCTTCGGGCCACCGCCCTCTTCGCCCGGGCCGGTCGGTTTGGGCATCGGGTCGAACGGCCGCTCGCGCCGTTCCAGGTCTATACGTTCATTCATGGTTGCCGATCCTTTCTTTCCTTCCACTCCGTCAAGGCCTCCGACGGAGAGGCGGCCTTGGCCAGAATCCGTCCCAGCTCCTGCACTCGATCCGGCTCGAACAGGTCGCCCATGTCGAGGGTATGCGGCTTCAGCAGTCCCTTGAACCGCACCTGTTCCCATTGTACCGATTTAACTTGGTCCGGAAACCGCCGGACGCAGAGTCCCCTGATCCCGCCGCGGGTGTCCGCCGGCCCTTCGCGCAGAGCTTGCTCGATTTCCACCTCGGTTGCAAGCCGCCTCGTCTTGCCTTCGGCCTCCAGGCCGAGAAAGAGGCCCCGTGCCTGATTCACATTATGATATTCCAGGTCCAGGCTCGTCAGCCAGGGGTCGTCCCAGGCAACATGTTCGGCCTCCATGAACGCGTCCAGGAGCCAGAGCTTGGTGACCCAGTCCAGCAGGCCGACGAGCCGGCTCCGGTCGCTCTGTAGCAGCCGCAAGGTCTCGCCCCATTCGCGGATCACCCAGTCGGTTTCCTCGTCCGAGCCGGAAAGGTGTTGCTGCGCCGCTTGCTGATAGAGGCTTTGAATCTCCAGCCCGGAGATCGTGCCGCCGCCGTTTCGGCGCACCAGCGCTTTCAAGTCCGGGTCCTGCGAGAGGACCTTGATGGCGGCCACAGGCTCGTCGAGCTGTATTGCGGGGGCCTGGCCCAGTTCGATCAGGTCCAGGACAAGTCGAGTCGTTCCCACCTTCAAGGCGGTCGCATACTCGCACATGTTCGCGTCGCCGACGATCAGGTGGAGCCGCCGGAAGCGGGTCCGGTCCGCGTGGGGCTCGTCGCGCGTGTTCAAGATCGGCCGGTTGTGCATCGTGTCCACGCTCAACTCGGTTTCCATGAAGTCCGCCCGCTGCGACAGTTGATACCGTCCCGGCTGGAATCCGCTCTCCTGAGCCTCGATGCCCACCTTGCCGGCTCCGGCAATGATCTGGCGGCTGACCAGAAACGGCAGGAGGCCCTGGACAAGCGCTGGGAACGGGACGGATCGCAGGAGCAGGTAGTTGTCGTGGCAGCCGTAGCTGTGGCCGTGGAAGTCGGTGTTGTTCTTGTACAGTTGCACGTGCGGGCCGCCCAGGGCCCGGTTACGCCGGTCCGCCGCCCGCTGCACGATCCGCTCGCCGGCCCGGTCGTGGGCGATCAGGTCGCGCAGGGTCCGGCATTCGGGGGTGGAGTATTCGGGATGGGTATGATCGTTGTAGAACCGCGCGCCGTTCGGCAGGACCAGATCGCTCTTCATCTCATAGAAGGAAAAGGGCCGGTGGGCGTCCTGTTTGGCGAACTCGTCCTCTTCCTTGTCCTGCTGCAAGCCGGAGACGCGGAAGCCGCGGGCGTCTTCATGGGGGTCTTCCCCCTGGTAGTCCCAGGTCCGCTCGAAGGATGCAGTCAGGTAGGCCCGCACCAGGTCCATGGACTCCACGACCGGATCAACCTGGTCCAGATCTTCGCGCGTGATCCCGTACTCGGTTTCGAGGCCAAATAAACGCATGTCGTAAAGTGTGAAAGTCGAAAAGTCATAAAGTCAAAAGTCTGCGACTTGCCAACTTTCTGACTTTACGGACTTTCCAACGCTTAAATGATCTGGCCGATCAGCCGCTCTTCCGCCGGCCGGCCCTTGCGGAACGAGGAAATCCCCACCACTTGTTCCGGGTGGTGGTCTAGGAGCTTGAGCCACTCCTCCGCCGCGTCGTCCGGCGGGAGCATTTCCCCTTCACGAAACTCGGCGTCGATCGAAATCATCAGATCGTCTTTGGTCAATCCCGCTTCGCTCCCTGCCGCACCGATCACCCTTTCAATGGCCCGTTCCTTGGCCCGCTGGACGATGGACGCCAGGATGGCCCCGCTGACCAGATCGGCCCGGTAGAGCACCTTGTGCTGGCCGTTGCGGAGGCGGACGGAGAGGAGCCGGTTGGAATCGGTCTTGCCGAAGATCGCCTCCGTCGCCTGCGTCAGCAGAGCCTGGCAGGCAGCCTCCTGGCTGCCGCCGTGCGAAGCCAGCAGCGACCGGTCCAGCGGCAAGTCGGCCGTCAGGTAGACCTTCAGGATGTCCGCCGCTTCCTCGCGACCAGGGCGAGCCACCTTAATCTTGCGGTCGATCCGTCCCGGCCGTAGCACCGCCGGGTCGATCAGGTCCGGCCGGTTGGAGGCCAAGATGATCACCACGTCGCGTAGCGACTCGATGCCGTCCATTTCCGAACAGAACATCGGCACGAGCGTATTGTTGATATTGAACGATCGCATGGCCCGGCGGGTGCCCAGGATGGACTCGGCCTCATCGATGAAGATGAAGGGCAGCAAGCCGGCCTTGCGGCGCGCGCGGGCCTGGGCGAACAGATCGCGGACGATCCGTTCCGATTCGCCCAGCCACATGTTGAGGATCTCGGGGCCTTTGACGTGGAGAAAAGCCCCGCCTGTGACCTTGGGCCTGTCCGGTGAAGCCTGGGCTTCTTGGGAGTCCCCCACGAGTTTGGACAGGCTCGCCGCTGCCGCCTGGCCGATCAGCGTCTTGCCGCAGCCGGGAGGGCCATAGAGGAGGAAGCCCTTGGGCTGGGTGAACTTGAACTGCTCGAAGGTCTTGGCATGGAGCAGGGGATATTCGATGGCCTTACGGATGGCCTCGATCGCGGCCTTCTGCCCGCCGATCTGCTCCCAGGTGACGGTCGGCACTTCGTCCAGCAGATGGCGGTCTGCTTGCCGGTCCTCCAGCCGCTCGATGGCGATGCGGTGGCTCGGGTCGATCCGCACCTCGTCGCCGGCCTTGAGCTCCACCCCGACCAGGTCGCTCCCCCGTTGGAGGATCAAGGCCTGGCGACCCGGCTCCTGCTCGAAGCGGATGCGCCCGTCCGGCAAGGTATCCGAAACCTTCAGCACCGGACCATTGCGGTCGTAGCCGAGCGTCTTGATCAGGGCATAGGCCTCGTTCACCAGGATTTGCGTGCCGATCTTGAGCTCGGCCGGCGCCACGCGCGGGTCCACATTCGTGTAATACTCGGCCCCGCCCACGACGATGCGGGCCAAGCCGTCCGCCGGCAGCTCCAACAAGGTGCCGATCCGGTTGGCCGGCGCGGTCAGCTTGCCTACCACCTCGCTGAGTTTCTTGAATTCCGCTTCCCGTTGCTGGTGGGCCGCCCCTTCCTGCAGTATCAGATGACGGAGCTTGTAGAGGATCTTCTGCCGTGGATCGTCGTCCGGCAGGGAGGCTAAACAGTCGTCGATCAAGACCAGGGGATCGTTCGGCGAGGAGGAGCCCTGTCCCGTTACTTGTTCTTTTCCTCCGGCCTTCCTTTTATCTCGTTCATTCGGGTCTCGATGGTCGCTCATGGTTCCTCCGCCGGATCAACCAGCCGGCCGTGATGACATGTCGGTCATGCTACCACACTTTTCTTTGCAAGTTCCTTAAGGGCAACGATCCAAGTTTCACCGTCTGTTACACAGACTGGCCAGCCGCGAAACCTGACGCCCAGGCCCATTGGAAATTATACCCGCCCAGTTGGCCGGTCACGTCCACGACCTCCCCGATGAAATAGAGACCTGGGACTTGCTTGGCTTCCATGGTTCGGGAGGAGAGTGAGTCCGTATCCACCCCGCCCCTGGTGACCTCGGCTTTCTTGAACCCCTCGGTGCCGCTCGGCGTGACGGTCCACCGGTGAAGCCGTTGGGCGAAGGAGGCCAGGTCCTTGTCCGCCAGTTGCACCAGGGGTTTTGACGGCAGATACAGGGCGCAAAACTTTTCAGCTAGCCGTTTAGGTAGACGTGAGGCCAGCCATGTCTTCAACTCGGTTTTCTCGCCAAGGCGCTTGGCCTCCAGGAGCCAGGTGGTCAAATCGAAGTCCGGCGACAGGTCGATCGTGATCGGGTCGCCTTGGTTCCAATAGAGGGAGGCCTGGAGAATCGCCGGGCCGCTCAGGCCGCGGTGCGTGAACAGGATATTTTCCCGGAAGGATGCCTGCCGACAGGTGACGACCGTCTCGGCCGAGACGCCGGCCAGATCGCCGAACGAACGGAGGTCGGGTTCGCTCCAGGTGAGCCCGACCAAGGCCGGCGCCGGTTCGACGAGGGCCAGCCCGAACTGTCTGGCGAGTCCATAGCCGAAATCCGTGGCGCCCGTGTCAGGCACAGAAGGGCCGCCTGTGGCGACCACCAGCGACTCGCCCGAGAATGAGCCCCGAGAAGTCTCCACGAGAAACCGGTCGGGTTTCGTGACGGTCTGCACCAGGCAGTCGAGCTGGAACGTCACGCCGGCCTTCTCGCAGTCCTGGACCAGCATGGCGACGATATCTCGCGCGGAGCGGTCGCAAAACAACTGTCCCAGCTTCTTCTCGTGAAACGGAATGTCGTGGTCCTTCACCATCTGTATGAAATCGTCTGGGGTGAAGCGGGCCAGAGCCGACTTGCAGAAATGAGGATTGTGCGAAACGAAGTTGGCCGGGCTTGCATGGAGGTTGGTGAAGTTGCAGCGGCCGCCGCCTGAAATCAGGATCTTTTTGCCGATCTTCGGCGCATGGTCGAGCGCCAGCACCCGTCTGCCTCGTCTGGCCGCTTGTAGGGCGCACATGAGGCCGGCCCCGCCGGCCCCGATCACGATGACGTCATATTGGGACATGGGGGCCAGGATGGCTGAGGCTGGTTCGGAAAGCAACGGGGACAGGTCTCGCTGTTCCCTGGCGGAACTTTTTGTCGATTTTTCGCTGGAATGGGGCCCCGCTCAAGCTTCCCCTACCCTCCGACCGATAGGGTTAGCAGAAGCGGATGCGGAGTCAATGCGATGATCATGAACACTTTCAAGCGACCGCGACCCCTCACGCATGATGAGATGAAAGCGGCGGAGGCGGCCTTTCAAGGGCAACCGTTCAACGTGGACTGGTCGCAGTCGGCCCGTGCGATCTATGACGGGCTGTCGGCGGCGCTCCGGAAACGGCAGGACGATCAGCCGGTCTGTCCATTATTGGAGTATCGGCCGGCTCGGGATTGGGAGGGCAGCCTGGACGAATGCATGGTGTCGCAGGAGGGCGACTGATGGGGTAAGGCGGCGTCCAGAGATTGTGGGGACCGCAACGCGGCCAGGCCGCGCGCGCGGGTCGCCGGTCATGATGCCGGCATTGGCGCTGGCCTCGATCCTGGCGCTGGCCGCAATCTTGATTCAGGCGCCGCCAGCCCAGGCGTTCAGCGGGCAGCGGGAGCAACTCATCCCCATCCTCGGCGTGACGATGGAATCACAGCCCATCGGCACCGTTGCGAACCTCATCCTGGCTTTCGACGAACGGCTGGATCGGACCGGCCTGGCCGTCCACTTCAGAACCTCGCCCGGCCGTTTCTCACGCATGGCCCAGACCGCCGTCGAGCAGGCGATCCGGCGGGCGGCTCAGGCCGCCGGCCTCTCCACCGATTCCTGGAACGTTATCCTGTCCGTGCCCTATGCCGGCGTCACCATTTATGGCGATAGCTTATCCGCCATGGTGGCCCTGGCCGTGGTGGCTCTGGCCAAAGGCGAATTCATTCCCTCCGATCGGGTCATGACCGGCGCCGTGACGCCGGACGGGCACATTTCGCCGGTGGGCGCTGTGCCGTTGAAAGTCATCGCGGCCGGCTATGCGCACATGCACCGCGTGCTGGTGCCGGACGAGCTGGACATTGCCGATAGCGACTGGCTCACGCCCTTTCTCGTGCAAGTTTCCCCGGTCAGCTCGATCAGCCAGGCCTATGAGGCGCTGACCGACCATCCCTTGTTGCCGCAGGTCCCGCAGCCATCCCTGGACTGGTGAGGCGCTCTTGACTCGCCCAGGCCGAGAATGGGAGGCTTGGACCCTATGGCCATGCGCGTCACATTCTGGGGCGTCCGCGGCTCGCTCCCCTCGCCTACCGCGCCGCAAGCTCTGATTACGAGAACGCGCGACCTGCTCCACGCCTTCTTTTCCGCCGGGAACCGGGGTGCCGAGGATATCGACCGTTTCCTGGGCTCTCTGCCTCCCCAACAGATCGGCGGCTATGGAGGCAATACCCTCTGCCTCGACGTGCAGACCGAGACCCAGCAGGTTATCATCGACGCAGGCAGCGGGCTCCGCTTGTTGGGCTACGAACTGCTGAAGGGCCCCTGCGGCCAGGGCCAGGGCGAAGTCCACCTCCTGTTCACCCATTTCCACTGGGATCACCTGATCGGGCTGCCGTTCTTCACGCCTCTCTTCATCCCGGGCAACAAGATCCATCTCTACGCCGTCGAGCCGGACCTGCCCGAGGTGTTGCGCACGCTCTTCCGCAAGCCGAATTTTCCCGTGCCGCTCGAACGAATCGGAGGCACAGTGGTGTATCACCGGTTGCCGCCCCGTCAGCCGACGCAACTGGGCGATCTGACGGTCACGCCCTACCGGCTGGACCATCCGGACCCCTGTTGGGGCTACCGCTTCGCACATCGAGGCAAGGTCTTTTCTCACTGTGCGGATACCGAGTGTACGCGTATGAGCCGGGAGGACCTCGGTCCGGACCTGCCCTTGTACCAGGGGGCGGACCTGATGGTGTTCGACGCCCAGTACTCCATTATGGAGGTGGTCGAGAAGGTGGACTGGGGGCACGCGGCCGCGCTGATCGGGCTGGACCTGGCGATCAGCGAAGGGATCAAGAAGGTGCGCTTTATCCATCACGAGCCGGCCTCGTCGGATGACAAGATCGCCGAGGCCGAGGCGCGGACCCGCGAGTATTACGAACGGCAGAAGAAAACGGCGCGGGAAAAAAACCTTCCGTTCCACGAAGTCGACTGGTGCTTTGCCCGAGAAGGCACGTCGGTCGAGGTCTAGCGCTCCCCCTATTGAACATCGGCAGGAGAAGGCCGTATCCTAGAGGTCCGGAGGCCGACCGCACACGATCCATCATCCTTCTCATAAATGAAAGGAGTCCGACATGGCACTACGATTGGGCGATGAGGCGCCGAACTTTACGGCGGAGACGACAGCGGGGCCCATTAATTTTCATCAGTGGTTGGGCGACGGCTGGGGCATCCTGTTCTCGCACCCCAAGGATTTCACGCCGGTTTGCACGACCGAATTGGGCTACATGGCCAAGCTGTCGGGCGAATTCAAGAAGCGGAACGTGAAGGTTCTGGCGATCAGCGTGGACCCGCTGGAGTCCCACAAGGGCTGGATCGGGGATATCAACGAGACGCAGGGGTGCCAGGTGAGCTATCCGCTGATCGCGGACCCGGAGAAGAAAGTGGCGATGCTCTACGACATGATCCATCCGAACGCGATGGACAACATGACCGTGCGGTCGGTGTTCGTCATCGGGCCGGACAAGAAGGTCAAGCTCATGCTCACCTATCCGGCCTCCTGCGGGCGGAACTTCGACGAGCTGCTGCGGGTGGTGGATTCGCTGCAGCTCACCGCCAAGTTCAAGGTGGCGACGCCGGTGAATTGGAAGGACGGCCAGGACTGCATCATTACCCCGGCCGTATCCGACGCGGAAGCCAAGACCCTGTTCCCCAAGGGCTTCAAAGCGGTGAAGCCGTATCTGCGCATCACGCCGCAGCCGAACAAGTAACGGGTGTTGAAACAGCCTGCCGGCGGCGTTCTCGCGTCGCTCGATGCCTCAACGTACGAGAAAGGTACGCCTCGGCATCTCGCTCGCTGCGGCCTTGCCGGATAGGCTGTTTGAACACCCTTTCTGCCGTGCGTACCGAGGGGGCCGCTGGAGAATTTCCAGCGGCCCTTTTTTATCCCTAGACGAGCAACAACCCGATGGCTCGCGCTTGCCGCCAGGCGGCGGAGCGAAGCAGCGCGTCGAAAGCGCGGGGCCCGCCCAACGGATAGGCGGCGCGCACGTCTTTGAGCGAGGGGTAGCCCTCGCCCTGCTTGTTACGGGCAGGCGTGGCCTCGCGGATCAACCCGACTAACCAAGCGGCCTTCTCTGCCTCCAGTCGAAGCTCCGCATCGTCCGTCCTGCCGGGGAGAATCACGCGTCGGCTCGTTCCTCGTAACGTTTCCACCGCCGGGGTCCCGCCGGTCCAGACGATCCGTCGTTCCGCCGTCGGATCATCTTCTCGTGCTCTTCCGGCCAGGGCCAGGCTGGCCCAGTTGCGACGGACCTTCGGCTTCTCGACCGACTTATCGAACCAGCTTTGCACGTTGGCCGTGAGGCCCTTGCCTTCAATAAAGTTCAACGTGGCCCTCCGCAGCCCGGCCCCCAGCCAGTCCGGCGCAGAGCCATGGGGGTCCCGATGGGTCAGGTCGTTTTCGGCAAAACCGTCGAAGCGCGGGCCGGTGACCCGGATGCCGTGGGCTGCAGGGGCCAAGCCGATCGGACTGTGCGCCGTGGCCGTGAACTTGTGCCAGAAGGCCGACTGGATCAATCCCTGAGCGAACAATTGCCGGACCCGCTCCAGACTCTCCACCGTTTCCTGAACTGTCTCGCCCGGCAGACCGTACATGAGGTAGGCATGGACCAGGATGCCGGCCTCGTGAAAGGCCACGGCGACCCTTGCGGTCTGATCCACGGTGATGCCCTTTTTCATCTCGGCCAGCAGTCGGTCCGAGGCCGCTTCCAGCCCGGCGCTCACGGCGATGCAGCCGGAGGCGGCGAGCAGTCGGCAGAGGTCCGGCGTGAAGGCTTCTTCGAAGCGGATGTTGCCCCACCAACTGATCGTTTGGCCCCGTTCGAGCAGTGTTAGCGCCAGTCCTTTCAAGCCGGCCGGCGGGGCCGCCTCGTCCACGAAGTGGAACCCACGCTTCCCGGTCTCGGCGATCAGGGCCTCGATCCGGTCCGCCAGGATGGCGCTGGGCGCCGCCTCGTAGCGGCCGATGTAGTCCAGCCCCACATCGCAGAAGGTACATTGCTTCCAATAGCAGCCGTGCGCGACCGTGAGCTTGTTCCAATGCCCGTCCGACCAGAGCCGGTGCATCGGGTTCAGCGTGTCCAGGATGGAAATGTATCGGTCCAGCGGCAGCCCATCGTAGGTCGGCGTGCCGACTGCTTCCATGGTCACGTCCGGTTCTTCTGCTCCGTCCTGCCAGACGACCTTGTCGCCGGATCGAAGAAACGTCCGGCGCAACAAACCTTGCTCGCGGGCACCCGACAGATATTCAAGCAGGCAAAGCAAGGGACGTTCGCCGTCATCCAGGGTGACGGCGTCCACATAGTCGAAGCAGCGGGGATCGGCCAGGCGCCGCAGTTCCGTGTTCGCATAGCCGCCCCCTAGGACGATGGTAATCTCGGGCCGGCCGGCTTTCAGCGCCTGTGCAATCCGGAAGGCTCCATAGAGGTTGCCGGGAAAGGGCACGGTGAGTCCGACGATGGTTGGATGGACCTCGTCAACATGCCGCCACAGAGAATCCAGCATGAGCTGATCCGTCAGGCTGGGCGGCTTGGCCAGCGCCCGCGCGATTTGCTCGAACGAGGAAGCCGAGGTCCCGACCTGCTCGGCATAACGGCTCAAGGCAAACTGGGGCGCCACGGTCGCCTGGACGAGGTCGGCCAGATCCTCCAAGTACATTGTCGCCCATCGTTTGGCCTGGTCCATGGAGTGAGCCGAGGAGCCCAAGTCGGCTCCGCCGGCGGCTGCGAATCTGGGGCCTTGCGGCAGGAACCGGCCTTGGCAGATCAACGGAGCCAGGGTCGGATTGCGGCCCTGCAGAAATTCGACGAGCGCGTCGATCGTATTTAGGTAAGCATCCCGCAGCGCCAGCATCTGACGGGCTTCTCCCGGCAGCTTGCCCTGTGCGCGGCTGATGCGGTCGAACACCAGCGTCAGCCCGGCCCGGGAGAAAAGGGCCAGGACCATTTCAATCCCGACGTCGGCTTGCGCGACTCGATAGCCGCGCGACCGGAGGAAGCCGGTCAGGTACGCGGTGGACGGATAGGGGGTGTTGAGTTGCGTCAGCGGCGGGATGATGAGGAGCAGTGAGGGAGAATGCATCGGTGCCTGCTATTTTGGCGCAGCCTGTTGGGTAGAGCGGGCGACCTCGTCCATGAACAGCCGGCAGGCCTTGACCAGTCCGGCCCGATGCTGCTGGATGCTGCTGCCCACAATGAAGAGCAAGTCCTGCCCGTAGAACTCGCACATCTCGAGCACCCGCTCGAAGCCCATGCGGCCTGCGGCCGTGGGGAAGATCGGCTTCAGATGGCCCCAGGATTCGCCGCAAGCCTTGGCAATGGCCCGGCAGTCGTCCCGCGTGACCGGAAACCCCGCATGGTAGATCGGGTACAAGCTGGCATCGGCGCCCGCCAGCCGGGGGAGCTGGCCGAAGAGGACCGTCGGGGCTATTCCACTGTCGGCCTGTGTGACAAAACTTCCGAGCAGGGCCGGGTGACTCAGGATCGGGAGCGCGATGGCGTCATCCAGCGCGAGGTCGCGCAGGGCATCGAACCCGGCCAACCCCGGGCAGACCAGCAGGCCCCCGGCGCCGGCGCGCTTCGCGTACAAGGCTTGCTGTTTCATCGTCTCCCAGCGGCCGGTCACGTGTGCCAGATAGAGGCAGTGCCGGCCGGTTTCCTGATTGGCTTTGGCCACGGCCTCGGCGCAACGCGCCACTCGCTCTTCGAATGGGCAAAAGGGTTGGTCGGCGAGGCCCTGGTCGTCTTTAATGATGTCGAGTCCGCCCAGAGCAAACTGATAGGCCAGGTCGGCCAATGCCGTCGGGGACAAGCCGAGCAGTTTGAGCACGCCGCAGACCAACGGACGGACGGGGGTGCCGACGAGGTCGCGCAACCCGTTCCGGCCGAAGCGCGGCCCGGGCCAGTCTTTCGCCTGCACCGCCGCCTCGGGGATCTCCAGCCGTTCCACGCGGATGCCGGGCCTGAGGCTGCTGATGCCGAACAGGACGTTGAGCAGTTGGGCGCAGTCCTGGCCGAGCAGCTCGATCGGATAGCTGATGGCGGCGAGCGATGAGCCGGCCGCGCTGGTGAACCGTTCCACCCGCCCCAGAATCTGTTCGCGGATCATGCCCGCCGGAATGATCTTGTCGGGCGCCTCGACCGTCTGATCGTTGCAGACCGAGGCCGCTTTCGTGCGCGCTTCCGCCTCCGTCCCGCTCAGACGGTATTCAACGGTGAAACGCTGTCCGGAGAACTGGAATGAAGCGGCGTCCGCCATCGTTCGATCCCTGTCGGGTGAGCGTCGCGTGGAAAAATCGGGATCAGCCTACCTGGGCCAGTGGCAAAAGACCAGCCTCTTGTATGCGGCGTCGGATTCTTTTACTCTCTCTCAAACGATCGCCGGCGGTCACAGGGGCGGACGATGAGACAGCGGATCGGTGCGGCATGAGACAGTGCAAGGTCTCCTTCGCGGGCCTGACAATCGGAGTGGCGTTGGCGCTCGGCGCCCTGGTCTTGTGTCCCGGACCCAGTCCTGCGGAATACCATCCGAGCGGAGCTGCGTCTCCCAATGGCGCACCGGGTCCGGGTCAGGAGATTACGGGACGGGATGGAGCCGCCATGATCCTGGTGCCGGCCGGTTCCTTTTGGATGGGGAGTACGAGGGCCGAGGTGGATCTGGTGATCCAGGACTGCCGCACGAACCAGGAACTGGATGAGGCGACCTGCGTGGGTTGGTATGAAGACGAAATGCCCCGGCACAAGGTCTCGCTCGACGCCTTTTATCTGGATGTGCATGAAGTGACCAATCGTCTGTTTGCCCAGTTCACCGCCGCCACCGGCTACCTGACCACCGCCGAGCGGGAGGGCTGGGCCAAGGCCTGGGTGCAGGGCCGGGGGCTGGTGGCGGTGAAGGGCGCCAGTTGGCGGCAGCCGGAGGGGGGCGACACGCCGATCCTGCCCCATCGTGATCAGCACCCGGTCGTGTCCGTGTCCTGGGAAGACGCCAATGCCTATTGCTTTTGGGCGGGGAAGCGGTTGCCGACCGAATCGGAGTGGGAATATGCGGCGAGGGCCGGCACCCACACCCTCTTCTGGTGGGGCGATGAAGAGCCCCGCGAACGGAAGGTGGGGAACATCGCCGACGAATCGGCGCGGCAGCTGATCGGTGGGATCGTCCATGGGTACACGGACGGCTTCCCACGGACCTCGCCGATCGGTTCCTTCGAACCTAATCCCTGGGGCCTGCACGGCATGATCGGGAACGTGGCCGAGTGGACCCACGACTGGTACGGAGGGAGTTACAAGAAAGAGCAGGAGCACAATCCCCAAGGGCCGGCTACCGGCCAGTACAAAGTGATCCGCGGCGGTTCCTGGGCCAACGGGGCGCTGCGCGCCCGTTCCGCCAACCGCGACTGGGACACGCCCATCTACCGCCACGACACGGTGGGCTTGCGCTGCGCGATGAGCCTGCCGAAGTAGGCAGGCACGCTTTGCGCAGAACAAAAGGTTGCCATGCATATCGGATTTTTGGGGGCTGGGCTGTTGGGACGGCCGATGGCGGAGCGGCTACAGGCTGCGGGTCATCAGGTCACGATCTATAACCGCACACAGGAGAAGATTGCGGATCTGCCGAAGGTCGGGATCGCCGTGGCGGCGCAGCCAGAGGCGGCGATTCGCGCCGGAGCCTGTGTGATCCTGATGCTGGCGGATGCGGGCGCTATCCGCCGTATGTTGCTGTCACCGGCAGGGAAGGCAGAGCTCAAGGGCCGGACCGTGATTCAGATGGGCACGATCGGGCCGCAGGAAAGCCGGGCGATCCAACAGGAAGTACAGGCGGCCGGCGGAGAGTATCTGGAAGCGCCGGTCTTGGGCAGCATTGCCGAGGCAAAGACACAGAGACTGCTGGTCATGGTGGGCGGCACGGAAGCGCAGTTCACCCGCTGGGCCGGGCTGCTCAAGAGCTTCGGCCCCGAGCTGCGGTTGATCGGTCCGGTGGGCAAGGCCGCCGCGCTCAAGCTGGCGCTCAACCAGCTCATCGCGGCGGAAATCGCAGCCTTCTCGTTGAGCGTGGGATTAGTGCAGCGGGAGGGCATTCCCGTCGAAATGTTCATGGGCATCCTGCGCCAGAGCGCCCTCTTCGCCCCGGCTTTCGAGAAAAAGCTGCCGCGCCTGCTGGCGCGTAACTATGCCGATCCCAACTTCTCCACGAAGAATTTATTGAAAGATCTGAACCTCTTTCTCGACGAGGCCAAGGGCCTCGGACTCAATCCCGACTGCGCATCCGGGGTGCGCCAGCTCTTGCAGCAAGCCGTCGCCCAGGGCCTGGCCGACGTGGACTATTCGGCGGTCCATAGCCTGGTGAACCCATCCGACACGAACAAGGGATAAGCGATGGAGCGTTGCGCCTGGGCCGCCGATGCCGGCGAACTGATGATCCGCTACCATGATGAGGAATGGGGTCAGCCGGTGCACGACGACCGGTTGCTGTTCGAATTCTTGATCTTGGAGGGGGCCCAGGCCGGCCTCAGCTGGGCCACGATTTTAAAAAAACGCGAGGGCTATCGCGCCGCCTTCGATCGCTTCGATGCCTTCATCATCGCTCGCTACGGCCAGCGTAAAGTCCGGCAACTGCTCGGCAACGCAGGCATCGTGCGCAATCGGCTCAAGATCGCGGCGGCCATCCAGAACGCCAAGGCCTTCCTGGCCGTGCAGCAAGAATTCGGGAGCTTCGATGCCTACCTCTGGCGGTTTGTCGGGGGCAAGCCAAAAGTTCACCGCCGGCCAATACGCAAGCCGACGCCGGACAAGACCCCTGAGTCGGATGCGTTGAGCAAGGACCTGGCCAAACGCGGGTTCAAGTTCGTCGGCTCGACGATCTGCTACGCCTTCATGCAGGCCGTCGGCATGGTCAACGACCATCGGATCAATTGTTTTCGCTACCGGCAGCTCCGCTAAACAGTTTCTCGCCTACCGGGGTTTCTTCGCAACGAAGGTCGGAAAGATGCCCTGTAAGTCCGGGCGGGTCCGCACCTCCCGGAATCCCGCCGCGTCCAACTGTTTTCGCACCAGTTGTGCCGGCTTCACCCGCGGCTCCCAGAGCGCGCCGATCAGCACAGTCAAGATGATTGCTTGCAGGTGCCAATGGTCCCGGTTGATCTGGTCCCACCGGTATTCCTCGGCAGGCACGATGTGGCTGGTGATAAAGGTTCCCCCCGGCTTCAGGGCCTCATGCACGTGACGGTAGAAGGTCCGACATTGGTCGTCGTTGAGGTAGATGTTCAACCCGTTGCTGGTAACGACGTCGAACTTCTCGCGAATGCCGGTCTCGGTCAGGTTGGGCTTAAGAATGTCGCAGGCGAGAAACTCTACGGCGCACCGCGCAGGCCGCATCGTTTGCATCTCGGTGGCAAGGGTCTGAGCTCCCTGCAGCGCTTCCGGGTCTTTGTCGAGGCCGACGAGCCGAACCTCCTGCCCGAGGTGAGCATAATCCAGGCTGAGCAGGTCCCGCATCCGCCCGCAGGGCAGGCTGGCCAGGACGGTTCCGTCCGTGACCAACGGCTGTGTTTGTTGCTGAAAGATGCGGAAGCGCTCCCGCGTTGCGAGGAACAGAGGGCAGGTGAAGAAGGCCAACCGATCGAACAGGCCCAGGCTGTGGTCACGCTCCTGTTGGCGGAGCGTTGCCTGATAGGCCGGATCGAACAGGAGGTCGGTGGCGCGCCAGTTCAACCCCCGCGCGCAGAGCAGGAAGCGGCCGAGTTCGCTGCGGGCCGCATCTTCCGCCAGCGATAGCAGAAACGCCTTCTCATCGGAAAACCGCAATGCCCACTGGGCCCCAGGCTCTGCCGCCGCCACGCGCATCAGCCGATCCAGACTGCACCCCAGCTTCTGTTCCAACACGGGGAGATTGAGTTTGTCCAGCCGGCTTTCCACCGCCGCGAGGGCCTGGTCCACGGACTGCGCGGTGGAAAAGTGCGATTGGAAGTTACTCGTAGGCATGGGCGTTTGATTCGTATCAACGATCCGATCAGGATGAAGGAAATAGAGTACGTGAGCGATGAACGTCGGTCAATTTATCCAGCGAGATTCTCGGTACATTTAATGATTTCCGGTAAACAGTCAGGATCATCTCTCATGCATCGCTTGTCTTAGTCCGAACGGTTATCTACTCATAACTTCATGAAAAAATTGCAATAATTATGTATTGACATCTTTTTCATATATGGTGTACTTTTATGCACCATGGCTCTGCAACTAACCAATCGCCAGGAACTGATCCTGAATTTCGTCGAACAGTACACCGCCGCCCACCATTACCCGCCCACGCTACGTGAGATTGCCGATCACCACGGACTGTCGAGTCTCAACGGCGTGAAGAAGCACCTCAGCGCGCTGGCAAAAAAGGGACGTCTGGTCCGCAAGGCGGGGGCGCGCCGGGCGCTCCACCTCACCCGTGATGCTTCGCAGGTAGACGGGGTGTCGGTGCCGATCCTTGGACGCATCGCGGCCGGGCCGCCGCTGCTTGCGGAGGAGCAAGTGCTCGACCGGGTGGTGCTGGATCGATCGCTTGTCCGTTGGGACAGGCCCTTCCTCTTGAGGGTGAAGGGGGACAGCATGGTCGGCGCGGGGATTCTGGATGGGGACCACGTGTTGGTGAAAGCCCAGGATCAGGCAGAACCGGGCGAGTTGGTTGTGGCGTTGCTGGATGACGAGGCTACGGTCAAACGGCTGGCCAGAACTGCCGACGGGTATGAATTGCAGCCGGAGAATCCCAAGTATGCGCCGATTCCGCTGACGCCCGATGGCCCGGTGGTCCGCATTTTGGGCAAGGTGCAAGGGGTGCTCCGTCTCCCCTCTCTGGTTTAATCGATATTGTATGGAGGTGCGATCATGATGAGCCGGACTTTTTGCCCTCAGATCCTTCCACTGCGGCTGCCATCGGTGAGTGCAACGATCGAGTCTTCCGTTCCCTCGCCCGTTCCGGTAGACCGGCTTGTCCACCAGGGGCCTTGGCGGCTCACCCAGAGCGATGGACTGGTGGTGCTTCACGGCCATCCGGCCGTGCTGCAACTGGGGCTCTGCGCCGTCGTGGACCGAAGCCTCGCGGGCGAGTCGCTGTTCTATCTGGACGGGGCCAATGCCTTCGATCCATTTCTGATCGGCCGACTGGCCCGCGCCGCCGGTTCACTGCCGCGCAGGATTTTGCCCTCCATCCAGGTGTCGCGGGCTTTTACCTGCCACCAGATGGTCCAGCTGGTCACGGAACGGCTGGGCCCGGCCCTCCGCGCCGCCCGCGGCAGTGCGGTCGTTCTCTCCGGACCGCTGGAGACGTTCTACGACGAGACGGTGCCTGCGGCGGAGGCGGTCCGGCTGGCACAGGTGCTGTTCGCCTCGCTCCGGCTCCTGGCCGGCCAGGGCTGCCGCGTCCTCTGCCTCTGCCCGCCGCCCTCGCTCCCGCGGCGGGGGCATCTGCTGGAAGCCTTGCAGCGGAAGGCGGATCGCGTGATCGAAGCGGTAGAGGGCCACGAAGGCCTGCTGTTGCGCGAGCGGCGCGCGGGCGTCCTGTCCACCTGGCACATTCCCCACGAGGCTTGGCCCGGTGCGTGAGCCTGGCTGGTGAACGAAGCTTCGGTTGCAGTGGCGACGGCCCGTCGCTAGTATGTCGGTATGTCGCGCTCTTTCTTGACCGGTGCCTTGCAGCTCTTGCCCGGCGTCGGCGTCACGTTACTCCTCACCGCCTGCGCCACTCCCTACAAGCCGACGCTGAAGATGGAGGCGACGTTCGATACGATTCCCGCCAAGGTGCTGGTGCGGCCACTGGTCGATGCTTCGCCGCCTGACGACAAGCAAAATTCCAGCGAGGCCAGTTTGTCCCAGACCGCCCCTGGCTCGATGGAAGGGGACCTCAGCGTCTTGGTCACCAAAGCGATCGTGGCGGACTTCAGCGCGACCGGCGTCTTTCAGACGCTCCATCGGAACCAACAAAGCCCAGATCTGATCTTGAGCGGAACGATCCATCAGTTCTATGGGGAGGTGTCCACCCCCTCCTGGCTCCATGTCCCCTGGATGAGTTGGGCGGCCCATGCCTATTGGGTGCCGTTCCAGCAATGGGCGGGCGAGGTGGATCTCGAGTTGGTGCTCTCGACAGCGGACGGCAGGATGCTGGGGACCTATCGTGGGCAGGCGGACTATAGCCAGATCGAGGGCCGCGATCATCATTACTGGTCCATGCCCCTCTACCCGGCTCATGCCAGATTGAACCGGGCCTTCACCGAAGCGGTGGAGCAGATCCGGGACCAGATATTCGGTGATCGGGACAAGCTCCTGGCCGTTCTCCACCGGTAACTCCGTTTGCTCGCGCCACGCTCCAGCCGGTTCCTTCACGGATAGCTCACTCATTGCCTCTCCAGTGATCGCTGAGATCGACTCAGCAATGGGCGAATTCGCACGCAACGCTCAGTGCTGGATCCTGCGAATGGGGCGTACGCGCCCCCCATTTCAAGACATGCCGATCGCGTATCAGAGGCGTTCTTCCAGCTCTTCAACAGCAACGGGCACGGCACAATTTCAAACGCAGGCATGGATCGAATTTTGCAGCGAAGCGGGCGGCTTCGTTCGGGCCGCTCACTCAAGAGAGGAGTCAAGAAAGCGCTGCATGAATATATCCTGGAATCAGTTCGATGCCGACGAGTTTTCCTTCCACCGGGATCCGGTCCTGGTCATTGAAGATTTCTGGACGGATGCGGAACGCCAAGTCCTGTTGCAGGCGGGGACGCGCGCAGCCTGGAGAGCGTTGTCCGAGATGCCGCACGTTCGGGCGACGTTTCCTGACTGCGGCAACTGGGGCAAGGCGGAGATGGCTCGACCGGAAGCAGAACGGTTACTGGAGCGGCTGTCGCTGCCGTGCATCGAGCGCTACATCGAGTCGTTCCCGAGTATCCGGCGGCGACACATGAGCTTCAGCTATTATTCCTATGCGGCGGGCGATTGTCTGCTGACACATGACGATACGGTGCAAACCGCCGGACCGGCGAATGCACGGCATGGCGTGGCACCGTTACGGCGCCTTGCCCTCGTCACCTACCTGCATGATGAATGGCAGCCGGACTGGGGGGGCGAATTGATCATCTATGCGAACGGCTCCGGCGGTGGCATGAATAGACGCCGACTCTCCATCACCCATTGCATTGCGCCGCTGCCCGGCTCGTTGGTCCTTTTTACCGTCCCCCGGTTCCATCGTGTGTGCCGTGTGGACCCCGTGGGTGGGGAGTATAAGCGACTCTCCGTCGCCGGGTGGTTGATGACCGAGCACGGAGCCTAAGGTGGGTACGAATCGGTTGACGGCTCCCTGTCCGCCGCCGCCGGCAGGGCGTCCTGCAGGGCTGGCCGCGTTGACGGTCGGTCTGGCTAGGACTGGATCAGCACTTCACGGGCGGGGCGCTGCTGGTGCCGAAGACTCCCCGCAAGGCGTTCCACCGATTCACTTCTTGCGGGGTCAATCCGCCCCCGCTCTGTTTCAAGCTGAGGGCCACCCACTCGCGATAATTGTCGCATAGCTCGGAGGCAGCGGCTGACGGTTCTTTGCCCACCGGCTGTGGAGAGGGCGCCGCGACGGAGGGTTGGGGCCGGCTGGGCCGTGATTCGACCGGCGCCGCAGGAGAGGCGGGGAAGTCTTCCTTGGTGCTGAAGCCATGCTGCTGGGATTCCGTGAATGGTTTGCAGCCCGGTTCAGGATGGTCCGCATAGACTCCGCCCGGACAGACGTACAGGCTTGCGGCCAGGACGATCAGACTCAGCATGGACACCTCCCACGGTTTTTACCCGAGCGGAGTACAGCCACAAAACTTCCATGCTCCCCCTTCATTCCGCAAGAGTCTACCCCCTCTTGCATCTACTGCAAGGTCAACAGAGCCAGGTTGTTGTCGGCCAGTGCGAATCTCGGGTCCAGGCGCAGGGCGGTCTGATAGGCCTCCCTGGCCTCGGTCTGGCGTCCGGCGAGGAAGTAGGCATAGCCCAGGTTATTCCAGGCGCGGGGCTTGTTTGGAGAGAGGCTCACCGTCTGTTCCCAGAGCGCGATCTCCGTCCGATAGTCGGCGTTCCGTTCGATCGTCATCCAACCGAGGAGGAGCGGCAGGAGCAGCGCGGCAGCCGTCAGCCCAACGCGACGGATGAAGTAGCTGCCATATCCTTCCCCAACCGAAGCGAGTCCTCGGGCGAGCAGTTTCACCAAGGCCACCACCCCGCCCAGGAAGAGCCCCCAACCAGCGAGATACAGTTGCCGGTCGTTGGCGACATCGAGCCGGGGCAGGACCGAATTGGTCGGGAGCAACTGCAGCATGAACCACAAGATGCCGAAGGCTAGCCATGGCCGCCGGGGGAGATTCACAAGCCCCAACGCCGCAAGCAGGGCCAGTCCAATCGCTTCGGCCGTCAGGCCGGAAGTCCAGCTCGTGATGACGGGCAAGTCCGGATCGATGTTGAGCTGGTTCGGCCAGAGGACCTGGGATAGGAGATAGGCGATGCCGTGAATCTGCGTGAGCAGGTTGTCGCCTAGGCTCCGAGCCCCAAGGCTGACGCCCAGCAGCCATTCGTATCGAGGATGCAGCAGCAGGAGGCCGAGCGCCGCGATCAACAGCAGCCAGTGAGCCGCCTGCCGCCGGAGGATGGTTCCCCAGGAGGCCCGGTCCGTCCTGACGGTCAGTTCCCATAGGAGTAGCGCCGCCGGAAGAGTCACGGCGGTTTCCTTGACGGCCAGCGCGCAGAGGAAGAAGAACGGCGACAGGGAGGCCATCCGCCAGGACTGTTGCCCCTCGCATCCTCGGACGTAGGTCAACAGACTGGCCAGGTAGAAGAGCGTCATGAGCGAGGCCGATCGGCCGCTGACATAGGTGACGGCCTCCGTCTGGACCGGGTGCAATGCAAAGAGGAGCGAAGTCAGGAGAGAGGCGCCGGCGACCAGGTCGGCGCGCACAGCCTCCGTGTTCGCGAGGATTCTGCGGGACAGGGTATAGACCAGCAGCACGTTGCCCGCATGCACGAGCAGGTTGACGAGATGAAAGCCGAACAGCCCGGCGCCCGATGTCCAATTGAGCGTGTAGCTGGCTTTCAACAGGGGGCGGATGCTCTGGGACAGGTCGTGCCACCAGGAGGCCCAGCTCTGGACAGCTTGGGCCTCCACGATGACGTTGTAGTCGTCGAACTGGAAGGCGCCGGCAAAGGCGTTGAGGTAGGCAAGGCCCACGGCGCCGAGCAGGATGAACGGGTGGGCCTTGTTGCCGCGCAGTCGTTCGCCGATCATGGCGCGGGGGTTCCGGCCCGGGAGACCTGGGTGGAACCGAAGGCATGGTCCAACATGGACACGGCGGTCCACCAACGGTCCGGCGCGTTGAGCAGGACGAGCAGCACGCGGCGGCCGTCCCGGTTCACCGCCGCCGCGATGCATTTTCCCGCCTTGGCAGTGAATCCGCTCTTGACGCCGACGGCGCCGGGATAGCGGCCGATCAATTCGTTCTTGTTGTCCAGCTGGAACCGGCGCGCTCCGTCCGTCGTCGCGATCGTCGTGCGCACGACGCCGGCCAGGGAAGCGAAGGCCGGATCGTCCATCGCCGCTTGCGCCAGCGTTGCCAGCTCGCGGGCCGTTGAGACGTGTCCCGGCTGGTCGTGCCCACAGGCGTTAGTGAAATGCGTATGCCGCAATCCCAGCGTTGCCGCGCGCCGGTTCATCAGGCTGATGAACTGTGCCTCGCTGCCGGCGACGTGGTCGGCCAGGGCGTGGCAGGCGTCGTTGGCCGACATCAGGAGCGTGGCGGCCAGCAGGTCGCCGGCCTTCAACTGATCGCCGGGCTTGAGGCCGATGCGAGAGCCGGTTTCCCCTGCCGCCGCGGCGCCGACGGTCGCCGTCTCCTCGAGCTTATGGCTCTCCACGGCGAGCAACGCAGTCATGATCTTGGTCAGGCTGGCCGGCGGCAGGGGGATGTCCGCATGTCTTGCCCACTGTGGCTCTCCCTGGACGAGGAGCAGGTATGCGGCTGCCGCTTGCGGAAAGGGATCGGTCGGGGCCGCCCATGCCGGCGTCAGGCAAAGCCCCGTCGCGAGCAGGGCTCCGCTCAGCCAGGGCCAGAGCTGTTGTCTTACCGGATGCATGGTAAGGGCGAGCACGGTTTCGTGATCCCCCGGTCATTCACGGCGTCGCGCCGACCACGGCAAAGCTGCCGCTCCAAGCCCCGTAGGCCTGGCTCGTGACGCCGTTGCGGACGCTGCCGGTATAGCTGGACAGGCCGGGCCGGATCTCGATCGTGACCGTGCCGCCGGCCGCCGCGGTGAGGGCTCCCGCATGGACCGCCGCCAGGCAGATCGAGGAATCATCGGTGTAAAGATCGGCGCCCCAGAGACGTCCCGCTGTGGGTCCGCCGGGAGGACAGGTCAGCATTTCGCGCCGCCCGTTCTGGCCGCGCCATTGGTTCGCCTGGGTCGTCCAGGTCGCCGGGGTCGCTGCGGAGGACGGAGGGGGCGGCGGGCTTCCCGTCGCGGGAGTGGCTCCGGCCAAGGCAAAGCTGCCGTGCCAGGCCCCGTAGCCCTCGCTCAAGACTTCGTTGCGGCCAGTCCCCATGTAGCTGCTCTGGCCCGGTCGAATCTCGATCGTGACCGTGCCGCCGGCGATGGAGGTGATCCGGCCAGCGTGGACTGCGGCCGCGCAGATGGACGAATCGTCGGTGTAGATATCCGTGCCCCAGACGCGGGCCGGCGTGCCGTTGGGCGGGCAGACGTAAGTGAATTGCTGTCCGTTCCTACCGCGCAGTTCTTTGGGCGTATCCGCCCAGGTGATCGCGGCGGTGGAACCGGTTCTGGGTTGGGCTGTGTATGAGCGTCCGGTCGGCGCCGCGGCTCCCAGCTGCACGGTTTTCTTGATCTTCGTCCCGGTCCCCAGAGTCACTTCTACGAGAAACCAGTTGCCAGACTTGAACCAGCCGGAGTCGTTGCCGTAGAGGTCGAGCGTGACCGGCCCCGTGAAGGTGCCCAGCGTCGGCACGTGACTCGGGTTCATCTGCCGGCCGTTCTGAAAGACGCCCAGCATCCAGTGATTGGTGGTGGCGCTGTGCCAGACCTGGCCGCCGACCGGATTGCCGCCTGCGTCGGTGCTGTACACAGCAATGGATGTGACCTCGGCGCCGGTGCCGGCGTTGAGCGACAGTTGGAAATGGCCGTCCTTGCGGCCGTCCGGCCTCCCGTTCCCCCACTCGCCGACGAAGTCCGCGTCTTGCCCGATCCAGTTGAAGATGAGCATCTGCGGCGCGGCCGCGCCGCCGGACCTGGGCTGCGCGGTATAGGAGCGGCCGGTTTGCGCCGGCGCCGGCCCGGCTGCGCCGGAGATGAACCAGCTTCCGATCAGGACAAGACAAGTGAAGCGGGTGAGCGTCATGGCAGTCTCCCGGGTGACGGGGGATGGGGCTACGTATGCGCGGCAGCATAGTCCCGGCCGGTAGGCCTGTCAATTGAGATCCCGGAGGGGCCGTTCCGCCGACGCGAATCTCATGGTCTTGGGCCGGGCCTTGCGCGATAATCCCTCGTCCGGGAGGCGTGGATGTCCGGCGATCAACGGCAGGAGTCTTTGCGGGACGGACGGTCCGCCGATGCGGAGGCCGAGGCGATCCGGGAGGCGGCGGACCTTCTGGCGAGGCTGTTGGATTCAGCGGTCCGGATTCCTGGGACAAACCTCTACCTTGGTCTCGATCCGTTGATCGGGCTGATCCCCGGCATTGGGGATGCGCTGGCCAGCCTAATCGGCGCGGCGATCCTGGTGATGGCCGTGCGGTTGCGCGTGCCGAGGGTGACGCTGGCCCGCATGTGCCTGAACCTGCTGTTGAACGGGGTTGTCGGGGCGGTTCCCGGGATGGGCGATGCTTTCTCGGTCTGGTTTCAGAGCAACCGGCGCAATGCGGCACTACTCCGGCGAGCCAGCGTGGTCCCTCGTACCGCCAACATCGTGGACTGGACGTTCGTCATCAGCCTCCTGACCGGCACCCTGGTTCTGCTGGTCGGTGCGATCCTGGCCGTCCTCTGGCTGGTGATGCGTCTGTGGGATTTAATGCGCCTGTCCCTGACGCTCTAAAATTTCTTCGGGTACACGATTTTCGCCAGACTAAAGAGCAGCGCATCGGATTGGACGCTGTTGGGGGTCCGGTTCAGGCATACCACGAAGGTGGCGTCGAGTTCCGGCGAGTAATACATGCTGATGTCGTAGCCCGGCACTTCGCCTCGGTGCCCCAGCCATCCCTTGTACTCCGCGAGACCCAACCCGTATTTCACGTCCGACCCTGGCACCACGGGTATCATTTTCAGTTGCTCCGCCTGCATCTTCTTCCCCACCAACGAGCCGGTCCCCAGGGCTTTGGCATAGACCTTCAGGTCGTTGACGTCCGAGACCATGGCGCCGGCGGCCCAGGCCCAGGAGGGGTTGAAGGCGGTCACGTCCACCAGCTCGGCCGTCTTGTTTCCCCGCAGGTTGAAGGACAGGCGCAGGAGATCGGCATTGGCGATGTAGCCGTTCGCATGCGGCTCGGTCGTATTGGGCAGCATGGGGAACGACGTGTGCTTGAGCCCGAGCTTCTGAATAATCCGACGGTCCATCTCTTCGTCGAGCCGGTGCTTGGTTTCCTCCTCGATGATCAGGCCGAGCAGGGCATAGCCGGTGTTGGAGTAATGGTGTTCCTTGCCGGGCTGTGCGGTGTCCCGGTGGGAGACGGCGTACTTGATCAATTCCTGCGGCGTCCAATAGAGGAGCAGGTTGGCGTAACTGACCGCTTCCAGCGCCGGATCGTCGGTGTAGCTGAAGAGGCCGCTGGTGTGGTTCAGCAACTGGCGGATCGTGATCTCTTTGGCGTTGGGAATCTTGAGGTCGTATTTCTTGTCGTACTTCTCGATGTCCTGATCGAGATCGATCACCCCGTCGCCGGCCAGTTGCAGAACGATCGTGGCGGTGGCGGTTTTGGTGATGCTGCCGATACGGAACTTGTGGTCCACGGCCATGGATTGGTGCCCGGCGAGACTGGCCTGGCCGAAGGCCTCGACCCAGGTGCCTTGGTCCGGCGCCCAGATCCCGATGACGGCGCCGGGAATGCCGCCTTTCTCCAAGGCGTCCAGGACGGTTTTCAGCAGTTGCGCTTCCTGCTGCGGGCTGAACGTGGCGGGCGGCTTGGGGGCTTTGATGGCGTCGCCCGATGCGCAGCCGCTGATCGTTAGGGTTAGCAGAAGAGTCACCGTGGCCCAGATCTGTCGTGCAGCGTGAGTCTTGATGGCGGACATGGATGCCTCCCGGAGATATGGCCTGCCGGTGAGTTGTACGGCGGTCCTTCGCTTCTGTCAATCGCGTCCGCCGATTGCTGTCGGTGTGCGAGGACAACGGAAAGGACGGGGTCCGCCTCCAGCGATACCCTCAAGCCCCAAGCGG
This sequence comes from Nitrospirota bacterium, assembly GCA_004296885.1. Classification (NCBI taxonomy): domain Bacteria; kingdom Pseudomonadati; phylum Nitrospirota; species Nitrospirota bacterium. The sequence goes on along the minus strand of SCVN01000007.1, from coordinate 230,088 downwards.
TCTTTGCAAAAACAGTCAGGCCTTGGCCGGTACGAATTTCATGGCCGCGCTGTTCATACAGTAACGCAAGCCGGTCGGCTTGGGTCCGTCCTCGAACACGTGGCCCAAGTGTCCCCCGCAGCGTCGGCAATGGACCTCGGTGCGGGGCAGGATCAGCTTGTAGTCCGTCCTGGTCTGGACGGCGTGGTCGTTGATCGGTTGCCAGAAGCTGGGCCAACCGGTGCCGCTGTCGTATTTGTGCTCGGAAGCAAACAGCGGCAGGTCGCAGCCGGCGCAGTGGTAGACGCCCTTGGCATGGTTGTCGTGGTAGGGGTTCTTGAACGGCGCCTCGGTCCCTTCATGGCGCAGGACTTGATATTGCTCCGGCGTCAGAAGCGCCTTCCATTCCGCGTCTGTCTTGACCACTTCAAAACCCATTGCTGCCTCCTTTGCCTCGGTCGGTTTCGGACTCATGCCCTTAACCAGCCATCCGATTCCCAAGACCGCCAGGGTCTTGAGCAGGGTTCGTCGTTCCATGGGGGGCTCCTTATCGACAAGCACAACGGTGCTGCGAGGCGCGTACCGTTTAGTCGTCGATTCTCTTCTCTCCTTACGAAGGCTGGCGCAAGCCCGATTTTTATCTAGCTTACCGGCCTCCCTACCCATTTGCCAGCTCCATCATTTCATCTCATCCGGGTGTGTGAAAAACACCGCAAAGGCGTCCTATAAGACTCAACTTTGTGCCACATGGCCATTTTTTGCAGGCCATTTGCTCCAGTTTAAATCTAAAATAATTATATTATTTCAATATCTTGCGATATGTAATCGGGGCTGGTGTCAAGATGGTACCCATCTTGCTCAAGTAAGGGGCAAGCGATTGAACGGAACGAGGAAGCCAGAGGGTGCCAAGGAGGGAAGCCAACATGCTTACATTCTCACTGGTGGTGCTGTTCAGCTGGATGGTGGTTCGGGGTGGGGTCACGGCCTGATCAGATCATAGGCCGATGATCGGTTCGGATGTGCCGGACAGCCGGCGCCTTCCGTCAGCGTAAGACTGCGTCGAACATTCCGACTCCGGGGCTCACCCCGCTCTTCAGTACAATCTCACAGATATGGTCGAGCCGCTCGATGTGCTCGTAGGCCGACCAGGGATCAGACCCCACGGAACAGACTCCGTGGTTGGCCTGCCCGACGATGTCATAGTCCAACGAACCGTCCTGGTGCACGCCCAGACAGTCCGCGGTTGCGTCGGCGAATTCGCGGGAGAGGGCCGGCAGCGGCGGGACCGACGGGCCGACCTTCGTGTACCGGGAAATCTCCGGGAAGTCCGCGCAAATTTTCTGCAAGTCGAATCCCCGATAGATGGCCGCAACTACGTGGGTCGGGTGGATGTGGACCACGGCTCTCGTGCGCGGGGTATGGCACTGGATGTTCCAATGCATCCAGAGTTCTCCCGAAGGCCGTTGCTGCTCCAGGACGCGCGGCCGGCGCTCCGCTGTCGCCGCATCCGCGACGATTTCCAGCTTGACGATCTGCTCCGGGTGCACGATCGTTTTTCTGAATCCGGTCGGGGTGATGTAGAGGTACTTGCCCGCCTTTTTGCACAGGCTGATGTTGCCGTCCCTGGTGGTGATCCAGCCTTTGGCGTAACAGTGCCGCATCACGTCGCCCATGGCCGTCAGCATCGCGACCTCTTTCCCTTCGTCACCCGCTCACAGGGCTCGGTGTTCGTTGGTGTCGGTTGTGTGCGCCTCCGGCTCGGGAGACAGCAAGGTGTAAAGGGATATCGGTCGGAGGAAACCAAAGCTTGAGCGGGCAGCTCAGCGTCCGATGAAGACGCTCATGCTGCCGTCGTCGGCTGTGCCCTTGCCGCTCCGGATCGCATACCGGTTCGTCCCGCCCGCGTCGAGAAAGAGGCTCCAGGATTGCTGCTCGGCGATGCCCAAGCCGGTGGACTGTTGAAAGTCATACCAATCGTCGTCCTCTCCCCCATCCACGAAGAGGGCCACACTCCGGTCCCAGGCCGCTGCGCCGTTGTACAGGGGGCCGGTGGAGCCGTAGGAGTCCCTGCCGCCGGCATCCACGAATAGTCCCACGCCGAAATGGGCCGCCGCCCCCTGGCCGTATCGCGCCGCCACATGCTCGTCGTCGCCGCTCAGATCCAGTTTCGCGCCGGTCCCGAAGGCATAGCCCACACCCTGCGAGAAGTTGGCGCTGAGGGAACGGTCGTTGCCTGCCAGATCCAGGATCAGGCCCAGGCCCCCGGCGATGTCGGCCGTCGTGGAACGGTCGAGCTTGGGCATGAACCGTTGGCCGACTCCGGCCCCCATGCCGAAACACTCATATTGGAACTGCGCGTCGCCTTGCTTGGCTTGAGGCGCGTCCTGTTCGTTATAGCGGCTGGGATACCGATTCCCGCACTGATACTGGTCGTGGCCGGCGACGTCGATCAGGGCGCCCGTGCCGAGCGGCCCGCCGAACCCGATGGCATAGCCGAAGCTGCTGTGCGTATCGTTGCCGGCGAGATCGACCAGCAGGCCCAGCCCGCCGATTGCCGCTCCCTGCGTCAGGCGGGAGCCGACGTAGCGGTCGTCCCCTTCTCTGTCCTCCAGCAGGCCGATCCCCGCCAGTCCAACCCCGCCGCTTCCCGCCGCCAGGCGATATTGGTCGTCCCCGTTGCGATCCATCAGCAGTCCCACACCCAGCCGTCCGGTCGCCAGGCCGAGCGGCGAGGCTTCATAACGGTCGTTGCCGTCGAGGTCCAGCAAGAGGCTGACGCCGTGGGTGACATCCGTGGCGGCAGCTATCGTGCCTCGATAGGTATCGTCCCCGCCCAAATCCAACAGGAGGGCGACCGGTTCATGTAGGTCGTAGGTGTTGGGACCGGGTCCTCCGATAATCAGCAATCCCGACTGGGCGTTCTTGAACAGGAGCACTGGCCCCGTGATTCCCGGCAGCGGGTGAGTCAGGGCCGGCGTATCTTTGAAGGCGAGGCGAACCCTGCCCAGCCATTCTTCGTCGTCCAGGCTAGCGAGGAGCCGCGCGGCGTCCAACAAGGAGGCCTGGTCCAGTCGATCCCCGACCAACGCGAAGAAGCGGCGGTCCGCCTGCGCCTGCCGACGTTGGTCCTCGTCCCGTTCCGACCATTGCGGGACGAAGCCGTCCGCGAGCCGCGCCGCCTGGTCGAACAGGAATTGCCGCTCCTCGTCGGTCAACTGACTGAGGGCTTGCGCGCGCAGCCGGGCAGCTTCGGCGAGCAGGGCTTCCAGATAGGCCACATGGTCCTCTGCCTGTGTTGATGTCGGGGGCGCGGGCTGGGCCTTCGACCCAGGCGCTCGTTCCGACAACTGTTCCAGCGCCACCAACAATGGGTCCAGCGGCTGAGGCGAAGCAGTGGCGCCGGCCACGCGTGCCAGGCGCTGTTCCAATGTCGCGAAGCCGCGCCAGGGGTCCGTCAGCGTGCGCAGGCTGAGCGGCTGTTTGAACAGGACGGGCGCCGTCACAGCCTCGGCCAGGGCCTTGAGCGTGGCTGCCTGTTGCGCGCCGGCGGACCGTTCGACCTCTCCGCGCACCTGCGCGAGCAGCGTGGCCACCGGCAACGGCTTGTCCCCGATATCGGAGGGGATCGGGTGTCGATCGGCGCATCCGACCAAGGCGGTGAACAAGCCCAAGCCGATCGTGACGATGAGCCCGTTCACACTAGGCCCCCTCCGACCTATTGCGGCGCATCGAACCAGCCACCATCTTGAACTCGTACAGCCGGCATTCCAGCGCGCCGTTGAACAGCGGCGTGCGGCGGGAGGGAGCGAGTCCGATCAGCTTCGGCAAGCGAAGGTCGGCGGTCAAAATATAGGCGCGCCAGCCTGGAAAATACTGTTTGAGCAGGTCGCCCAGCTTCGGGTAGAACGCCGCCAGCATGGCGTCGTCACCGAGGCGGACCCCATAGGGCGGGTTGGTGATCAACAGGCCTTCCGTGGCCGGTGCCGTGAGGTCCAACACATCGGCCTGTGTCAGCCGCACGGCGTCTGCCTGACCGATTGCGTCCAGATTGGCCCGGGCCGCGCGCAACGCCGTCGCGTCCCGGTCGCTCCCGAAGATGGCCGGCTGAGCGTCGCTGGTTTGTTGCCCGCGGCTCGCGTCGCACAGCATCCGCCAACGTTGCGGCTCGAAGTTGCGCAGCTTCTCGAAGGCAAAGCGGCGGCCCAGTCCGGGGCTGATGCGCTTGGCCAGCATGACCGCTTCTTGCAGAATCGTCCCCCCGCCGCACATCGGGTCCAGCAGGACCTGGTCGCCGGTCCAGCCGGCCAGCTGGAGGATTCCGGCGGCAAGATTTTCGCGCAGCGGGGCTTCGGTTCCGGCCTTGCGCCAGCCTCGTTTGAAGAGAGCTTCCCCCGACGTGTCCAGATAGAACGTGAACCGGGTTTCATCCAGGAAGGCGTCGATCCGGATATCGGGCCTGCTGGTTTCGACGGTGGGGCGGCTTGCGGTGAGGGATTTGAACGTGTCGCAAACCGCGTCCTTGATCCGCAACGTGACGAAGTCGAGGCTCTTGAGCGGGCACCGCTTGGCGCTGACTTTGGCTTTGATCGTGCAGGAGGAGGGAAACCAGTCGGGCCAGGGCAGGCGAAGGGCGGCCTGGTAAAGGTCCTGCTCGTGCGCGTAGGAACCCTGGGCGATCCGCCAGAGGATGCGGCTGGCCAGGCGGCTGTCGAGGTTGACGCGGTAGCAGAGATCGAACGGGCCGGCGAAGCTCACGCCGCCTTGCGTGCCGGCAATATCCTGCGCGCCGAGTTTGGCCAGTTCGGCGCACAATAAATCTTCCAGCCCGCGCGGGCAGGGGGCAAAGAATGTCTGGGTGCCGCGATCCACGGGCTGGCAAGGGGCTAGAGGATCTTCAACAGGTCCACTTCAAAGACCAGCGTGGCGTTCGGCGGGATGACGCCTCCGGCCCCCCGCGCCCCGTAGCCCAAATTGGCCGGGATGGTGAGTTTGCGGCTGCCGCCCACCTTCATACCCTGGACGCCTTCGTCCCAGCCCTTGATCACGCGGCCCGCCCCCAAGGGAAACTCGAAGGGTTGGTTGCGGTCTTTGCTGGAATCGAACTTCTTGCCGTCGGTCAGCCACCCCGTATAGTGGACGGACACCGTCTGGCCCGATTGGGCGGCGGGTCCGGTCCCTTCCCGTGTGTCTTCGTACTGCAGTCCGGATGGCGTCGTGATTTCAGCCATGAATGACTCCTTTTTTATGCAATGCGGTATGGTGGAGATGCACCGGGGCTCTCAGCGGACGGCTCCGTACAAGTCCCGGCGATGGGCGATCGAGTGCACGGCCAGGAGCCGTTCGTCCTTGTCGATCGAGTAGAGGATGCGCCAGTCGCCCACCGCATACTTCGACAGGTCGGGTAAATCCGGCGCCAGGGGCTCGTGGCGGAGATTGTCCACATTGGAGGCCAGCCACTTGGTCTTGTCCAGCAGGCGCTGCGCCGTGCCCGGCTCGATCTGTTTCAAATCGGCCACCACGTTTGGGCCATAGGCAATCTGAAACCAAGCCATTTTTGTTACCAGCGTAGTCCGAGTTTTTCGGCCACGTCCTCGCCCGTGAGACGTGTCGTCGAGGCGAGGGATCCCTTGAGCCTGATCCTCGCCGCTTCCCCCAGGGTCAGGCCCAAGTCCGGGTCGCCCAGCAAGTCGCGCAGCCGGTCGTCCACGATGCCCGAGACCAGCTCGCGCAGTTGCTCGGGGGTTAGGTCCGACAAGTTCATGGTGCAAGGTCTCCGGCTGGATTACAATGGTCTTCTGTGTACGCTGTCCGATGCGGTCGAGTCAACCGGGGATGAAGCCCGTGCATCTCACGAAGGAGCCGGATGTATGAGCGGACGTTTGGACGGCAAGGTGGCGGTCGTGACGGGCAGCAGCAGTGGGATCGGTAAGGCCATCGCCCTGACCTTCGCTGCCGAGGGGGCCAAGGTCGTCGTGACGGCCCGCCGGCGCGATCTCTGCGCGCAGGTTGTGCGGCAGATTACGCAGCGGGGCGGGCAGGCCCTGGCCCTGCCCGCGGACGTGGCCGACGAGGCGCAAGTGGAGCGGCTGATCGCCGACACGGTCACACAGTACGGCCGGCTGGACATTCTGGTGAACAACGCCGGGATCGGGGGCGGCGACCGGATCGTCGAGACGAGCACGGAAGCGTTCAACGAAGTGATCGGCACGAATCTGCGGGGCACTTTTTTCTGCTGCCGGGCCGGGTTCCGTCGGATGATGCAGCAGCCGGAGGGTGGGACGATCCTGAACATGTCCAGCGTCTGCGGGCTGCAAGCCTGGGCCGGCACCGGCGCCTACAGCGCCTCGAAACATGCCATCATGGCGCTGAGCAAATCGTTGGCGGATGAGGGGCGTCGCTACAAGATCAAAGTCAGCGCCATTTGCCCGGGCGGAGTCGCCGATGCGCTCGTGGATGCGTCGCCGGAAGAGATCCGGCGCAGCGAGCAGATCAGTCCGTTCGACATTGCGGAAACCGCCGTGTATCTGGCGACGCTGGGGCCGCATGCGGTCGTGCACCACGTGGTCGTGGACCGGTTGGGCGCCGATTGGTAGCCGGCGCCCAAGCCGCGGACTAGGGCGCGGCCCAGAGGATTTTCCCCGCCTTGTCTTTCACCTTCAGCGCTTGCGGTTCGTCGGGTGTGAGGTGCAGGCTCCGGTTCCCGTCTTTGCCCAGCAACACCAACCCGACTTCTCCGTTGGCATCCAAGCCGAGACCGGCTCTCGTCCTGCCGAACTTGTCCACCAACAGGAATTCTTCCGAGTTGACCACCTTCATCCGCTGCTGAGCCAACGCCGGCTCCACGTTCAGAAGCCGGTCCGCACACAGGCCGCCCAGGAACCCGCCCACGAGGGCCACGGCCAGCACGGCCGCAAACTCCTTACGATTCATCGTCGTCCTCCTGCTGAACGTCTCCGCCCGTTCCTTCCGCGCCCTTTTGTACCATGTTCCGCAGCTCGTTGCGACCCTTGTATGGTCTGGGTGATTCCAGTATCATCGTCGGGCGCATTGCGTGCGGGACGGGAATAGACGGGGGCGAAGGGAGGCGGTCATGTCATGCTGGACACGGATCAAGATGGGAGCGGCCCTGGCTGTTGCCGCGATCCTGCTGGCCGTCTCTCCGGGCCGGGCCGAGGACAATTATGATCTGGTCGCCCGGTACGTGCTGGAGACGGTCCGGGCGTTCCGCACGGCCTACGTGTTGAACGTGGTGGAGCATGTCCGCGAAGGGGGCATTGTTCCGAAAGAAGACTGGATCAAGGATGCCCATGCCATTCCCCTCCCCGCCCAGTTCGTGAAGGCGGCCGGCGCCGATCTGGAATCTTTCGAGATCGGGCTGATCGGCTTGACCCCGGTGTACAAGAGTAATCTCCCCCGCACCCAGGCCGAGAGCGATGCGCTCCAGCGGTTGACATCGGATCGCAGCCAGAAGGTCGTTTCCTTTGTCGACGGCAGGCAATTCAAGGCTATGGCGGCCGATATCGCGGTGGTGCAGTCCTGCGTGGACTGCCACAACGTCCACCCGGACAGTCCCTGGAGAAACTACAAGAAGGGGGACATCATGGGGGCCGTCATCGTCCGTTTGAACAAACACGAGAAATGAGGAAAGCGCAGGGATCATGAACAAGCGAGCCTTGGGTATGGCGATGGGGGCGGGAGTGGTCGGCTTGGTCCTGTGGGGATCCGTGGCGCAGGCGGAAACCTACGATCTGGTGGCCCGCTATGTGCTCGAAACGGTCCGCGCCTTCCGCTCCGCTTACGTGCTGCACGTCGTCGAACATACGAAGGACGTCGGTATCGCGCCCAAGGAAGACTGGGTCAAGAACGCCCATGCGATCCCGCTGCCCGCCCAGTTTGTGAAAACCGCCGGGTCCGACCTGGACACGTTCGAGATCGGCATCATCGGTCTGACCCCCATCTACAAGAGCAACCTGCCCAAGACCGACGCCGAGACGGAAGCCTTGAAAAGCCTCATGGCCGATCCCAGCAAGAAGATCGTCACCTTTTCTGACGGGAAACAGTTCAAGGCCATGGCGGCCGACTTCGCCGTCTCCCAGTCCTGCGCCGACTGCCACAACGGCCACCCGGAAAGCCGCTGGCGCAATTTCAAAAAGGGCGATGTGATGGGCGCCATCGTGGTTCGGCTGAGCCGGCAGGCGAATTAGATGGCCGACACCTATCCCCGCAGTCCCAAGGCGATGCTCGGCGGCATCATGCATCTCGGGCGCATGATCGACAAAGTGCGCCTGCGCCATGCCGGCTTGATTCAGGACTACAACTATCTCACGGCGGGCTTCGACAAGTACCTGCTGGATCTGCTCGGCCTGACGGGCGACGCTTTCGAACGGCGAGTGCAGGCCGGCGGCACGGACGATGAGCTGCTGGCCTGGGTGCGCCGTGAGGGCAAGCCGCTGACGGAGGCGGATATCCGGCTGTGGAACCAGGGCCTCCTGAAAGCCGCGCCCAAGGACGAGGCGGCACAACACAGGTTTCAGGTCCGGCTTGCCGAGATCGCGGCCAAACGGAAGGTGCCGGTCGAATCGCTTCCTTCGGTCACTACCTGGGTGGAGGCCATCGAGTTGGACGAAGGGCGCTTGTGACCACCGGCTTGTGCCCGGTTCCGAACCGCGCCGCGAGACTTCCGTGCCGGCGCTCCCCCATTCCCCGTTGACCCCTCACGCATAAGTCAGTAAGCTCGGCTGTCTTGGCCCGGCCCGGTGGCCGGTTCTCGCGAGTCCGTCGCACCGATCGCGCGTGAGCAGAAGGACCCCGATGCAGCGTCCGGAACCTCCTTGCCCGCATCCCGACACCAGCGCCTTACTGGCCTCCGTGGAGCTGTTTCATGGGTTGGATCAGCCCACGCTGAGGAAGCTGGGGGACGAGATGGAGCCTGTCCGGCTGTCCGCCGGCGAGGTGCTCTTCCGCCGGGGCGATCCCGCCGACAGTCTGTATCTCGTGGCGGACGGGTGCCTGCAGGTGGTTTTCGAACGGGCCGACGACACCGAACAGGTGTTGGGGCAGATTGCCGTCGGCGGCTGCCTCGGAGAAATCGCCCTCCTCGCAAACCAGCCCCGGTCGGCGACCGTCCGTGCCATCCAGCCGTCGGAACTGATGCGTCTCACCAAGGCGGGGCTCGATCGGTTTCTGGCCCAGCATCCGGACATCAAACAACAGTTGGAGCGCTTGGCGAGCAGCCGGCAGTCCGGCCAGTCTCTTGCCTTGATGGATCTGTTCCGCGGACTCGACCAATCGGCCCTCGATCAGGTCATTCAGGAATCCGCGTGGCTGCGTCTGTCCGGGGGCGACACCCTGTTTCGGCAAGGGGATCCCGCCGATTGCCTCTACACCGTCGTGAGCGGCCGGCTCGAGGCCATCATCCAGGAGGAGGGCGGGGGTGATCCGATGGTGCGACCCATTGGGCGGGGGACTTGCGTCGGGGAGATGGCGCTGTTGACGGAGGCCCCCCGTTCGGCGACGGTGCGCGCGGTACGCGACTCGGAGTTGATCCGTCTCCCCAAAGCGGCGTTCGACCGCTTGTTGCAAGCCCATCCGCAGGCCGCCGTCGAACTGTCACGCACGCTGGCCCGGCGTCTGCAGCAATCGGATGCGTCGCGGACGAAGACGACGCCGATCGCTACCATTGCGGTGGTGCCCGGCCACCAGGCCGTCCCGCATGCCCGTTTCGCCGAACGCCTGGTCTCGGCGTTGGGGACCTGCGGCGGCTCGGTGTTGCATTTGGACGGCAGCCGGCTGGACCGGCACCTGGGGAAGGGCACGGCCCAGGTGCCGCTGAACAGTCTAAGCAACAACCGGATCGTGGATTGGCTGAACGACCAGGAAACGCAGTACCGATATCTGCTCCTGGAGTGCGACTCGACTCCCTCCCCCTGGACCAAGCGCTGCCTGCGACAAGCCGACCTGATTCTCCTCGTCCATACGGCGGGCGCCTACTCATCGCCCGGCGTGATCGAGATGCTGATGCGGTCGGGGGAAGCCGGCGGGGCCGGCGCCAGGAAAGAACTGGTCCTCCTGCATCCGGATGACGCGAAGGCACCGGAGGGCACCGGTCAATGGCTCAAAGCCTGCCAGGTGTCCGCCCATCATCACGTGCGGGCCGACCGGCAAGCGGACTACGAGCGGTTGGCCAGGATCCTGACCGGGCACTCGGTGAGCTTGGTGCTGAGCGGCGGGGGCGCGCGGGGGTTCGCCCACATCGGCGTCATCCGGGCGATCAAGGACTGCGGGTTGCCCATCGATCTCATCGGCGGCACGAGCATGGGGGCGATCATCGCCGGACAATACGCCATGGGGCGCTCCGTCGAAGAGATCGTCGAGTTGAACCGCAAGGGGTTCGTCGGGCTGGCGCCGCACCGGGACAAAACCCTGCCGATCATGGCGATGATCACCGGCCGCAAACTCACCAAGATGCTCAAGATGATGTTTGGCTCCCGGCAGATTGAAGATCTCTGGATCAAATACTTTTGCGTGTCGGCGAATCTCACGCGTGCCGCGATGATGGTCCACCAGGCCGGGCCCTTGTGGTTGTGGACCAGGGCCAGCGTGGCGGTGCCCGGCGCGATTCCGCCCGTGGTCCTGCCGAACGGAGACCTGCTGATCGACGGCGGCATCCTCAATAACCTGCCGGCCGACGTGATGGGCGAGTTAGCCCAGGGGGCCGTGATCGCGGTGGACGTCTGCGCGAGGACCGACTTGACGACCAACGTCGGCGCCCATACGTTCTTCTCGGGCTGGCAGCTGTTTTGGCGCCGGTTGAATCCCTTGGCGAAGCGCGTGTCGGTGCCCAACATCTTCAATATTCTGACCCGGGCGACGATGCTGAACACCTTGTCGAAGATCGAGACGATCAAACGACAGGCGGATCTCTATCTCCACGTCCCGACCGAAGGGATCAGCATCTTCGACTGGAAATCGATCGACCGGATCGTGGACATCGGCTATCATTCCGCAAGGGAAACCCTCGAGAACTGGAAGCGGAACCGTCCGACGTAGCCGGCCCGCCCGCCAACGCCGAGCTGGAGGTGTCCATGAACGCGCGTGCCATCCTGTTGTGTGCAGTGGTCCTGGTCGGCTGGCCCTGGGGGAACGCCGACGCCGACACGCTCCGCCAGATGTTCAAGGCAGTGGACGGCGCGGTCATCGTGATCCAGACCAATCGCAAGGAGACCGTGGGCGGGCCCGAGCAGAAACCCACCACCCTCGCGGGGATGGGCTCGGGGGTGCTGATCTCCGCGGACGGCAAGGTCATGACGGCGGCCCATCTGGTCCAGACGGCCGACGAGGTTACGGCGCATTTCCAAACCGGCGAGGTGGTCAAAGCCAAGGTCGTGACCTCCGAACCCTCCGCCGACGTGGCCCTCCTCCAGTTGGAGCGGGTCCCGCCGCACACCGAGGTGGCCAGGCTCGGGAACTCCGACGAGGCTCAAGTCGGCGACCAGGTCTTCGTCGTGGGCGCGCCGTTGGGGCTGGGGCATACGCTGACGGTGGGCCATATCAGCGCCCGGCACAAACCCAAAACTATGTATGGCGGCCTGGCCCAGGCGGAGTTTTTTCAGACCGATGCCGCGATCAATCAGGGCAACTCTGGCGGGCCCATGTTCAACATGGCGGGCGAGGTCATCGGCATCGTCAGCCACATCATCTCCAAGTCGGGCGGCTTCGAGGGGCTGGGGTTCGTCGTGACCTCGTCGGTGGCGCGGCGCGTCTTGCTGGAGAAGAATCCTTATTGGAGCGGGGTCGAGGGCTTCCTGCTCTCCGGCGACCTCGCGAAGGTGTTCAACCTCCCGCAGCCGGCCGGGCTCCTGGTCCAGCGGATTGCGGCCCGGTCGCCCGCCGCGGAAATCGGGTTGCGTCCCGGTTCGATGCAGGCGGTGATCGAGGGGCAGTCCATCCTCGTCGGCGGCGACATTGTGCTGGAGGTGCAGGGGGTTCCGATCGTGGGCGACGGCTCCAGCACTACGGTGATCCGGGACCGCCTGGCGAATCTGAAGTCGGGCGACGTCACGAAAGTCACGGTGCTGCGGGAGGGAGAGAAAAAAGAATTGACGAGAAAAGTCCCCTAAGCGGTCGCCTACTCCTCCGGCTCAAGCCCCAGGCGAGCGGCCAGCCCGGGCACCGTGTAGGTCTCCCGGCCGTCCAGCCTGATCAATTCGATGCCGGCGTGTTCGCAGACGGCATTCAGCAGCCGATCCCGCGTCTGCCGTTGCGGCGAAGGCGGGGCTGCGTCACGCAGCTCGATGACCTTGACGACCGACAGACTCCCCGGATGCACTAGGGCGAAGTCCACGCGTTTGAGCGCCACCTGACTCAGGAAGGCGCCACGCGCCTGGCGGTCTTGCGTATGAATGTCAACCAGGCACCAGACCGGCACCTGGGCAAAGACGAGAAACTGGTCCTGCACGGCCAGCCGTAAGAGGTTGTAGAAGGCGGCTTCAGCCTCCGAGAGCAGCGGTTGCGGGGTGAGGGTGAGCCCGGGCGGAATGGGCGAGGTGATGTCTTTCGGTTGGCCGTCTCCCCTGTCCGCCTGCCGGCGGCTGATCCTGGTCCGGAGCAGCAGGACCAGTCCCAGAAGCAGCATCCCTCCGGCCACATTCAGAATCAGGGGAGCGTCCACAAGGCCTCAGCTTTTCCCGCCGGTTCTGCGGAACAAGGAGCGCGGGCCCCGCGTGCCCGGCACGATCGTGCCCAGGAGCACGGGATGCGTCGCGCCGGTGACGGCCGGGACGTTGGCGCATTTCCCGTGCAGCGTCTGATAGGCCAGGACGGCGAAGGCGACGGCCTCGAAGGCTTTGCTGTCCCAGCCGATCTCTTCCAGGGTGCGCACCGGAATCGGTTCGAACACGGCCGCCAGGTCCCCCAGCAACGTCCGGTTGCGCGCGCCGCCGCCGGCGACGATCACTTCGTCAAGGCTCGGCCCCAGCCAGCGCCTGGCACTACTTACGGTCACGGCGGTGAACAACGAACAAGTCGCCAGGACATCGTTGGCCGTGAGGCGGCGCTTGCGCATGGTGGCGAGCAGCCGCGCGACGAAGGGCTCCCCGAACGTTTCCCGCCCCGTGGACTTGGGCGGCGGCTGTTTCAGAAAGGGGTGGGCCAGTAACTCGGCCAGCAGTCCGGCATCCACGGTGCCTTGGGCCGCGCGCCGCCCGCCTCGGTCCATGGTCTGTCGGCCGTTGGTCAGCCGCTGGACCAGCCCGTCCAGCACCATGTTGCCCGGGCCTGTATCGAAGGCCCGCACTGTGGACAGGGAACCGCCGGCCGGCAAATGGGTGACGTTGCCGATGCCGCCCAGGTTGACGACAAGACGTGACCGCGTGGCATGTCTGAACAAGAGATAGTGGACATAGGGGGTCAGCGGGGCTCCCTGTCCTCCGGCCGCGATGTCGCGGGGGCGAAAATCAGCCACCGTCGCGATGCCGGTCCGTTCGGCGATCACCGCCGGTTCGGCGATTTGCAGCGTCGAGCGGATGGGGCCCAGCCCCCGTTCGCGGATGCCTTGCGGCAGATGCTGGATGGTCTGCCCGTGGGACCCGATGAGCTCAACCTCGGCGGGGTTCAGTCCGGCTTTCTTGATCACGCGGAGCGCCGCTCTGGCGAACCATTCGCCCAAGACGGCGTTCAGATGGCAGGCCTCGGCGACGGATCCGCCGGAGCAGAGATGCAACACCCGCCGCTGCAAGTCCGCCGGATAGGGCGTGGGGGCAAACGCCAGCGCGGTCACTCTGAGGGCGAGCCCGGCGCCGCGGATGTCCACCAACGCGGCGTCCACTCCGTCGCCGGATGTGCCGGACATGAGGCCGACGACCTTCATGCGGCACTCAATTGGAACCATCCGTGGGCCAAGCGCATCCGCGCAGGCTAACCGAAGTGACCGGAGGGGTCAAGCGAAGGCCGCGGCGCGGTTTGACTTTCCGTGGGGGGCGATGCTACGGTCCCGCCCATGCGCAAACCGTTTGCAATTACGAACCGCGCCTGGATGCTTGCGGCCTGCCTTCTGCTGGGGGCAAGCGTGCCGTCATGGGCGGAAGAGCCGCTGCCGGTCGTCGTCACCATCCCGGTCCTGAAGGACTGGGCGGAGCAGGTCGGGGGCGCTCACGTTCGGGTCCTGTCCTTGATTTCCGGTCTCGAGAGCGAGCACAGCTATTCGCCGAAGCCGAGCGACTTGATCGCGCTTCGCAAGGCGCGTCTTCTGCTACAAGTCGGCATCGGGCTGGAAGTGTGGGTGGCGTCGCTCGTGAAGAATTCCGGCAACGCCGGCTTGCTGGTGGTGACGACCTCCGAGGGGATCGAGCTGATCCAGGGGGGCGAGGCTCACGCGGGAACTCGGCAGGCCCATGATGATCGGCACCCATCCGGAAATCCTCATGTCTGGTTGGACCCGGACAATGCCAAGGTCATGATTCGGCACCTTGCCGATGCCTTCAGCCTGGTGGATCCGGCCCATGCCGCCGAGTATCGGCGCAATGAGGCCGCCTACGTCCGTCAAATCGAGCAGTTGCAGGCCGAGTTGACCGAGCGGTTCCGGCAGGTGCCCGAGCGGCGGATCATCGTGCACCATCCGGCCTGGCCCTATTTCGCGCGGCGGTTCGGACTCACGATCGCCGGCGAGATCGTCACGCAGGCCGGCGCGGAACCTTCGGCCCATCATATCCAGGAATTGATCGCGGAAATCCGAAAAGACAGGATTCGCGTCGTCGTCTCCGAGCCGCAGTTGAATCAAAAGATTCCCGAGGTCCTGGCGCGCGAGACCGGCGTGCGAGTGGTGGTCTTGACGCCGCTGTCCGGCGGATTGCCCGGCACGGCGACCTATCTCGAGATGCTGGGGTATAATGGCCGGCAATTGGCTCATGCGCTGGCCCAGCCCTAGTCGGCTCCATCCGCGGACCCCATGATGGCGACTCCGATCATCCGGTTCTCCCACGCGACCTTCGGCTTCCCCGGCGTCACCGCGCTGGAGGACATTTCGCTGGAGATCGCCGACGGGGAATTCGTGGGCGTGATCGGTCCGAACGGCTCCGGCAAAACCACGCTCTGCCGGGCGGTCCTGGGCCTCTTGCCGCCGCGCTCCGGCCACCTCCAGATTTTCGACTGCGCCTGCCAGGAACTGCGCTGCCACCACCGGGCCCGCATCGGGTACCTGCCGCAGAAGGGCGTGCTGGACCGGAACTTTCCCATCACGGTGTTGGAGGCGGTCATGATGGGCCGTTACGGCGCGCTGGGCCTCTTCACGCGGCCGGGAAAACAGGATCGGGAGATCGCGTTGCACGCGTTGGAACAGGTGGGCATGCAGGATCACCGGGACAGTGCGTTGGGGCACCTCTCGGGCGGGCAGCAGCAGCGGGTCCTGATTGCGCGGGCGCTCGCGCAGCAGCCGCAAGTGTTGCTCCTGGACGAGCCGACCACCGGCATCGACATCACCACGCAGCACGCGGTGTTGGATCTCATCCGGCACTTGCACCGGGATTTGAAGCTGACCGTCCTCCTGATCACCCACGACATCAACATGATCCGGTCCTACGTAGATCGGCTGGTGTTGCTGAAAACCCGTCTTTATGCGGCCGGCCCGCCGGCGGAAGTCCTGCGCCAGGATGTGCTGCAGCAGGTCTATGGCAAGGAACTCGTGATCACGGAGAAGGACCTGATTATTGTGGAAGACTATCACCACCACCACTGAATAGTGAATGGTAAACAGTGAATGGTGAGCAGAGAAAAAGAAGAACGATGTTAATGGGGCTTCTCTTCTGCCCATTCACCTTTCACGATTCACTGATAACTTCATGATCGAGATGCTCACATACGATTTCATGCAGCGGTCGTTGCTGGCGGCGGCGCTGGTGGGAGCGGTCTGCTCGGTCATCGGCGTGTTCGTTGTCTTGCGGGGGCTGGCGTTCATCGGGGCCGGCACGGCCCACGCGGCCTTTGCCGGGGTGGCGCTGGCCTACCTGCTCGGCGTCTCGCCGCTGCCGCTGGCCATCGTGTTCGGCCTGGCGACCGTGTGGATCACGGGAGTCATGGAAGAGCAGGGGCGGATGAAGCTGGACGTGTCGATCGGGATTCTCTATACGGCCACGATGGCCCTGGCGATCCTGTTCATCGGACTGATGAAGGGCTACAACGCGGAAGTCTACGGCTACCTGTTCGGCAGCGTGCTCTCGGTGACGCCGGAGGAGCTGCGCGTGATCGGGCTGCTGAGCCTGCTGGTCGTCGGGGTGATTGTCGTCTTTGCCAAGGAACTGTACTTCATCGCGTTCGACCAGGACATGGCCGAAGCCTCGGGCGTGCCGGCGCGCCGGATCTTTTACCTGCTCCTGACGCTCATCGCGCTGACGGTGGTCATCTCGCTCAAGACCGTCGGGGCCATTCTGGTCTTCGCCATGGTCTTGATCCCCGCCTCCACGGCCTACCAGCTGACGCACAGTCTGAGGCAGATGACGATCTATGCGGTGCTGATCGGGACGGTCTGCGCCGTGGGAGGAGTGATGGTCTCCTACTGGTGGGACTTGCCGTCAGGCCCGGCCATCGTGCTGCTGGCCACCACGGTCTTTTTCTTGTCGGTCTTTTTCTCGCCCAAACGGGTCCGGCGGGCGCCCGCCGCCGCGCATTAAGTCTAAGCCTTGGCCCTTGCCTGCCGGATCATCTCTCCCAACATCTGTTCGGCCTCCTGCCCGCCGGTGACGGCTCGGGGGAAGGCGATGCGCACCCCTTGTACCCGCTCTCCCGTACGCAGACGCAGGTGGAAACCCAGCCGGTCCATCGCCGTCAGCCTGGCTTCCTCCGCCTGGGCGTAGCCGGAGCCCCGGGCCAGATCCAGCAGGTCCGCGGCCCGCTCGGCGTTCATCCGTTGCATGAGGCCTGATGCCTGGTCGGCCAGCGGGTCTACCGAAGCTCGTCGGTAGTCGTCGGCGGAAACCCAGCCCATCACACCGAACCCGCCGACGTAATACACATCCACGATGGCCATGCGGTAGAACCCGAAATCGCCGAAATCCACCCAGTAGCTCGCGTTCGCATGGCGGGCCAGATAGGCCTGCCGTGCGGCGTCGCTCTCGTCCTTGGGCACCCGAGCCACCTGCCCCATCACCGTGACGCGGGCCGCGCCCAACGGATCGCCTGCGGCTTCCGGCTGTGCGACGAGGAGGCTGGCGCGGGCATCGGCCAGGAGATTCTTCGTGTGCATGGCCATGGTGCTGATCAGAAAGATCGGCTGTCCCTGGCCGTCCAGGGCGTAGGGCATGATCGAACCGAAAGGCCAGCCCGGTTGTTTTTGCGACAGGGTGCAGAGGCTCCCGATCGGGCCCAGGTGCATGAGGGTTCGCGCCCGCTCGGCCAGCGAAGGCTCCGGAACTTCTGGTTCGGAAGAGCCGCGGGCCGGGCTGCTATGTTCGTGGGTCTTGGGCTGAGCCATGGGACTTCTTGCTCCTTCTTGTCCTTGTCGGAACGGGACGGTCTTTTCTGAAGAAGGACTGACGGAAGACTCGCGACGGCTAATTTTTGGATCGTAACGGCTTGGCCAGGAGCGGGGCCAGGTAGGGGTCCGACTTGATGACGTACTCGGCGTCGCCCATCGTCAGACCGAGATCCCGTTTGGCCCCGTTCCGGACGATGCTGAGCGTGAACTTGGTGCCGGGGGGGATGGAGCGCATCACCTCGCGATACTGCTCGAGATTCGAAACCGGGATGCCGTTGGCCATTGTGATCTCGTCGCCGACCTGGACGCCGGCTTTCTCGGCGGGGCTGCCCGTGGCCACCTTGTCCACACGGGCAATGATCGCGGCGTTGAGCTTGGCTTCTTTGACAATGATGCCGGTGCGCTTACCGGCCTGGCGCAAGGCCAACTCCTTGTCTCCCGTGAGATAGGTGATCACGGCGAGGTTGTAGCGGCGTTCTTCCTCGCTGAAGTCCGTCCCGCGGGTAAAGAGATTCGTGGCCGCCTCCTGTTCCCCCAGCGCCAGGTGACAGAAGGCTCTGGCCCGCAGCAAGTCCTTCCGATCAGTCCTCCGATCGGCTCCGGTGGATTCGAACGCGGCTTTCAGGTCCGGTAAAGCCTTGGCAAAATTGCCCATCCAATAATAGGCCAGCCCACGGGATTCCACCGCAATTTGATGCGCTGTGGACCCCAGTTCCAACGCCCTGGAGAAGTCCCGGACGGCGGCGGGATAGTCCTTCTTTAAGTAGGCGATCTGTCCTCGCCCGTCCAGGGCGTGGGCGAGGGCCGGGGCCCGTTCGATCGCCAGGGAAAAATATTTGGCCGCTTCGTCCGTGCGGCCTTTCCGAAAGCTGATCCATCCCAATCTGTCGTAAGCCTGTGCCAACTGGCCTTGCCGGTCGGGGCGGGCGGCCCCAAGCTCGACGAACCGTTTGTTGGTCGTAAAGGCTTCCTCCTCCTGATTGCTCGCAAACAGGGAGGCCCCGAGCCAATACAATGAATCCAGGGAGGTCTCGTCCAACTGGAGCCCGCGCCTGGCCTGCTCGATCGCTTGGGCGAATTCCCGATGCTCGTATGCCTCCTTCGCGGCCGCCGCGAGGGCCATGGCCTTGGCGGCGCGTGTCGCCGGGGTATCGACCGGTTCCGGAGCCGTCTGACAGCCCTGGAGGGCCAGGACCACGGTCAGGATGAAGAGGAGTCGCATGGCGCGAGTGTATGTCTGCCGGCGTCAGAAGGCAAGACCGGGGCCGATTCTCCTCTAGCGGGCGAGTACCAGAGCATAGCGAGGCGCAGCCGATCTTGGTACCTCTGCCCGACGGAAGTCCTGCGGGGACCTATGGCTGGCTCAGGGTGCTCCGATTCCCACCGGCTCGTCGGCCTGGGGCCGGGGAACATACCGTTCCTGTCGGCGCAGGGCGGCCAGTTTTGGCAGCGGGGTCAGGAGGAAGCGGGGAAGCTCATGGCTGTCCGACGGATGAATGCCGGTAAAGGCCACGCCGGCTTCCACCTCGTCCCGATCGGTTTTCGCCACGCGCATGACTTTTCCCAGCACGGTGTATCCAAAGGGGGCCAGTTCGCTGGCCGGCACGCGCAAATGGAGCGACGCACCCAGCCAGAGCGGATAGGCAGTGGTCATGCGGAGTCCGCTTTGGCTGAGGTCCAGCCCGTTGGCGGAGGCAATCTGCCCTTCGCCGTCCCAGCAGCGGGTCCCGTTGATAAACAGCAGCTTGCCCAGGTATCGGGCCACGGCCAGATAGGGATGGGACCAGGGTTCCGGGTCCGGCACGGCCAGGCTGCCGGTTGGGTTGCGATCCAGGCTGCGCGTTGTCTGATAGGTCGGGCGCAACAGCCAGTGCCTGAACCAGGGCAGGACCCCGAATTCGAGGGGAAAGGAGACGGCCAGACGCGGATGCGCCCGGCGGTCGCGCAGCATCCTGGGCTCCGGTTGCCGGGCATCCCGGTGGGCCGCCGGCTGTTCCCGAGAATGATGAACTCTGAGATGCGAGACAAAAGAATTCATGCGCAGGCGCCCCCTCGCCCGAGCTCAATGACCCATGTGACATGGGTAGATATAGAGGCCTAGCGGTCGAATGGCCGAAAAACTTGAATCGGGCAGGAGCCAGTGACCGGCGGCGGGGGTTTGTGGTACACAGTCTCGAAGGGGCTGCCGTTCCCCGGTGACCGCTTCCTGCCTGCCGGACCTAGGCCGCGGAGCTGCGATGAGCCGTCCAATGAAAATTTGGTATCAGAGTTTCGTCGACCCCAACCAGCAGACGGGGTATGTCCGCGATCTGCGGAGAGCGCTGACGGCCTGCGCCGGCCCGGAGGCCAGCTACGAGATTCACGGGATCACGCCGCCCGATCTCGAGCTGCACCGCATCACGGAGTTTCGCTGCGCCGCGCAGGTGGTGCGCAATGCCGTCACGGCGCAGCAACAGGGCTACGACGCCTTCGCCATCGGACATTTCCAGGACGGGGGCTCTATGAAGCCAGGGCGACGGTGGATATCCCGGTCCTGGGTCTGGGCGAGACGACCATGCTCTATGCCTGCCTGTTGGGGAGGAAGATCGCGCTGGTGACCATCAACCCGGTCTTTATTCCCTTTCACGAAGAGCAGATCGCCCGCTATGGACTGACGGAGCGGGTGGTGGCGGTCAAGGCCCTGACGACCGACCCGGAAGAACTCAACCGAGCCTTCACGGACGCAGGTGCGTTCGAGCGCATCCTCCAACAATTCAAGGAGCAGGCCCAGCCGTTGGTGGACGATGGCGTGGAAGTGATCATCCCGGCCGGGGGCCTGCCGATGCTCCTCTTCTCCCGCGTCGCGCAGTTCACCGTCGGGCAGGCGGTGGTGCTGAACGGCCTGGCGGTGCTGGCCAAGATGGCCGAGCTGGCGGTGACCCTCCGCCGGCTTAACGGCACGGAGGTCAGCCGGGCCGCCACCTTTGCGAAACCCTCGCCCAAGGCCTTGCAGGAGTTCTTGGACCATGGCGGCGGATCGGATATGAGTCGGCCATGAACTATTGCAGCCACTGTGGCCGTCCTGTCGTACTCAAAGTGCCTCCGGGGGACAACCTGCCCCGCCATGTGTGCGATGCCTGCCAGACGATCCATTACCAAAATCCCAAGATCGTCGCCGGCTGCATTCCCGAATGGGAAGATCAGATTCTCCTCTGCCGGCGGGCCATCGAGCCGCGCATCGGCTTCTGGACCTTTCCCGCCGGCTTCATGGAGGCCGGCGAGGACACAGCCCAGGCTGCGGCCCGCGAGACGCTGGAAGAAGCCAAGGCCTCCGTGGAGATCACCTCGCTCTATGCCCTGCTCAGCCTGCCCCACGTGAGCCAGGTCTATCTCGTGTTCCGGGGAACGCTCCGCAACTTGGAATTCGGCGCCGGCATGGAAAGTCTGGATGTGCAATTGTTTCCCTGGGACAAGGTGCCCTGGGATCGCCTCGCTTTCCCGGTCATTCATGAAGCGCTGGCCCGATACGTGGAAGATCGCCGCAGGGGACAGTATCAACTGCAAGTCGGCGTCGTGGACCGTCGCATTCCTTTCGAGTAATAGCCGGAATTTCCCGGCCCGAGGCCAGAGCATGGCGAATGGATCTGCGGGTGATTCCGAGAAGGCGCCTCGCCCCGGCTCCCCTGACCAGCCGCCTCAGGCCCAGCCCATTCTGCAAGAACCTCCACCCAATCCCAACGGCGGCCGGACGCTCATCGTGGACGCGGTCGATCCTGCGGCCTATCCCCGTCCCAGCGCGGCGGTCAATGAGGCAGGGCCGGAGGATCAGGTTTTTATCAGGCCGGGACGGTATGAGGACAAGCTCTTCGTGTCGGAGCGGCCGATCCTGCTGATCGGAGCCGGGCGCGACGTCGTGCAGATCTTCAGCCGGCGCGGCGGGCCCCTCTATCTGCAGCGGGTGCCCAACGGCCGCATCAGCGGGATCACCTTCCGCTACGTCGGCAGCGACCAGAATTCCGCGATGAACATTCTGGACAGCACTTGCACCATCGCCGCCTGCCGCGCGACCGAAGGCATTCTGTCCGGGGTGGTCATCTACGGGCCGGACTGCCGGCCCACGTTGATCGACAACGAAGTCTGCCACAACCGCGAGTCCGGCATCTTTTCATTCGCCGGTGCCCGCCCCTACCTCGCCCAGAACCACTGTTTCGAGAACCACCACTTCGGGCTCGCCGTCCGGGACGAGGGTACGCAGCCGGACCTGGTCCGCAACGTCTGCCGCGACAACATGCTCAGCGGCATCCTGCTCTTCCACAATGCCGAAGCCATGGTCCTGAGCAATATCTGCCGCGACAACCAACATTGGGGCCTGGTCACCACGCCGGAATGTACGACATCGCCGCCAAGGGAGGAACTGGCCGCGGCCAATCAACTGGACGCCAATCCGCGCGGGGCGATTTGTGTGACTAAGGAACCGCTGTCTGAAATAGGTAGATAGCAGGTCGCTGTGGTCAGGCTTCGGACGCCTGAAAATATCTTGCAAAGTGCTAAAAGGCCCCGTACCTATACAGTAAAAGGAATAGTTGCCAATGGCCTTTCCTCGAGACTTAGTGTCCAAACTCTTGGCGCGATGCCACAGACGGTGCTGCGTGTGCCACCGCTTCTGTGGCATAAAGATTGAGACAGACCACATTGTGCCCAAGGAGCAGGGCGGCAGCGATGACATTGAAAATGCCATTCCGGTGTGTTTCGAGTGTCATGCTGAGATTCACAGTTACAACGACCAGCACCCTCGGGGTCGAAAGTTTCTTCCCGACGAGCTACGCCAGCACAAAGAACAGTGGCTCAAGATCTGTGATGAGCGCCCAGATGTGCTCGTTTCGGTGCACCGGGCAGCAGATGTAGGCCCATTGCAGGCTTTGATTGATGAGTTAGCGCTTAACGGCAAGGTCGCAGCCAGACCAAACGTGCAAGATCAAGGCGCAAGATTCCATGACGCCCAACTCCGGCGCGCCATCGAAGTGGGCTCAATTGCCATTCTTCGCGACGAGATTCGCGAGGCGGTTCTTGACGCCTATGTCGCAATGGATGCGGCGAGCCAGATTGTCGATAGCGCTTGGCGGCACCCGAAAGGCTCGAATTCGTGGGCGGAAGGTGTCAACGAGGCACCCAGGCGTATCAAGGACGCCCAGCCACAGATCACGAAAGCACAGGAAGAACTTCTAAAGTTTTTGGCGACTGAATCACCTGTCGTCTAACGTTGGTATCCAGTCGCCAGCCTTTGGTCGCAGCTGATCCGTAGTGGCAGCCCGTTTTTAGCTCCGCAGCGTGGCTAATACCTCTTCGACGTGTCCCTGCACGTTGACGTTAGGGAAGATGGCTTTGAGGCGGCCGGTTGCGTCGATGACGAAAGTCTTGCGCTTGGAACCGATCAAGCGGCCGATGACCGGCAAACAGCTCAGGACCGGCCAGTGGGTTCCGTAGGCCCGTTCGATCGTCCCGTCTTCGTCGCAAAGCAGACGGAACGGCAGGTTGAATTTTTGGCTGAACGATTGATGGGAAGCCTGTCCGTCCCGGCTGACGCCCAGCACCACCGCCCCTGCCTGTTCCAATGAGGTTGTGGCGTCCCGAAACCCGCAGGCTTCGATCGTGCAGCCCGACGTGTCGTCCTTCGGATAGAAGTACAGCACGACCTGTGTGCCGCGCAGGGAATGAAGCGAGACCGTTTCGCCCGTTCCGGTTTTCGCGGTAAAATCCGGCGCCTGTTCCCCAACCTTCAGATAGCCCATCACCACCTCACCGGATTTCGATCAGTCGTAAAAGTTTCTCTCCCAGGCATGGGCCTGGAGGGTCTTCACGAGTCCCTCGCTTAAGCGCCGCCCGTCCGACCAGGAACAGTTCGCTCGTACGTTGGCCTGGGTGCGCATGCCGGGGATGACCGTACTCACCGCCGGATGGGCCAGGCAATAGCGGAGCGCCAGTTCCGGCAGCGTCTTCGCTTCGGGGCCGAGTAGTCGCTTGATCGGCTCGACATGCTCGGCGACCTGGGCCTTGCGGTCGTCCTTGAAGTAGTCGTTGCGCCAGTCGCCTGCGGGAAAGATCGTCTCGGGGGTGATCTTGCCGGTCAGGCCCCCCTCGTCGAAGGGACAGCGGGCCAGCACGCCGACGTCATGCTTGAGGCAGGCAGGGAGTAGCGCACGGTTCGGGGACTGGTCGAAAATGTTGTAGATCACCTGCACGGAATCGATCAGGCCGCTGGCGACCAGGCGGAGCGCCGAGTCCGGCTCATGGTCGTTGATGGACACCCCGATCGCTCGAATCTTTCCCTGGCTCTTGAGCGTCAGCAACGCTTCCAGCCAACGTTGGTCTTCCATCCACTCGTCCCGCCAGACGTGCAACTGCTGCAAGTCGATGCAGTCGAGTTTGAGGTTCTTCAGGCTCTGCTCGGTACAGTCGATGATGTGGGCAGGCGGGAAGGCCGTCTCGACCGTATCGTCCGGCAAGGCCGGCCAGTGAAGATTTTTCGGAGGAACTTTGGTGGCGACGTAGAGACGTTCCTTGCGGGACCGGACCACCTGGCCCACGAGGGCTTCGCTGTGCCCGTCGCCATAGACCAGGGCCGTGTCGATGAAATTCAGCCCCGCGTCGATGGATGCGTGGAGGGCCGACAGGGATTCCTGGTCCTGGGCGCCGATCCAAAAGGTGCCGCCGATGCCCCAGGCGCCGAAGCCGACCTCGGAGATCTGCCAGCCCGTTTTCCCCAACCGCCGATACTGCATGTGCCCTCCTCGACAGGCTCCCCGCCCTGTTGCGGAGGTACTGTACCTGGACGTTCCTTGACGTGCAACCGCCACCCATACGTGGGCCGCCGGTGGCTCGGTCGAATGTCGTGGCGGAGTTGTGCGTCATGCATCTCAATGCTAAGCTGGAACCCAGTCGCGGCCGGCCCTGGACTTTGAGCGCCTCGCCGTCTTTGTGATGGACCCATGGACGACGAACAGAAATTTCACGACCTTATCTCGCTCCGCCGGGCACTCGATGCGCGGCTCCGCCGCCTGGAGCAGGACTTGCGGGAAATGACCGGGAACATCCATGCTCAAGTGGAACAACGTAAGGCTCTTGCCCGCAGCCTGGAACTGAGCCGGCGGCTGCTGGACATGTACGAACAAGTCCGAAGCTCGCCTCATTGGGAGAAGGTTGCTTCCGAGACGGCCGGCGGCGAGTCGGCACGCGAGGCGCCGGCGGATGAGGCGTCGGTTCCCCCGCCGGTCGGGACCGAGGGTTGCGAAGGAGAGTTCCTCCGCTTCGATCAGAACAGTCGCGGCTATATCATTTGCCGCAAACGGGTCTCCGAAGGTCTGACGACGGGGTGTCCCGCGTCCATGCTCCTCTCCTTCTGTCATGACGCCGGCGCAACGCTCCTGACGATCGACCTGATCGAGGAGCAGACGCCCTATGGTCCGACCTACAAGTCCACCGATATCAAAGCCTTTGTGCCAGGCAACTGGATCAAGGATTTTCTTGAACTGTCCGAACAAGTGTCGGCGCTGAAGAAGGAATTGGAAATTCGGAAGAAATACGATCCGGTCGAGATCGACAAGCTGAAACGGCTGTTCGGCATTTGAGCGAGGCCCGGTACGCGGGGAGTATGCGATGACACAATTGTGGCGGCGGATGCTGGCGATCGGAGTCATCATGGGGATCACGGCGGGGGAGCTGGCTCCAGGCCCTGTCCGTGCCGCCGACCCGTTTCAGGAAATCGACCGGCGGTTTCAAGAGCGGCAGCAGCAGGGAGAGGATGCGCTCCGCGGCCTCCACGAGGAGTATCGGGGCAAGCGGCAGGCCATGGAGACTCAGTGGAAGCAACGGGAACGGGAGATCGAGGCCCGCTGGGATCAGACCAAGCAGACCATCGAGCAGAAGTGGGACCGGGCGTTGCGGTCCACCCCGAAGGATTGGGTGGACTATTCCCAGACGCATGAGGCCCGCAGCATCGTGGATTTCGAGCAGGGGACGGTCGAGGTCGTGGCGCTCGTGCCTCTCGCCGAAGTCAGCGCCGTGCAGCCGGCCTGGTTCTTGTCCCTGACCAAAGTCGGCCTGACTCTGGATGGGTTGCGGGCGGTGCCGGCGTTGCTGGCGCCGCTCCCGGACCAGGCGCAGATGCGGCTGACCGCCTTGCCCGCGTCCTGGACCCGGCTCCTCCACCAGTTCGAGCGGGTCTTCGACCAGGAAGCTGCGCCTGGCCGTATGGCGCTGGCCGGCCAAGTTGTGACCCGCGAGGGGAAGCCGGTCGATCGGCAGACCGTTAAGGCCTACGTGCAGGACGAGGTTCTGCCCGCCGCGGTGGTCGAGCAGAAGCCGGTGGAATCGCGGGATGGGGTCGCGCGCGTGAAGATCACGGCCAAGATCGCGATGACCCCCGACCACATCAAGCGGCGCGCCTTGCAATATCAGGACGTGGTGCCGCCGTACGCAAAACAACACGGCCTCGATCCGCGCTTGCTCTATGCGGTGATCCATACGGAATCGTTTTTCAATCCCCGGGCCCAGTCCCCCTCGCCGACCTACGGGCTGATGCAGTT
This sequence comes from Nitrospirota bacterium, assembly GCA_004296885.1. Classification (NCBI taxonomy): domain Bacteria; kingdom Pseudomonadati; phylum Nitrospirota; species Nitrospirota bacterium. Next base: position 204,084 of record SCVN01000007.1, on the reverse strand, counting down.
GGTGCCCCGCGCGGCGGCGCGGGACGCCTACAACTTTCTCTACAAAGAAGATCGGGTGCTGGACGATGAGTATCTCCTGGACCCGGCCCACAACGTCGAGTTGGGTGCCGCCTATTTGCGTCTCCTGCGGAAGCAGCTTGTCGGGGGATTGGAGGCCGGGGACAAGCAAACCTCCCTCTTGATCTGCGCCTATAAATGGGGGCCGGCCAACGTCCAGAACAAGGTGCTCAAGCAAGTGCGGATCCAGGACCTGACCGACACGCAAGTGCTCAGCCTCCTGGCGCAGCGGGCTCCGGAGGATACCAGGCTCTACCTCAGGCAAGTGCGGGATCGGATGGAACTCTATGCCGACCTTCCGCCGGCCCAACCTCAGGCTCCGGTTCAACCTCTTGGGCGACCGTAACCGGCCCAGTCTTTCTCGCCTCCTGTAACTTCGCGCTTTATTTGACTTGCATGGGCCGTTTGACTACTCTGGCTGGACTTGCCACGGCCAGTCTTGGATGAGGCCATGAGCGTCGCATCGTCCAAACACCTGCTCTCCGAGCGGGTCATCGGAGGGGTCCTCACCCTCCTGTTCGTCGTCGGCTACCTGGCCGACTGGTCGGTCCTGCGCAACCTCGACTATCTCACCTACGACCTGCGTCTCCCCTTGCGTGCATCCGCGCAACCGTCGGACCAGATCGTGATCGTCGGCGTCGACGACGACAGCCTGACGCGGGTCGGTCGCTGGCCCTGGCCCCGATCCACCATGGGAGAGCTGATCGACATTCTGCGCGAAAGCGGCGCTACGGTGATCGGCGTGGATTTTGCCCTGTCCGAACCGGACCAGACGCAAGGCTTGCAGGAAATACGCGGGCTCAAAAAAGAGCTGGCGCTGCAAGCCCAGGCCGTGGCGTCGGAGTTGGAGGCGGCCAAGAAACCGGCCGAGGCGGATCTTCGGGCGCAGGAGATATACACCGCGCTGCTGCAAGATCTGACCGAGGCCGAAACCCGTCTGGACCACGATGCCAAGCTGGCCGCCTCGCTCGACCGGGCGCCCCAGGTGGTGCTGCCGATGGTGTTCGAGATCGGCCCCCCGCTGGGCGCGGAGGCCAACGATCCCCCGGCGCCGATTCTGGCCAATGCCATGGACGCCATCGGCAATCCGCAGGACCGGAACGTCTTCCCGCCGACCGAGGCCCGGCGGCTCACGCCGCCTCTCCCGATCTTTCAGCACGAAGGGATGGCCGTCGGCCACGTCAATCTGCACCCGGACGAAGACGGCGTGGTGCGCCGCGAGCCGCTGTTGGTAGAATACCACGGGCACGTCTTCCCCTCGTTCGCCCTGCGGGCGGTCGGCGCATTTTTGAACGTCCCACCCGGCAAGGTACAGGTGCAGCTGGGCGGCCAGGTGTCGCTCGGCCCGCTCCAGATTCCCACGGACCCCTGGCTGCGGCTGCCGGTCGGCTTCGCCCGCGCGGACCATGTCTTCAAGACCGTCCCGGCGCATGCGGTCCTCTCGGGAGAGGCCCTGCCGGGGACGTTCCGCAACAAGCTGGTTCTGCTGGGCCCCGTGGCGGATGGCCTGGCCGACCGCCACGTCACGCCGTTCTCGGCCTCGGTCCCCGGCATCGAGGTGGTGGCCAGCGTGGCGCAAAACCTTCTGGATCAGCGCTTCATCTCCGTCCCTGTGTGGGCCGGTCCGTTCGAACTCTTGGCCCTGCTGTTGTCCGGCGCGGTTCTCGTCGCGGGCTTGCCGCGGCTGAGCGTCAGGTGGGGCGGCATCGCGACCGGAGCCGCAATCCTAATTCTTGCCGGCACAGCCGCGGCGCTCTTTGCGATGTCCGGTGCTGTGGTCTCCGTCCTGCCGGCTTGCCTGTTGTTGGGTCTGGGCTATGCGGGCGTCGTCGCCACACGCTTCCTGCTCAGCGAACGGCGGCAGGAACTGGCGGAAGCGGACAGCATCGAAAGCAATAAAACGCTGGGTCTCTCGTTCCAAGGGCAGGGCATGCTGGACCTGGCCTTCGAAAAATTCCGCAAGTGCCCGCTGGACGAGGCCGTGATGGGGCTCCTCTACAACCTCGCCCTCGACTTCGAACGCAAGCGCATGTTCAATAAGGCCGTGGCCGTCTACGAGCACATTCAGACCAAGGATCGCCGGTTCAAAGACGTCGAGGAGCGCAGGCGGCGTCTGAAAGAGGCAGGCGAGACCATGATCTTCGGATCGGGCGGCCTCAAGAAAGGCGGGGCCGAAGGGACCGTCATCCTGGAGGGAAGCGGGGTTAAGCCGACGTTGGGCCGGTACGAGGTTGTCAGAGAGTTGGGCCGCGGCGCCATGGGCGTCGTCTATCTCGGCAAGGACCCCAAGATCCAGCGGTCCGTCGCGATCAAGACCATGCGTCTGGACGAAGTGGAGACGGAGCAGTTGGCCGAGGTCAAGGAGCGGTTCTTCCGTGAGGCCGAATCGGCCGGCCGGCTCTCCCATCCGAACATCGTTACGATTTACGATGCGGGCGAGGAGCAGGAGCTGGGCTTCATCGCCATGGAGGTCCTGGAGGGGACGGATCTGAAGGACCATTGCCGGAAGGACAATCTGCTGCCGCTGCCGCGCACCCTGGAGATCGTAGCCAAAGTGGCGGATGCGCTGGACTATGCGCACCATCAGGGGATCGTGCATCGGGACATCAAACCCGCGAACATCATGCTGATGAAGGACGGGACGCCGAAAGTGACCGACTTCGGCATTGCGCGGATCGCGGCCTCCTCCAAGACCCAGACCGGCGTGGTGCTGGGCACGCCCAATTACATGTCTCCGGAGCAGCTGGCCGGCACCAAGGTGGACGGCCGGTCCGACTTGTTCTCGTTGGGAGTGGTCCTGTTCGAGTTGCTGACCGGCGAAAAGCCGTTCCAAGCCGACAGCGTGGCCACCCTCCTGTTCCAGATCGCGAATCAGCCCCACCAGTCGCCGGCCAAGATCCGGCCCGACTTGCCGGCTTCCTGTCAGGCGGTGATCGACCGGGCCTTGCAAAAGGACGTTACTTTGCGGTACCAGCGTGGGAGTGAGATGGCCCGAGATATACGGGGGTGCCTCCAGGGGCTCTAGCACGGGCGCACGCGCGAGAGGATCGGATAGGCGGCAGCCATGGAAAGTCGGTTCGGAGCTAAGACGGACGTCGGCCTCAAGCGGGGCCATAACGAGGATAGTTTTTGTACCGCTCCCGAACTGGGCCTTTACCTGGTCTGTGACGGCATGGGCGGGCGCAACGCGGGGGAGGTGGCGAGTCGTCTCGCGGTGGAAGTGATCCAACAGCATATCCGTGACGCCAGACAGAATGCGTCGTTGCCGATGATCGGGCCGATGGATGCCAGCTTCTCGCCGCAGACCAACCGGCTGGCGAGCGCGCTTCGTTTGGCCAATCAAGTGGTGCACGGGGCGGCGCAGAGCCAGTCCGAGCAGGCCGGCATGGGGACGACCGTGGTGGCCGCGCTGATCACGGGGCAACTGCTGTCCGTCGCGCACATCGGGGACAGCCGGCTGTATTTGATCCGCGGCGGCGGCATCCAGCCCCTGACCGAAGACCATTCGCTGGTGGCGGAACAGGTCCGTCGCGGCTTGCTGACCGAGGAGGAGGCCGAGCGGTCGCCTCAGAAGAACATCGTCACGCGGGCCCTGGGCGTCGAGGAAACGGTGGAGGTCGCGCTCGACGAGCTGCCCCTGGGGGTGCACGATGTGCTGCTGCTCTGCTCGGACGGGTTGACACGGGGGGTCAAACCGGATGAGATTTTGCAGGAGGTGCGTAACGGGGCGACGCCGCAGGCCGCGGCCGAACGGTTGGTGGCGCTGGCTAATGCCGCGGGAGGAGAGGATAATACGACCGTCGTGCTGATCGCCCTGCGTGAAAGCGGGTTGCGGGGGCTCTGGCATCGGGTCTGGGGATGACGGATGGCGTCACACGTTCATGGGGCCAGGTGAGGTGAAGAGGGTATGCCAAAGATCATTGTGAAGTTCAACGAGGCGGTGATCAAAGACGTGCCGCTGGATCGCGAACAACTCACGATCGGCCGGAAGCCCGACAACGACGTGGTCATCGACAATCCGGCCGTGTCCGGGCACCATGCCAAGCTGTCCCGCGTGCAGGCGGTCTATTTTCTCGAAGACCTGGGCAGCACCAACGGCACCTTCGTCAATGAGAAGAAGATCGACAAGCGCCAGTTGAAGGACGGGGACCGGGTCACGATCGGCAAGCACGTGCTGCTCTATGAAGACGAGGCGAAGGGCATGGCGCCGCCGCCCGCGCCGGCCGTGGACACGGACAAGACGATGATCCTGGATACGCAGCGGCAGCGGGAATTGCTCAAAGCCGAGCAGACCACGCAGCCCAAACCCAAGGAACGGTTCGGGGTCTTGCAGGTCCTCTCAGGCGGCACGGATAAAAAGGAGTACCAGCTCACCGGCCGGATCGTGCTGATCGGGTCGCAGGACGGCGCCACGGTCAAGCTCACCGGCTGGTTTGCCCCGAAGGTGGCGGCCATGATCAGCCGCCGGCCGGACGGCTACAACATCAGCCTCTCGGAAGACGGCAAGAAGGTCCTGGTCAACGGTACGCCGATTCACGGCCGGGCCGATCTGAAAGACGGGGATCTGCTGGAAGTCGCGGGCGTAAAGATGTCGTTCTTGTTGAAGGATTGATCAGGTTCTGGAAAACCGGAGTCCGCTTCTCTTCGCAGGCCTTTGACCGGAACCGGTTTCGCGCCGGCGTTCGCAATCCCCCACTCGCCGTTCGATGCCTCAGGCTACGTCGAGTACAGGCCGACCTTACCCCTAAGCAGACACTCCAGGGTTGGAATGTCAAGGAGCGGCCGCCGCAATCCTGCCGGTGAAGGTGCGCCCTGGTGAGAGCACCGCCGCGTGAGCGATCACGAGCTTGCCAGGGTGCGTCGGCTCTTCCCGGTCAAGTCCGGGAGGCCTGCCGGATGCGTGGGGCATTCAATTGTTTACGCCATGAATCGCCATAAACGCCGCGCCAGCAGTGCTGTTTAGGCGGATGGGCATGAAACCTGTCGGCACGTCTGCATGTTGACAAGAAAACGGAGAATCCATTATCCTAACCGACTCTCGGGTCAATCGTTATCACTCACGTGGGGAACAACATGACAGCAAAAGCATCCAAAATCATTTATACAAAGACCGATGAAGCGCCTATGCTGGCGACCTATTCGTTTCTACCGATCATCAACGCCTTCAGCAAGGCGGCTGGCGTGTCGGTTGAGTTGCGGGATATTTCATTGGCGGGCCGTATTCTCGCCGTGTTCCCCGAATATCTGACGCCGGGGCAGAAGCAGCCTGACGCGTTGACGGAATTGGGCGAACTGGCCAAGACGCCGGAAGCGAATATCATCAAGCTGCCGAACATCAGCGCCTCGCTTCCCCAGTTGAATGCGGCCATCAAGGAATTGCAGAGCCAGGGCTACAAGCTTCCCGAGTATCCTGAAAATCCCAAAGACGATAAAGAGAAGGACATCAAGGCCCGCTACGACAGAGTGAAGGGCAGTGCCGTCAACCCGGTTCTGCGCGAAGGCAACTCCGATCGCCGCGCGCCGCTCTCCGTGAAGGCCCATACCAGGAAGCATCCGCATAGGATGGGAGCCTGGAGTCCGGACTCCAAGACGCACGTGGTCCATATGGAGGGCGGGGATTTCTATTCCAACGAGAAATCGGTCACGCTCACCGAGGCCACTGACGCGCGCATTGAGTTCGTCGGCCAGGACGGCAAGACCACGGTGCTCAAGCCCAAACTCGTTCTTCAGGCGGGCGAAGTCATCGACGCCACCTACATGAGCCGCCGCGCCTTGCGCGAATTCCTCGAGGCGCAGATGGAAGACGCCAAAAAGCAGGGCGTGTTGTTCTCGATCCATCTGAAAGCCACCATGATGAAGGTCTCGGATCCCAAGATATTCGGTCATGCCGTGACGGTGTATTTCAAGGATGTGTTCGAGAAGCACGGTGAGACGCTCAAAAGGCTGGGCGTGGACCCGGACAACGGTCTCGGCGATCTCTACGCCAAGATCAAAACCTTGCCGGACGATCAGCGCAAGGCGATCGAAGCCGACATCCAAGAGGTCTACAAGAAACGGCCCCCCATGGCGATGGTGAATTCCGACAAAGGGATCACCAACCTACATGTGCCCAGCGATATTATCATCGATGCTTCCATGCCGCCGGTCATCCGCGACAGCGGAAAAATGTGGGGCCCGGACGGCAAGTTGCAGGACACCAAGTGCGTGATTCCCGATGCCAGTTACGCCCCGGTCTATCACGAGGTTGTTGAGTTCTGCAAAAAACACGGCGCTCTTGATCCGAAGACGATGGGCAGCGTGCCCAACGTGGGGCTCATGGCGCAGGCGGCGGAGGAATACGGCTCGCATGATAAGACCTTCAAGGCGCCGGGCAACGGCACGATCCGTGTGGTGGGTGCGTCCGGAAGGACCTTGTTGGAGCATAAAGTCGAGGAAGGCGATATCTGGCGCATGTGCCAGGTCAAGGACGCGCCGATTCGGGACTGGGTTAAACTGGCGGTGACTCGTGCGAAGGCCACCGGAGCCCCGGCGATTTTCTGGTTGGACAAGACCAGAGCGCACGATGCGCAATTAATCACGAAGGTCGAACGCTACTTGAAAGAGCACGACACGCAGGGCCTCGACATTCGAATCATGACTCCAGCCGATGCGACGCGCCTCTCGTTGGAGCGGATCAAGGAAGGGAAAGACACGATCTCCGTGACGGGGAACGTGTTGCGCGACTATCTCACGGACCTGTTCCCGATTCTCGAAATCGGGACCAGCGCCAAGATGCTCTCGATCGTTCCGCTGCTGAACGGCGGCGGCCTCTTCGAGACCGGCGCAGGAGGGTCTGCCCCAAAGCATGTGCAGCAGTTCCAGGAAGAAGGGTACCTGCGCTGGGATTCGCTGGGTGAATTCCTGGCGCTGGCTGCGTCGTTGGAACATCTTGCCAAGGTCGCAAGCAACCAAGCCGCAAAGATTTTGGCGGATACGCTCGATCAGGCCAACGCCAAGTTCCTGGAGAGCAACAAGTCGCCGGCCCGTAAAGTCGGTGAGATCGATAACCGCGGAAGCCATTTCTATCTGGCGCTGTATTGGGCGCAAGCCTTGGCCCAGCAGACGCAGGACAAGAATCTGGCGGCGCGGTTTGCCAAGATTGCGAAGGATATGGCGGACAATGAAGCCAAGATCTCGGCCGAATTGCTCGGCGCCCAAGGCAAGCCGGTCGATGTCGGCGGGTACTATCATCCCGATGACGCAAAGGCGTCAAAGGCGATGAGACCAAGCCCAACCTTGAATGCGATCGTGGACGCGATCGCCTAAAGGAACGAATCGCGACAGGTCTGTGACGTTTTCGAAAAAGCCTGAGGCAGAAGAATTCTTCTGCCTCAGGCTTTTTGTTTTCGTGAGCCCTTAGCGGGTCCGTCCGAAGACCCAGCCGACCGCGAGAAGTTGTTGATTGAATTGGGAGAAGGGTGGTTGCGGGGAGAGGATTTGAACCTCTGACCTTTGGGTTATGAGCCCAACGAGCTACCAGGCTGCTCCACCCCGCGGCCGGATACTAACAAAGCGGTTGAAGCGAAGTCAAGGTAGGGCCGGTCGTTGATTTCGCGCCGATGGCGTGTTAACACAGCCCCATGCGTATCGTCTTCATGGGCACGCCGGAGTTCGCCGTGCCGTCGCTGGACGCGCTGCTGCATTCGCCGGACGACGTCGTGGGGGTGGTGACGCAGCCGGATCGCCCGAAGGGGCGAGGGCAGGCCCTGGCTCTGTCTCCCGTGAAGCTTGTCGGCCAGCGCGCGCAGATTCCGATCCTGCAGCCGCTGAAAATGAAAGACCCTGTCTTTCTGGATGCGCTGAAGGCCTGGCAGCCGGACCTGATTGTGGTGGCGGCGTTCGGGCGCATTCTGCCCAAGATGATTCTCGATCTGCCCCCCAAAGGCTGCGTCAATGTCCACGCGTCGCTTCTGCCCAAGTATCGCGGCGCCGGACCGATCCAGTGGGCCGTCATCAACGGGGAGCGTGAAACCGGGATCACGACCATGTTGATGGACGAGGGGATGGATACGGGCGCGATTCTGCTGCAGGAGCCGGTGCCCATTGCCCCGGACGACACGGCCGGCTCCCTGTCGGTCAAGCTGGCGGCGGTCGGGGGGCGACTGCTGATTGAAACCCTCCGTCGCCTCAAAGCGGGAAACCTGACTCCCTGTCTACAGGACTCCAGCCGGGCCTCGATGGCGCCGTTGCTGAAGAAGGAGGATGGATTGCTCGACTGGACCTTGCCGGCCGCTGCGATGGCCAACCGGGTGCGCGGGTTGTCGCCCTGGCCCGGTGCCTATACGTATCTTGATCAGGATCGCTGGAGTCTCTGGAAGGCCGAGGCCGTTGCGCCGGCTGCCTCAGGGGCCGGCCCGTCGTCCGTTCCCGGCGACATCGTGGCCGTCGGAAAAGATGCGCTGCTCGTGCAAACCGGCATGGGGCTGTTGCGCGTCACGGAGGTTCAGCCGGCCAACAGCCGGCGGATGTCCGTGGCCCAATACCTGGCCGGTCATGCGCTTGAGCCGGGCCTCCGGTTCGGATCTCCTCCACCGACTGTGCCCTCATGAAACCGATGAAAGGGGCGAGAGCGGCGGCGTTGGAAACGCTGCTGGCCGTCGACCGCGCGCGCGTCTATGCCGACGATGCGCTCGACCAGAGCGTGAGCCGAGCCTCGCTGGATACCCGCGACCGGGCGCTCGCGGTGGAACTGGTCTATGGGGTGCTCCGGCATCGCCTGACCCTCGACTGGCGGCTTGATCACGTGGCGGACCGACCGATCCGGCGCCTGCCCCATCCTGTGCAAGCGGCCCTGCGCCTGGCGGCCTACCAACTGCTCTATCTCGACCGGATTCCTCAGTCCGCCGCGGTCAACGAATCAGTAGCTCTCGTCAAAGCCCAGCCTGGAATAGGAACGCGATGGGCCGGTTTTGCCAACGCGGTGCTCCGCAGTTTGATCCGGGAGCCGGCCCCAGCTTGGCCCGATTACGACAAGGAGCCCGCAACGTTTCTCTCCGTTCGCTATGCGTGTCCCGCCTGGCTCGCCGAGCGATGGGCGGCACGCTTCGGCCTGGCCCAAGCGGAGCAACTTTGCCAAGCCACCCTGACGATTCCGCCGTTGACGATCAGGGTCAACAGCCTGCGAACCACCCGCGAGGCCTTGGCCGACGCCCTGCGGCTGAGCGGCTACCAGGTTGCCCCGACGTCGGTCAGCCCGCTTGGCCTGGTGCTGGATAAGTGCGGGCCGATTACCGACATTCCCCAGTTCGGCGAGGGGCTGTTCTACGTCGAGGACGAGGCGGCCCAGTTGGTGACCGGACTGCTGGCCCCGCAGCCTGGTGAGCGGATTCTGGATGCCTGTGCCGCGCCGGGAGGAAAGGCCACGGCCCTGGCGGCTTTGATGGAGAATCGGGGCGACGTGGTGGCTATGGACCAAAGCCCGGACCGATTGCGGCGGCTTCAGGAGAATTGTGCAAGGCTCGGGGTCCGGATCGTCATCCCGCTTCCAGGAGATGTGACGCGTGGAAACCCGACGGCCGCTCGGCCGTTCGATCGTATCTTGCTGGATGCTCCCTGCAGCGGGCTGGGCGTCTTGCGACGTCATCCGGAGGGAAAGTGGCAGAAGCATGCCGAGATGCTTCCTGCCCACCAGAAGCGGCAGCTGCTGCTTCTGGAATCGGCGTGCCGTCTCTTGCGGCCCGGCGGTTGCTTGGTCTATAGTACCTGCTCCACAGAGCCGGAGGAGACTCTCGACGTGATCCATCAATTCCTGAGCAAGCACGCGGAGTTCCGCAGGGAGTCGGTTGCGGCTGTCCTGCCGGCAAGCGGCTTGGAGTTGATGACCCAACAAGGCGACTTGTCGACGGCGGTGAATCGGTTCTCGATGGATGGATTCTTTGCCGCCCGGCTCCGAAAGGCTGGTGCCTGATGGCACGACCTTCCCTGCGGATCGCTCCGTCCATTCTCTCCGCGGACTTTGCCCGTTTGGCCGAGGAAGTGGCCCGTGTGGAGGCGGCCGGCGCCGATTGGCTGCATGTGGACGTCATGGATGGCCACTTCGTCCCCAACCTGACGGTCGGGCCGCCGATCGTCGAGGCCTTGCGCAAGGTGACGAAGCTTCCGCTGGACGTGCATCTGATGATGACGAACCCCGATGCCTTCATTGCCGAGTTTGCGCAGGCCGGCGCGACCTACCTGACGGTCCACGTGGAGGCCTGTCCGCATCTCCATCGCACGGTCCAGGCCATCAAGGAGCGGGGCGTCAAGGCCGGGGTGACTCTGAATCCGGCGACCTCGCTGGCGACGGTGGAGGAAATTCTCGGCGAGGCCGACCTCCTGTTGATCATGTCGGTCAATCCTGGGTTCGGCGGGCAACAGTTCATCCCGTCGGTCCTGGACAAAATTACGAGAGCCCGGCAGCTCATCGACCAGACCGGCAGCGGCGCCTTGCTGGAGGTGGACGGCGGCGTCAAGGTCGACAACGCCGGGCGCATCATCGAGGCCGGAGCCGACGTCCTGGTTTCCGGCTCGGCCATATTCTGCAGCGCGGACTATGGCGCGGTGATCGGCGCGTTGCGTCGGGCCTCGCACCGTACGGCGCCTGCATCCGGCGTGGCGCCGGCCGGCGGGCCGGCGCGTCGGCCGTGATTGGACAACCCGGTGGACACTCCCTCTCAAATCGGCAGCCTCCATCCCCTTGAGGTCAAGGTGCTGACCGTACTCGGCCAGCATCAGACGCACCAGCCTGGCCCTCTTCGCCAGGAAGATATCGGGCATGCCGCCGGCCTGGAGCCCTCCCAACTCAGCATGGCCGTAGAGTGGCTGCTGGCGAAAGCGTTGCTCCGGGTGGAATCCGAAGTCGTCACGCCGATCGTGTCATTGAGCAAGGTGGGCGAACGGTACTTCGAGAAATATGCCCCCATCGAACGCATTCTGTCGGTGGTCCGGGACGCCAAGCAGACCGGCAAGCGCATGACCATCCAGGACCTCCAGGCCCGCGAAGGATTGGAGCCCAGCGAAATGAGCGGGGCCGTCGGGAGTCTGAAGAAGGAAGGCGCGATTCGGATCGTACAGGGTGGGCACGTGGAAGCCACCGGTGCGCCCAGCCCCTTGTCCGAATCCTTGCGTACTTTGCTGAAGGATCTGCATGGCGCGCCCAGGGAGCTCCACGCGTTTCCGGAGCCTCTGCGCCGGGTCATCGAGCACTACGCCGTCAAGCGAGGCAATCCCAACGAGCCCTTCCGGATCGACGACCGGGTCGAGCGCCGCTACCAATTGACCCAGGCCGGGCAGGAAGCCGCGCAGACGATTGCGACCCAGGGTCTGGGCGACGAGGTCTCGCAACTCACCCCGGAGCTGCTCAAGGACGGGTCCTGGCGGACGAAACGTTTTCGGCAATATACGATCAGCCTGCGGCCGCCGCGATTGTCGGCTGGGCGTCGGCATCCCTACCGCGAGTTTCTCGATCTGGTCAAACGCAAGCTGGTCAGCATGGGGTTCCAGGAAATGCGGGGCTCTCTGGTCGAGACCGAGTTCTGGAACATGGATACGTTATATATGCCGCAGTTCCATCCGGCGCGGGCCATCCACGATGTCTATTTCGTGAAAGACCCCACGCATGCGCGCGGGATCGCCGAGCCCTTCCTCTCACGTGTGGCGGAGACGCATCGGAACGGCGGCGACACGGGATCCGCCGGCTGGGGCTATGACTATGATCGCGAACGGGCCAAGCGGCTGGTGCTGCGAAGCCAGGGCACGGCGGTGTCGGCGCACCGGCTGGCATCCGGGCCTGCGGTTCCGGGGAAGTATTTTTCCATTGCCCGCTGCTTCCGCTACGATGCGGTGGACGCGACCCACGCCTGCGATTTCTTTCAGGTCGAAGGGATTGTCCTGGGGCCGGACATCAATTTTCGCACCTTGCTGGGACTGCTGAATTTGTTTGCCGTTGAAATGGCGCAGGCAAAGGAAAGCCGGTTCCTGCCGGCGTACTTTCCTTTCACCGAACCGTCCGTCGAGCTTCATGTCAGACATCCCAAGCTGGGCTGGATGGAACTGGGCGGGGCCGGGTTGTTTCGCCCGGAGGTCACGCTGCCGCTGGGTGTCGAGGTGCCGGTGATCGCCTGGGGGCTGGGGCTGGACCGGATGGCCATGGTGGCCCTGGGTATCCACGATATTCGCGACCTGTTCTCCACCGATCTGGACATGCTGCGGACCACGCGCGGACATTTTTGAAGAGCTGTCAGCCGACCACTGAAAGCGTATTTTCATGCCGACCATCTCCATCAATCTAAAAGACTTCGAGCAGCTCCTCGGTCCCGCCGCGCTCGGGGAAGCCACGGCGGGAGGAGGCGTCTTGACCGCCGAGAGCCTGGAGTCGTGGCTCCCGCTGGTCAAGGGCGAACTCAAGGATCATGACCACGAAACGGGTGAGGTGCGGGTCGAACTGCAGGACAGTAACCGGCCCGATCTCTGGTCCGCCGAAGGAGTGGCCCGGCAGATTCGGATCAAGCTCACAGGTGCCGCGCCGGCCTATCCGTTCTTCGGCGCCAAGCCACAGGCAAAACGGCGCCTGCTCGTCGCGCCGGGCTTAGAGAAGATTCGTCCTTACGTGGCGGCCTGCACGGCCTGCGGGTATGCGGTGACCGAGGCCGGCCTGGCGCAGTTGATTCAGGTGCAGGAAAAACTGGCCGACATTTTCGGGCGGAAGCGCAGCACTGTGTCGATCGGGCTCTATCGCCTCCCGGAGATCGTCTTTCCGGTCACCTACGACCTGGTCAAGCAGGACGATGCCCGGTTCACCCCCCTGGGCTTCGACGACAAGATGTCGCTGCGCGAGATCCTGGCCGTGCACCCGAAAGGTTTGGAGTACGGGGCGTTGATCGCGGGCCATGACCGGGTGCCCCTCTTGCGGGACGACGAGGGGCAGGTGCTCTCCCTCCCGCCCATCATTAACAGCCGGGAGATCGGGGAAGTGCGGATCGGCGACCGGGATCTCTTTGTCGAAGTTACCGGCACCGATTTGTTGATGGTTGTGCTGACTTTGAACATTCTGGCGGTCAATCTGGCGGATCGGGGCGCGGCCATTGAGCCGGTGCAGGTGACCTATCCCTATGCCACGGCGCTGGGCAAATCCATGCCCACGCCGCTGGATTTCGGCCAGCCACGGTCCATTGCCATCCAAGTGATCCGTGAAGCTCTGGGGGTGCCGTTGGAGCCGAAACAGATTCGCGAGGCCCTGTCGGTGTACGGGTGCGAGGTCCGCGGGGCGAAGGACAAGCTGACGGTGAAGCTGCCGCCCTACCGGAACGACCTGATGCATGCGGTCGACGTAGTGGAAGACGTGGCGATCAGCCGCGGATACGGATCGTTCGAGCCGGTGATGCCGTCGCAGTTCACCGTGGGCGGTCTGTCTCGCGTGGAGCAGCTGTCCGACCGGATGCGCGATCTGATGATCGGGCTGGGTTTCCAGGAAATCATGGCCAATATCCTGGCTTCGCGGCAGGAGTTGATTGAGCGGATGCGGCTGACCGGAAGCGAGTGGGACCGCATCGTGGAAGTGGACAATGCGATGTCCCAGACCTTCAGTTGCCTGCGGCAGTGGATCGTTCCGTCCCTGCTGCGGGTGGAAGCAGCGTCCACCCGATCCTTCTATCCGCACCGGCTCTTTGAGGTCGGGGAAGTGGCGGTGCCTGATCAGGCAGAGGAGCTCGGGTCACGTACCCGGATGGCGCTCGGCGCGCTGATCGCCCATGCCAGCGCGAACTTTTCCGAAGTCCATTCCAGTTTGGACCTGCTGTTGTTTTATTTGAATTGCCCCTACAGTCTGGAGCCGGTGGCCCACCCCTCGTTCTTACCCGGGCGGGCGGGCCGGATTCTGCTGCACGGCCACGCCATCGGCCTGATCGGCGAACTGCATCCGGAGGTCTTGGAGCAGTGGCAGGTGACGATGCCGGCGGTGGTGTTTGAACTGGAAGTGGATCGGCTGGCCGAGGGGACTGTCGAAAAGTCATAAAGTCTGAAAGTCGTCAAGTCCTGAAACGGGGCGGACTTTCTGACTTTCAGACTTTCGGACTTGTGAGCGGGCTATGCCGAGGCGGTCTGCTTGGCCAGGACGGCCAGCTGGTCGAATCCTGCCGGGTCCTTGATGGCCATATCCGACAACACCTTCCGGTCCAGCAGCACGTTGGCTTTTTTCAACGCATTGATGAAGCGGCTGTATGTCAATCCGTGTTGGCGCACGGCGGCGCTGATCCGGGTGACCCAGAGGCGCCGGAAATTCCGCTTCCGCTTCTTCCGCTCGGCATAGGCGTACGTCTGGCCTTTGTCCACCGATTCGGTGGCGCTTCGGAACAGCCGGCTCTTCGCTCCGTACTGGCCCTTGGCAAGTTTCAGCCGCTTCTTTCTCCGCTGCCTGGTCTTGGGACCGCCTTTTACGCGTGGCATGTCTTGTTCTCCTTACCTTAATCGTAGTCATCAGCCGACGGCTGATAGCTATGTGTTATACGGGAGCAACCGGTTCACCGACATGGTCATGGTCTGATCCACGGGCGCCGTGCCCTTGAGTCTCCGCTTGCGGTCGCGCGCCTTGCTGGTCAGGATGTGCCGCTTCCCGGCCTTGCGCCGCCGCAGCTTGCCGCTGCCGGTTCTGCTAATGCGTTTGCTGGCGCCGCTGTGCGTTTTTAATTTTTGGCCTGCCATCATCGTTCTCCCTTCAACGTTTCTCTCGCGTCGATTCGTCCTGCACCGGGCCGACTCCGATTATTTGGGCGCGACGATCATGATGAGACTGCGCCCCTCCATCCTGGGCGCGTACTCGATCGTCCCGTTTTCCATCAACTGCTGCATCACGCTGTTCATCATCGTGCGTCCCATTTCCTGGTTCGCCATCTCGCGCCCCCGGAATGTGACCGTGACTTTGGTCTTGTTGCCTTCCGCCAGGAACTCCTTGACCTGCCGGATTTTGATCTCCAGATCATGCTTGTCGGTGCGGGGCCGAAGCTTGATCTCTTTGACCTGCGTGGATTTTTGATGCTTCCGGCTCTGGTGCTCCTTTTTCTGGAGCTCGTACTTGTACTTTCCGTGATCCATGATCCGGCAGACCGGCGGCGCCGACGTGGGCGCCACCTCGACTAGATCGTAGCCCAGTTCCTGGGCCTTCTTGAGCGCATCGAGCGTGGGCAGGATGCCCAATTGCTCGCCTTCAGGCCCGATCACGCGCACTTCCCGGACTCGGATTTCCCGATTTACACGCAGCTTGGGGACGATACGACACCTCTCAGGAAAAGGGTTATGGTCACGACAGGGCCTGCGCCAGATCGGCCCTGATCAGGTCAATGGCCGCCAGCACCGGCTGGCTGCCCTTATCTTCGCCGCCGCGCTTGCGGATCGACACCGATTCAGCCTGCTGCTCGCGGGCGCCAACGACCAGCATGTAGGGGATTTTCGCCTTCTCGGCTTCGCGAATTTTATAGCCGGCTTTTTCGTTCCGCAGATCGACGTCGGCGCGTAGCCCGGCCGCCTTCAACTGTTCCGTGACCTTCACGGCATAGTCATGCTGGTGCTCGCTGATCGGCAGCACCATCGCCTGGACCGGCGCGAGCCAAGTGGGAAAGGCTCCTGCGTAGTGTTCCACCAGAATGCCGAAGAAGCGTTCGATGGACCCCATCAGCGCCCGGTGGATCATGATCGGCTGGTGGGCCTTCCCATCCTCGCCCGTGTAGGTCAATCCAAACCGTTCGGGATTGTTGAAGTCGATCTGGATCGTGGAACATTGCCAGGCCCGGCCGAGCACGTCCTTGATCTTGATGTCGATCTTGGGGCCGTAGAAGACTCCCTCGCCCGGGTCGATCTCGTAGGCGACGCCCCGTCCCTTGAGGGCGGCTTCCAGGGCGCTGGTTGCCAGCGCCCAGTTTTCCGGCGCGCCGACGGATTTTTCAGGCTTGGTCGAGACGTAGACTTCGAATTCCGAGAAGCCGAACGTTCGGAGCACGAAGAAGGTAAAGTCCAGGACCCGGCTGACTTCGGATTCGATCTGGTCCGGGCGGCAGAACAGATGGGCGTCGTCCTGGGTAAAGCCGCGGACCCGCAACAGGCCGTGCAGCACGCCGGTTCGCTCATACCGATATACGGTGCCCAACTCGCCGTACCGGATCGGCAAGTCCCGGTAGCTGCGCAGGTGGCCCTTGTAGATCATGATGTGGAACGGGCAATTCATCGGCTTGAGCTGGTACTCGCTGGCCTCCACCTTCATCGAGGCGAACATGTTTTCCCGGTAGTAGTCCACGTGTCCACTGGTTTTCCAGAGATCCAGCCGCGCGACGTGAGGCGAATAGACCAGCTCATAGCCCTGCTTGATGTGCTGCTCCCGCCAGAAATTCTCGATCAGCAGGCGGACCAGGGCGCCCTTGGGATGCCACAGGACGAGGCCGGGTCCGATCTCGTCCTGCAGCGAGATCAAGTCGAGCTCTTTGCCGAGCTTGCGGTGGTCCCGCCGCTTGATCTCTTCGAGCTTGGCGAGGTGCGCATCCAGCTCCGCCTGGGTCGGAAAGGAGGTTCCGTAAATCCGCTGTAACATCGGGTTGCGCTCGTCTCCCCGCCAGTAGGCGCCGGCGCTGGAGAGCAGCTTGAAGGCCCCGACCCGTCCGGTGGACGGCAGGTGCGGTCCGCGGCAGAGGTCGATGAAATCACCCTGATCGTAGAGGGACACGGTCTCGTCTTCGATGCTTTCGAGGATTTCAGCCTTATACAACTCGCCGCGCTGTTTGAAGAAATTGACTGCGTCCCAGCGGCGCATCTCCAA
Source organism: Nitrospirota bacterium (assembly GCA_004296885.1). NCBI lineage: Bacteria > Pseudomonadati > Nitrospirota > Nitrospirota bacterium. The sequence goes on along the minus strand of SCVN01000007.1, from coordinate 187,211 downwards.
CCGCTTGAAGGGGCGGTTGGCCTTGATCAGCTCCAATGTGCGGGCCTCGATCTTGGCCAGATCATCCGGAGTGAACGACCGTTCGAAGGCAAAGTCGTAGTAAAAGCCCTCCTCGATGGCCGGGCCGATGGTGACTTGGGCCGAGGGAAAAACCTCTTTGACCGCCTGAGCCATGATATGGGTGCTGCTGTGCCGGTAGACTTCTTTACCCTCCGGGGTGGCGAAGGTAATCGGTTCCACCGTCGCTGGTTCGGTCAGGGTCTTGCTCAGGTCCACGGGCGTGCCGTTAACCTTCGCCGCCAGGATGTCCGGGCTGAGACGGCCGGTTGTTCCGCTCAGGGCTTCAGCGACGGTACAGCCGCTCGGAACCTGGCGGGTGGTCCCGTCCGTCAATGTGATCTGAATCTGTTGGGTCCCGATGGGCATAGGGCTCAAATAAGAAAAGGCATCATGATTGCCGCGGGACTCGTCTCTCGGAACCTCTTCGTTCCTGCGGGAAGCATCCCGAAATCATCTGCGGCCGGACCGGCTTGGAGAAACCCTCAACGCATGGACGTTACTGCGCCCGTGGTTCTCTGTTGCCCGCGACCTCGCATCTGACTCCGTCTCCCGCAATCGAATGGGTTCTCGTCCCCGGCGACCTGATGCCCTCGTTCCGCGAAATGGTAGGCGCGGACGGTCTTGAACCGTCGACCTCTACCGTGTCAAGGTAGCGCTCTCCCCCTGAGCTACGCGCCTAACGTTCGGGGCCATGCTAATATAGCCCAAGCGGTACTGTCAAGAATTTCGCCTGGATAGGGGGCGTCAAATGGATTCAGTCCGCCCCCGATCGGGCCAGCCCTGTTCGGGGCGGATGGTTCTACGTCCGGCGTGCTCGCTCCCGCTTGACGGAGATCCGGAACTCGGTGATTTTCTTGCGGAGGGTGTTGCGGTTCATGCCCAGCAGGTCGGCGGCTTGCATCTGATTGCCGTTAGTTTCCCTCAGCACGAGCGTAATCAAAGGTTCTTCCACCGCCTTGATCAAAATCGGATGCAAATCACGGGCGGAGCCGTTCTTCATTCCCCTGACAAAATCTCCCAATTTTGACTTGATATAGTCTTCGAGGGAAAAGTTCGGATCGGCATGGTTGGCCGAGGGACCGGCGCCGTTCGAGAGGGCGTGAAACATACGGTGGGTCTGCCGGAGGACTGCACGCGATCCCGCGACGACAACCGTTCTGGCCGGATCGATATGTCGGGAGAGTTCCGCCAGCTCCTGGGGATGGTTCCGTTTGGTTTCGATGATCACGCCGTCGAACGTACGTTTGGCCGAAGCCCGAGGCAACGATGCCAGATCCTTGGCCACCGTAATCGCCGTGTCCTTGAAGTCGCGCTTGATCTGGGCCTGGAGGTCAGGATCGGCAGTGAGCAAAAGAATGCTGACGGCGGCTGTTCGGGTCGGCATGAAGGCACCAAGAAGAAGAGGCGGGATTATCCTCCACCGGATTCCGCCAAGTCAACGGATAAAGTAGGACCGACTCGTCCAGCCGAGTCGGTTGGGAAGAAGCAACAGTGGTGCCACGATGTCATGGTCTGCACTTCTTGCAATTCGGCTGGATTTCTTTGGCTGTCTCCCCTACTCAGGAGCTGGAGTGGGCCGAAAAATTGGTATGCCTGCCGGTTTTTGCTATCCCAGAGCTGAAGAATTTGGAATATTGTATCGCTCGTGGCTGACATGGAAAGAGGGTGCGGTTCCCTCTGCCCTCGGCACCAGAATTGGGGAAGGAGCCCATGCTCCGTAGCATGGGAAATGGCACAGATATTCTGAACTATAGCGGTGAGTCCGAGGGGGAATCCAGCCATGTGAGAGGTAAAACGACTTGACATTTCATGTGATTGGGTTGTATAAGTACGTCTATATCATTTCCTATCGGAATACTCGTGAATAACAATCCATGAAAATCTCGTTGAAGGCCACATATGGAGTGCTTGCAGCGCTGGATTTGGCCTTGAATGACGGCACCTCGCCCATCCAGGCAAAGACGATTGCCAAGCGTCAGGCTATTCCGCTCCGTTTTCTTGAGCAGGTCCTGAACGCGATGAAGAACGCAGGGCTGGTGGACAGCCTCCGCGGTGCCCAGGGAGGCTATCTTTTGGGCAAACTACCGGAGGAAATTTCACTGGCGGACATCGTGGAAGCGTTGGACGGTACCCTTTCGGCGCCGAGCGGCCATCGAGGGACGGGGCGTCACATCAAGGGGCCATCGAGGCCGGACTTGCTTTTGGCCGATGTTTGGGAACGGGTCCGCCAGGCGGAACTGGGCGTGTTGAGTGCCGTGACGCTTCGCGAGCTGGCAGAACGCCATCAGCAACTTGACCGTGAACGGACCCTGATGTACCACATTTGAATCATTGACGATCGTTGGGATGGTCGATTGACGACGACTACTTCAAATCGTTCATGCTCGAATTTTCAAATGGAGCAATTCTCATGAGTACTCCACGGACCCTGCAGCCGGTGGCCATACAGACCGCCCCCATTCCGCCTGACATTCTCGAAGAGATCGAAACCTTCGAAGGCGAAGCCCAACGGCTGCAGGCGGGAGATGTGTCCAACGACCTGTTCAAGCCCTTCCGGTTGCAACATGGCATTTACGGGCAGCGCCAGCCCGGTGTGCAAATGGTACGGATTAAGATCCCCTTCGGCGGACTGAATGCCAATCAGCTGCGACGGGTGGCCGAACTGGCCGACCGGTACGGGACCGGCGTCGGTCACGTCACGACCCGCCAGGACATCCAGCTCCACTTCGTCGAACTCAAGGATGTCGGCACGGTGATGCGCGGACTGGCCGAAGTGGGGCTGACGACCAGGGAGGCCTGCGCCAACACAGTGCGGAACGTGACGGCCTGCCACTTGGCCGGCGTCTGCCAGGGCGAGGTGTTCGACGTCACGCCCTATGCCAAAACCGTGGCGTTCCATCTCTTGCGGAACCCGCTCAACCAGAGCCTGCCGCGGAAGTTCAAAATCGCCTTCTCCGGCTGCCGGCACGACTGCGCCTTGACGCCGATTCACGACGTGGGACTTCTGGCGGCCAGGCGCGAGGACGGAACCATCGGATTCCGTATGGTCGTCGGGGGCGGGCTCGGCTCGGCCCCGCGCATCGCGCAGCTGTTGCGCGAGTTCGTTCCGATGAACGAATTGATCCCCACGATCGAGGCGGTCATCAAAGTCTTCGATACGCTGGGGAACCGCAAGAACCGCAACAAGGCCCGGATGAAGTTCGTGATCGACAAGCTGGGCTTCGAGGAGTTCAAGCGGCGCTGGGAAGAGGCCTATGTGAGTCTGGGCCACGCCAGGCCAGATCACGGCCCCATCAAGCTGCTCGCGCATGCCGACGAGCCGGTGCCCCTCATCATGCCGACCTCGTCCTCCTCTGCGGGCAATGGAAACGGCAATGGCAATGGCAACGGAGCACCGGGCAACGGCCATGGGGTCGCTGAAACGCCCTATCAGATGTGGAAACGGACCAACGTGGTGCTCCAGAAGCAGCAGGGCTATGCGGTGGCCGCAATCAAGCTCCAGATGGGCGACCTCACCGCCCGGCAGATGCAGTTCGTCACGGATCTGGCGGAGGACTATTCAAACGGGAACTTGCGGACCACGATCAATCAAAATCTGGTATTGCGGTGGGTGCCGGAGGCGAGGTTGGCGGCCCTCTACGAAGACCTGGTTTCGCAGGGATTAGGCGATCCGGGCGCGGAGTTGGTTGAAGACATCATCGCCTGCCCCGGTACCGACACCTGCGGTCTGGGCATCACCTCGTCGAAGGGTTTGGCGCGGGCCATGGCGGAAGTCTTCCCGCCCGGCCGTGTGCCCGAGGATTTGAAGGACGTCAGCGTCAAGATCAGCGGCTGCCACAATTCCTGTGCCCAACACCACATCGCGACGATCGGCTTGCATGGCGTGGGCAAGCGTCTGGGAGACCATGTGGCGCCTCACTATGAGTTGCACCTGGGCGGGCAGGTGAACGGGACGGCCAAGATCGGCCAGATGACCGTGAAATTGCCGGCCAAGAGCGTGCCGGCCGCCATCACGCATCTGCTCTCGGTCTATCGCCGCGACCGGCGCCAGGGTGAGAGCCTCCCTTCCTTCATCACGCGGGCTGGCAAGGTTGCGCTGAAAGAAGAGCTGATTCCCTATACGATCGTGCCGGCGTTCGAGGAGGACCAGACCTTTTATTACGACTGGGAAGGGGAAGAGGAGTTCATCCTGGAGGATCTGGGGCCGGGCGAATGCGCCGGCGGCGCCTTGGAGATGATCGGCGATCGGATCCTCGAGGCGGAGCAGGAACTTTATCAGGCCAAGTTGCTGGCCGAGAAGCACCAGTATTCCGTCTCGGTCAACAAATCCTACCGGGCCGTGCTGGCCGCGGCCAAGGCCTTGCTGGTGACCGAGGGCTTGGATCCGGCCACGGATGCCGAAACCTTTGCCGAGTTCGAGCGGCGGTTGGGCCAGCGCAGCATCGTGCCGGCCCGGTACAAGAACCTGGGGGTGCAGGCGGGTGACTTGGGCCAGAAGGACAGCAGCCCGGAATTCGCGCAGGCCAAGATTGCCTTCGCCCGGGGATTCGTGGAAGTGTGCCGGGCGGCGACCGAGCAGATCGGCAAGGATTTGAAGCTGGCGCAAGCCGGCGAGGCCGAGGTATCCGCAATGCAGGCGGCGGAGGCCGAGCCTCCCTCCCAACCCGTTGCAGCCGGGCCGGAGGCGGCGGTCTACGATCTCCGCGGCGTGGCCTGCCCGCTCAATTATGTGAAGACCAAGTTGAAGCTGGAAATGATGGAGGCAGGCGAGCGGCTGGAGGTCTGGCTGGACGCGGGCGAGCCGATCAAAAACGTGCCCATGAGCTTGCGCAACGACGGACACAAGATTCTGTTGGAAGAGCCGTTGGAGCCGACGGCCGCCCACTTCAAAGTGCTGGTGGAAAAGGTCGAGGGCTAGGGACAATCGTGACCGACAAGACGGAAGTCCGGACCAGACCCTCCGATGAGGAATTGAAGGCGCTGAGCGACTCCTTCGAGTCCAAGCAGCCGCAAGAGGTGCTCGCCTACGCTCTAGAGCGATATCGCGGGCATATCGTGTTGGCCTGTAGCTTCGGGGCGGAAGACGTGGCGTTGGTGGACATGATCCACCGGTTGGACTCGAACGCGCCCCTCTTCTACCTGGATACGGACTTTCTGTTTCCGGAAACCCACGAGGTGCGGGACCGAATCGCGGCCCAATACGGATTGCGTCCCGCGCAAGTGATCCAGGTGAAGTCGCTGCTGACGCCCGAGCAGCAGGCGGCTCAATACGGAGCGGAGCTCTGGGCCAAGCAGCCGGACCAATGTTGCCAATTGCGCAAGGTCGAACCGCTGACCCGGGTGTTGGGCGGCTACGAGGCCTGGATCACCGGCATCCGGCGCGATCAGGCGCCGACCCGCGCGAACGCGGGACTGGTGGAATGGGACAAGAAATTTCAGTTGGTCAAGTTCAACCCGCTGGCCCGCTGGAGCGTGGCGGAGGTCTGGGCCTACATCAAGGTCTACGAGGTGCCCTATAACCGGCTGCATGACCAAAACTACCCCAGCATCGGTTGCACCCATTGCACGGCTCCGGTCATGCCCGGGGCCGATCCGCGATCCGGCCGGTGGCAGAACTTCGCGAAAACCGAGTGTGGGCTCCACAAATAGTGCTGAATGCGGAACGCTGAATGATGAATTCAACCAGAACCGTCATTCATCACTCATTATTCAGCATTCATCATTTGCAGTGAGGTTCCAGAGATGAAGAAGCTGGCCGTGATCGTGACCGGGGGAAGCTACAACAACCTGTTGCAGGCCTGCGAATGGATCCGCATCGCCGCTGCGTCCGGCGCGCAGGTCAGCGTGTTGTTTCGGGACGAAGCGGCGTCCAAATTGACGCACGAGAAAGTGAAGCAGTTGACGTTTTCGGAGGCCTACAAGGGACGCGAGTCGAAGGTGCGCGACTTGCTGCGGGAGCGGAAACGGCTCGATGTGCCGGCCGTGTTGCGTGAGGTCAAAGAGGCGGGGGACGTGAAGCTCTCGATCTGCCGCGAGACGATCGAGTACTTCGAGATCACCGTGGATCAGCTACTGCCCGAACTGGACGAGGTGCAGAAGGCCGAGGCCTTCTGGAAGGAAGCGGTCGCGCCGGCGGACCAGGTGCTGACGTTTTAACGCGGGCGCGGAGGACGGATCAGGCATGACGGAATTCTCGCAATTCATCGCCAAAATCGGCAAGGGTCAGAAGGCTTCCAAGGACCTGACTTGGGAAGAGGCCAAGCAGGCGATGCGGATGCTCGTCGAGGGACAGACCACGCCGGCGCAGGTCGGCGCCTTCCTCCTGGCCATGCGCGTGAAGATGGAATCGATCACAGAACTGGCGGCCTTCACCTCGGCAGCGCGGGAGTATGTCCCGCCCCTGCCGGTGCCGCGCCACCTGCCGCTGGTGGATTTGCCGACGTACGCGGGGAAACAGGACACCTTTCACGTATCCGCGGGCGCGGCGATCGTGGCCGCCGCCGCCGGGGCTGCGATTCTGATGCACGGGCATGAAGGCATTCCGGAGCGGCCCGGGACCGTCGAAATTCTGGCCAAGCTCGGCTTGCCGACCGACCTGCCGCCCAAGCAAGCGGCCGAGGAACTGACGGCGAAAGGATTGGTCTATCTGGATATCGCCCTCTACCATCCGCCGGTCGCCCGGTTTCTGGATCTGCGGCGCGAACTTGGGGTGCGGAGTCTGTTCCATCCGGTGGCCAAGATGCTGAACCCGGCCCGGGCCGCCTCGCAGGTGATCGGCCTGAGCCATCCCCCCTATTTCGAAAAGACGGCCGAGGCGCTGCTCATGCTGGGCGGCAAGCGGGCGCTGATCATCCGCGGGTCGGAAGGCGAGCCGGAATTGTCCATCGCCTCGGCAACCCGGGTGCTCGAGGTGCGGGACGAGCGCATCGCGCCCTTGACGCTGACGTCCAAGGACTGCGGTCTTTCGCCGGGGAGCTTTCAATCCATGTCCGGGTTTCCTCCTGGGCAGCTGGACCAGGAGGCGACCCTGTTGCGGCGCATCCTGCACAACCAGGTGCGCGGCGGGCAGCGGGACTGGGTGGTCTTGAACGCGGCCATGTTGCTCTATGCCGCCGGCAAGGTCCAATCCATTTCGGCCGGCGTTCCGCTGGCGCAGCAGGCGCTGGACAGCGGCGCGGCGGCGCGGAAGCTGGCCGAACTTGCTATTGTGAAGGAACCTATTCATGTCTGAAAGTCCGAAAGTTCATCAAGTCGTGAAGTCATCGGAGCCAATGCCGCAACCTATGGGTTCCACTTTTTATTTCGACTTGAAGACTTTCAGACTTGACGACTGTTCAACCCGAAGGTTTTAAAGGTTTTAGATGAAGCACCTCCGCCAGCTCGAAGACCAAAGCGTCTACATTCTTCGCGAAGCCTACAAGCATTTCGACAACCTGGCCATGCTCTGGTCCATGGGGAAGGACTCGACCGTCCTCTTGTGGCTGGCGCGCAAGGCTTTCTTCGGCCATGTGCCGTTTCCGCTGCTCCATGTGGATACCAGCTACAAGATTCCCGCGATGATCGAGTACCGGGACCGGCTGGCCCGTGAGTGGCGGTTGAACCTGGTCGTCGGCCAGAACAAGGAAGCCCTCGCGGGCGGCATGAACCATACGTTGGGCCGGGTTGCCTGCTGCACGGCGCTCAAGACCAACGGGCTGAAGCAGCTGATCGAGCAGAAGGGCTACACGGGCATCATTTTGGGGGTGCGGGCCGATGAAGAGGGCACCAGGGCCAAGGAGCGATACTTCTCGCCGCGCGACAAGCACGGCGACTGGGATTTCAGGGATCAGCCGCCGGAGCTCTGGGATCAGTTCAAGACCGCGTTCCCGCCGGGCACCCACATCCGGATTCACCCGCTCCTGGACTGGACGGAGATCAACATCTGGGAATACATCAAGTACGAGAACATCCCCTTTATCGACCTCTATCTCGACAAGGGCGACGGCATGAGGTATCGCAGCCTGGGCTGCGCCCCCTGCACCACCCCGATCAAATCCACGGCCAAGACCGTGGATGCCATCATTGAAGAGCTGCGCCATACCACGGTGGCCGAGCGGTCCGGACGGGCGCAGGATGAGGGGCGCGGGATGGAGCTGCTGAGGAAAGACGGGTATATGTAATGGCGACCGTACAAACCAGACCCACGGAAAATCTGAACATCGTGATCGTCGGGCACGTGGACCATGGGAAGTCCACGCTGCTGGGGCGGCTCTACGCCGACACCGGCTCGCTCCCCGATGGGAAGCTGGAGAAGGTGCAGGCCATCTGCCGCCAGCAGGGCAAGGAGTTCGAGTACGCCTTCCTCTTCGATGCATTCCTGGAGGAGCAGGAGCAGGGCATCACGATCGACACGGCCCGCACGTTTTTCACGTGGAAGGGGCGCCAGTACATCATCATCGACGCGCCGGGCCACAAGGAGTTTCTCAAGAACATGATCTCCGGCGCCGCCCGCGCGGAGGCGGCCCTGCTGCTGATCGACGCGCTGGAGGGCGTGAAGGAGCAGTCCAAAAAGCATGGGTATCTGTTGTCGCTCCTGGGCGTCAAGCAGGTCGCGGTGGTAGTGAACAAGATGGACCTGGTCGGGTACCGCCAGGACGTGTTCGACGGCATCGAAAAGGAATACCGGGACTTCTTGGGCCAGTTGAAGGTGGTGCCGGAGCGCGTCATTCCGGTGAGCGCGAAGCTCGGCGACAACATCGCCTCCCGCAGCACCCACATGGCCTGGTACCAGGGCCGGACCGTGCTTGAGACGCTGGAGGCGTTTCGCAAGGAAACCGCCCGCCGCGAGCAACCGCTCCGGTTCCCGGTCCAGGACGTCTACAAGTTCGACGCGCGACGGATCATCGCCGGCCGCTTGACCGCCGGCCGCTTGAAGGTCGGCGACCGATTGGTCTTCTCCCCGTCCAACAAGTCGGCCAACATTAAATCCGTAGAGGCCTTCAACGTCGAACCGTCCCCGACCGAGGCTACAGCCGGACAGTCCGTCGGAATCACGCTGGACGAGCAGATTTTCATCGAGCGCGGCGAGATCGCGTCCCGCCAGGAGTCCATCCCGCTCGTCTCCACCTCTTTCCGGGTCAACTTGTTCTGGCTGGGCCGGCGCCCGTTGGAGCGCGGCCGGAAGTATCAGCTTCGTCTGGCCACCCACGAGGTGGACTGCGAGGTGGCGGCGATCAACCGGATCGTCGACACGGCGGATTTGGACCAACGGCAGGGGGGGAGTGTCGTCGAGCGAAACCAGGTGGCGGAGTTGACGCTCCGGACGAAATCCCCGATCGCGTTCGACCCGTACTATGCCTTCGAGTCGACCGGCCGGTTCGTGATCGTGGACGAGTATGATATCGCCGGCGGGGGCATCATCACCGACTTGGTGCATGACGAACAGGAGTTTCTGCGCGATGAAGCCAGGCGGAGGGATTTCGCCTGGGTCAAAGGAGAAGTGGGGGCGGAAGAGCGGGCGCAGCATTACGGACATCGGGCGGCGGTGGTGCTCCTCACGGGAGCGCCGCAGACCGGCAAGTCCTTCCTGGCCCGCAAGCTGGAGTCGGTGCTGGTGGCCGAGGGTCGTCATGCCTACCTGTTGGAGGGGGAAAACCTCCGGCGCGGCCTGGATGCGGACCTGGCCGGAGCGGACCAGGCCGGGACGGACGAGATGGCGCGCCGGTACGGCGAAGTGGCCCGCCTGCTCATCGACACGGGGCTGATCGTGGTGTCCACCACCAAAGCCTTCGGGTCGGCCTATGCGCAAGCCGCCCAAGCGATCCGTACCTTGGTGCATCCGGCTCCGGTCATCACCGTGCATATGAGCAAGGCGGCCGAGGAGTCGCCTCCCGACACGGATATCCAGTTCGCCGGGCCGAAGGACTTCGATGAGGCAGCGCGCCGGATCATCGAAGAACTCAAGAAAAAAGGCGTCCTGGCGCAGGCAATCGGGGGCAAGCCGACGTTTCAGTATTCAATTTGAGCGGTTTGACTCCCTCGAAACCCCTGTGTTACCGTGCCAATGCCACGAAGCGATCGACACCCGGCCTTCAGCAATCAAGAGTAGCCTGTTGCTGACGGCTGACAGTCTCTTTGGAGTTCGTCATGGCCGATAAAGACCTGAAATCCATCCTCAGCAAGCTCCAGTACAGCGACGACGCCAAGGTCGTCCAGCAGATTACCGCGCAGATGAAGCAGGTACAGGCCCGCATGGCCGGCATCCGGCACAAGCTGGTGGTCATGAGCGGCAAGGGCGGCGTCGGCAAGAGCATGACCACGGTGAACCTGGCTCTGGCGCTGGCCCGCCTGGGGCATAAAGTGGGGCTGCTGGACGTGGACCTGAACGGGCCTTGCGTGCCGCGCATGCTGGGCATGCATGGGCAGGCGCTCACCATTACGCCGGAGGGGGCCATTCCGCCGGTCGGCCCATTGGGGGTCAAGGTCGCGTCCATGGACTTCTTTCTGGGCGCTGCGTCGCCCGTGCGCTGGAAAGGGCCGATGGACCTGAGCCCGGTCTGGCTCGGGCTGATGGAAATGAACGTGATCCGCGAGTTCCTGGCGGACGTGATATGGGGCGAGTTGGACTACCTGCTGACCGACCTGCCGCCCGGGGCCGCGGCGGACAAGCCGCCGGTCATCGCCGGGTTCATCCCGGACCTGGCCGGGGCGATCGTCGTGACGACGCCCTCCGAGGTCGCCTCCGACGTCGTGCAGAAATCGGTGACCTATGCCAGGGACATGGGGATCCACGTGCTGGGCATGGTGGAGAATATGAGCCGGTTCCGGTGCCCTTCCTGCGGCGTCGAGCACGAACTGTTCGAGGGGGACACGGACGCCATGTGCGACGCGTTGAACGTGCCTTTGCTGGGCCGCGTCCCCTTCGATCGGACGCTGGCGCGGACCTTCGACAAGGGCCTGCCACTGTTGGACGCCACGTACCCGACCATCCAGCGCTATCAGGAGATCGCGGAGCGGGTCCAGGCGATGCTGGACTATAAGAAGGTGTTGGCGGAAAAGTTGTAGACAGTTCTCAGCGATCAGTCTTCAGTAGGCCGAGAACTGAATACTGACGACTTCCCCAAGGAGTTCCATATGAAATTCGTCTGTTTGAATTGTGAAACCTACATGACCTTCGAGAAGGTGGAAAAACCGGCGGAAGGTTCGCTGGGCGTCTTTTTCGCCTGCCCCTCCTGCAGCGCCAAGTTCTCGATGGTGACGAACCCGGGCGAAACTCAGATGGTCAGTTCGCTCGGCGTCAAGCTGGGCGGCCGCACCGAAGCGGCCCAGCCGTTTGAAATGACGCGGGGTACGCTCAAAGACGAAGCTCTCGCCGGCTCCGGCCAGATGGCCGCCTACCTGAACGAAAAGATTCAGGCCGGCAAGCCGGCCGCGCCTGCGGCGGGCGCCACGGCGAGCGCCGAGACTCCGGCGAAAGAAGGCGAGAAGGCGGGCGGCTGTCCCTTCTCCGCCATGGTGGCGCAGATGGGGTTGACGTCCAGCCAGCCAGGCACGTCGGACTTTGCCTGGACCCCGGATGCGAAAGAGAAACTGGACCGGCTCCCCTCCTTCGTCAAACCGATGGTGCAGAGCAGTATCGAGGCCTATGCCCGCAAGAATGGCCTGACCACCATCACGTTGCAAGTGATGGACGATTCCAAGAACGACTCCAACGGCGTCACCTGGTCGGCCGATGCGGAGAAGCGGCTGGAAAACATCCCGGACTTCATCCGCCCCATGGCCCGCCGCGAGATCGAGCGGCTGGCGAAGGAGCGCGGCGCCACCACGATCACGGCGCAGGTGATGGACGAGGCCAAAGACAAGTTCATGAAGTTCATGTAGCGGTCCCTTCGGATTGCGTCGTGCGGCAAGGGCTCATCCTGGGGATGGGCCCTTCTCATTTTGGAGCGGAACCGATGGACGCCAAGCCGTCAAAAAATCCGACTGTGGCGGGCGTCCTGTCCGGCCTGATGCCGGGGCTCGGGCAATTCTATTGCCGGAAGTGGGGAAAGGGTGCGGGGTTTCTCGTCGGCGCCCTGGTCATCGATGCCGGGCTTGGGGTCTCCGAAGGCATGCTGAGTTTGCTGCAAGGGGCGCTGACCGGAACGTCGCTTCCGAACAGCGGGGCTATCTTGCTCCGCGCCTTCCCATTCCTGGCCCTGGCGGCCTGGAGCGTCGTAGACGCAGTGGCGACTGCCAAAGAATATGACCTGCCGCGCGACGCTTCCTAAACAGATCGGTGACCTGCCGGCGGCTGGTTCGGCGTTGACTCTGCTCTCGTGGGTATGTTAGAACGACCGCGTAAATACAGATGATTGTTGAGATTTGGGGGGACTGAATCATGGGCGGCCATAGTCACTGGGCCACCACGAAGCGGCACAAAGCTTCGGTAGACGCCAAACGCGGCAAAATCTTTACCCGCATCATCCGCGAGATCACGATTGCGGCCCGGGCAGGCGGCGATCCGGATGGGAACCCGCGTCTGCGCCTGGCCATCGCCAAGGCCAAAGATGCCAACATGCCCGGCGACACGCTGAAGAAAGCCATCCAGCGCGGCACGGGCGAACTGCCCGGCGTTACCTATGAAGAGTTCACGTTGGAAGGATACGGGCCGGGGGGCACGGCGGTGCTGCTCGAAATCACCAGCGACAACCGCAATCGCACTGTCGCGGAAATCCGGAACCTGCTCACAAAGAACAGCGGCAACATGGCCGAGGCCGGCGCCGTCTCCTGGCAATTCCAGAAGAAGGGGTTAATCGTGGTGGAAAAGGGCAAGGTGGATGAGGACAAGCTCCTGTCCCTGGCTCTGGACGCCGGGGCCGAGGACGTAAAGGTGGACGAGAAGACCTTCGAGGTGATCACCGAACCCCATGACTTCGAGACGGTCAAGAAGGCCTTGACCGACGCGAAGATCGAATCCTCTCTGGCGGAAGTGACCTTCGTGCCGCAGAATTATGTGAAGCTCCAAGAGAAGGCGGCCGAGCAGATGCTCAAGCTGATGGAGATCCTGGACGAGCATGACGATGTCCAGAAAGTCCATGCGAACTTCGACATTCCGGACGAGATCATGGAGAAGGTGGCGGCAGCAGGTTAACGAACGATGAAAGCTGAAGATGAACGCTGAGCGACAGCCGTTCGCCCTTCATTCAGCGCTTCGCATTCATCACTCCGTGTTGCCTCGACAATGATCGCCTCACTGACCGGCCGGCTGGCCTTCAAGGCTCCTTCCCACATTACGCTCGATGTCCACGGCGTCGGGTACGAAGTTCTCATCCCCCTCAGCACCTTTTATTCCCTGCCGGAGCTGAACGAGCTTGCGTCGCTCAGCGTGCATACCCATGTGCGGGAGGATGCGATCCAGCTCTTCGGCTTCCTGACCCTCTTGGAAAAGGAGTCCTTCATCCTGCTCACGGGCATTTCCGGCATCGGCCCGAAGCTGGCCCTGAGCGTGCTGTCCGCCCTGAGCGTGGCCGACCTGATTGCGGCGGTGAGAGCCGGCGACGTCGACAAGCTGGCCACGGTGCCCGGCGTCGGAAAGAAAACCGCAGCGCGAATCGCGTTGGAGATCAAGGACAAGGTCGAACGGCTGGCTCCCGGATCCGCGGCCTTTCCGGAACCCGCCGCAGAACCCTTGAATCAGCTCCAGGAGGACGCCTTGTCCGCGCTGGTTAACTTGGGGTACAAGCCCGCCGAGGTCAAGCAGACGCTCAAAGGCGTGGCGGCCAGGTCGTCGTCGGCAGGCACGTTGAAAGAAGTCATTCGAGAGGTCTTGAAGGACCTGGCGAAGGGATAGTCCATGCGACAGGGCCAACAGGGCATTGGGTCGAAGGTCCTGGCCGTAGGCGGACGGCTGCTGCTGGTCCTGGCCTGGGTCGTGCTCCCCTGTGCCGCTTCAGCCGAGGACGAAGCGCCCAAGAGCATCAGGATGACCTGCGGAACGTGCCCATCTGGCTATGCCAAAACGGGGGTCACCAAGGCGCCGGAGATCTGCAAAGACGGCGATCCGGTCCTGGTGGAATGTGTGCCCATCGGCGCGATGAATCTCCTGGCGGTCTGCGGGTCTTGTCCCGAGGGCTATCGCCAAGTGGGCTACTCGTCGGTGCCGGCCCGCTGCGGGAGCGAGGAGGGGGGACGCATGAGTCAGTGCCAGCTCGAGAAGTTCGAGGACCATCTGCCCGACCCGACTCAGGGGGGCCGGTTCTGTCCGCCAAATTGCGCCGGAACGATGCCGACGCCGGGTCAGGGGGCGATGCCGTCCCCGCCGAAGTACGTGCCCGCTCCGAAAGATGCGGCGAAGGAGAGCAAGTGAACGGGCCGTTCCGTCCTTGGATGACGAACCATGAGGTACCGGGGTGACCGACCGGATTGTGACCAGTCAGATGACGGAGGATGAACGGGGGCTGGAAGCCACGCTCCGTCCCCAGACGCTCGAGGAATATGTCGGGCAGGAACGGATGAAGGAGTCGCTGCGCATTTGCATCGAAGCCGCAAAGCGCAGGGGGGAGGCCCTCGACCATGCGATTTTTTACGGGCCGCCCGGGTTGGGCAAGACCACGATCGCCCATATCATCGCGCGGGAAATGGGGGCGGCAATCCGCTCGACCTCGGGGTTGGTCCTGGCCCATGCGGGAGACCTGGCGGCGATCCTCACGAACCTGCAGGAGCGCGATGTTCTTTTCATCGACGAAATCCACCGGTTGCCGGCCTCCGTCGAGGAGGCGCTCTATCCGGCCATGGAGGATTACCAGCTCGACCTGGTTGTTGGGCAGGGCCCCTCGACGCGCACGATCAAGCTGGACCTGCCGCGCTTCACCTTGATCGGGGCGACGACCAGGGCCGGAGCCTTGACCTCGCCCCTGCGGGAACGCTTCGGGTTGGTGAACCGCCTGGATTTCTACGCGCCGGCCGATCTGCAGACCATCGTCACCCGCTCGGCCGGCCTCCTGGGCATTCCGATCGTCCCTGAAGGAGCCGCTGAGATTGCCGGTCGCGCGCGGGGCACCCCGCGCATTGTCAACCGCTTGATCAAGCGCGTTCGCGACTTTGCGCAGATCAAAGCGGAGGGCCGTATCACCCGCCAAGTGGCCTGCGACGCTTTGGCTTGGCTGGGTGTGGACCAAGCAGGGTTCGACGACATGGATCGCAAGATTCTCCTGACGATTCTCGAGAAGTTTGGTGGAGGGCCGGTCGGGGTCGAATCCCTGGCGGCGGCCGTTAACGAGGAGAAAGGCACATTAGAAGACGTCTACGAGCCCTTCCTCATTCAATCCGGCTACTTGGAGCGGACCGCACGCG
Organism: Nitrospirota bacterium; assembly: GCA_004296885.1. Classification (NCBI taxonomy): domain Bacteria; kingdom Pseudomonadati; phylum Nitrospirota; species Nitrospirota bacterium. The sequence continues at coordinate 171,839 of SCVN01000007.1, read as the reverse complement.
GCCGCCAGGCCACCAGGCTTACGTTCGAACACTTTGGAAAGACGAAAGATTTACTGACGTAGCCAAGAAGCCATCAGTCATCAGCGTGCACAGTCAGAATCCTCTGCGAAGCGGCTCCGAGCTGAAAGTTGAATGCTGAGAGCCGGCGGCTCCCCCAACCATTCGAATCCCATTGATAAATCTTGCAAAGCCAGGTTGCTTCCTGTACCATTTCCTGTCTGGCCGCAGGCAGGAATAGGCTGCGTCCGGCTGAGTAATCTATGGCAAACCGGCAGGACATCCAGCAGTTCCGGAAGGAGATCGATCGGATCGACGACGAGATCCTGTGCCTGCTCAACGAGCGGTCCAAGTCCGTCATCGAAATCGGCAAACTGAAAAAGGAATCGGACAGCAACGCGAACCTGCATACGCCCGGTCGGGAAGCGGAAATTGTGAATCGCCTCATGGCCCAAAATCAGGGCCCGTTCCCCAACGATGCGATCCGCCCCGTCTACCGGGAAATTATGTCCGCCTCCCTATCGCTGGAAGGGCCTCAGAAGGTCGCCTACTTCGGACCGGCTGCTACGTTTACGCATCTGGCCTGCATCAAGAAATTCGGGGCTTCGGCCCAGTATGTCCCGGTCAACAGCATCAAGGATGTATTCGACGAAGTGGAACGGGGGCGAGCCAACTTCGGGGTGGTGCCGATCGAAAACTCGACCGAGGGCGTCGTCAACTACACCCTCGACATGTTCGTCGATTCCACCTTGCTGATCTATGGCGAGGTGCTCCTGGAAGTGTCCCACAACTTGCTCTCGAAAACCGGGCGCCTCGAAGACATCACGAAAATCTATTCGCACCCGCAGCCGATCGCCCAGTGCCGTCACTGGCTGGAAACCAACCTCCCGCAGGTGCCGGTCTCGGAAGTGACCAGCACGGCCCGGGCCGCCGAAATCTGCGCCACCGACCCAACTGCGGCGGCCATTGCCTCGGAATTGGCGGCGCAAATCTACGGCTTGAAGATCATCAAGGCCAGGATCGAGGACAATGTCCACAACTTCACCCGCTTTTTGGTCCTCTCGAAGAAGGCGCCGGAGCGGACCGGCAAGGACAAAACCTCGGTCATGATCTCGGTCAAGGACAAGGTCGGCGCGCTCTACGATCTGCTGCGGCCCTTCGCCTCACACGGCCTCAACATGACCAAAATTGAGTCCCGGCCGTCCCGTCGCAAGGCCTGGGAGTATATCTTTTTCGTGGATGTCGAGGGGCATGTCGAAGAGGAGCCGGTGAAGAAGGCGTTGGAAGAGATCAAGAGCCGGTGCCTGTTCATGAAGATTCTAGGATCGTACCCGGCCCATAACTAACCCTATGTCGCTTAAAGTCCATCCCGACATCGCGTCGCTGACGCCCTACGTTCCGGGGAAGCCGGTCGAAGAACTGGAACGTGAACTGGGGATTCCCAAAGCCGTCAAGCTGGCGTCCAACGAGAACCCGCTCGGCCCTTCGCCCAGGGCCCTCGCCGTGCTTGCCGAGGTCACGGGCACGTTGCATCGGTATCCCGACGGGGGCGCCCACAAGCTGCGCGTGGCCCTGGCGGACCGCTGGAAGGTTCAGCCGGAGCAGGTCATTCTGGGCAACGGGTCGGACGAGATCATCGGTTTTCTGGCTCGGACGTTCCTGTCGCCCGGCGACGAAGCGGTCATGGCCGACCAGACTTTCGTGATTTACAAGATGGAAGTGACCGCCGCGCATGGGAAGCCCGTCATCGTCCCCATGCAGGAGGGCCACCATGACCTGGCGGCCATGGTGGAGGCCGTCACGCCGAGAACCAGGCTCCTGTTCCTGTGCAATCCCAACAATCCCACCGGAACCATGGTAACCGCGGACGAGGTGAGCCGGCTGATGGCGCGCGTGCCGGAGTCGGTGATCGTGGTGTTCGACGAGGCCTATTACGAGTATGTGCAGAGCCGCGAGTTTCCGGACAGCCTCGCTTATGTAAAGCAGGGCCGGAACGCGATCGTGCTGCGCACCTTCTCCAAGATTTACGGCCTGGCCGGTCTGCGCATCGGCTATGGCCTGACGACGGGCGAGATCGCAGGCTACCTGAATCGCCTCCGTCCTCCGTTCAACGCCAACAGTCTGGCCCAACGGGCGGCCTTGGCGGCCTTGGCCGACGAGGAGCATGTGGCGCAGAGCCGTGCGCTGAATCAGTCGGAGATGGTTGTCGTTCGGGCCGGGCTTGCCGCGCTGGGTTTCCAGCCGCTGCCGAGCCAGGCGAATTTCCTCTATTTCGACGTCGGCCGCGACGGCCGGGAGGTGTTTCAAGCCCTTCTGCGCGAGGGTGTCATCGTCCGCCATATCGAAGGGCGGATGCTACGCGTCACGATCGGCCTCCCCGAGGAAAACCGACGGTTTCTGGCCGCCCTCAAGAAGATTATGGGGACCTAAAGTAAGCGAGCCCAGTTATTTCAGAAGCACGAGGTTGTCATGATTATTGTGCTGAAACCCGAAGCCACCGAACCCCAGATCGATCACTTGCTGGACCGGTTGCGTGAGCTGGGCCTGAAGTCGCACATGACGCAGGGAGAGGAGCGGACGATCATCGGCGTCATCGGCGACGATCGCATCCTCCAGAACCAGCCGATCACCGCGTTCCCCGGCGTGGAAAGCGTCACGCCCATCCTGGCCCCGTGGAAGCTTGTCAGCCGCGAGTTCAAGAAGGACAACACGGTCATCGATGTGAATGGCGTCAAGGTCGGAGGTCAGAAAGTGGTCATCATGGCCGGCCCCTGCGCGGTCGAGAAGCTTGAACTGACCGTCGGCATTGCCCATGAGGTGAAGGCCGCAGGGGGCAGCATCCTGCGGGGCGGGGCCTACAAGCCGCGGACGTCGCCCTATTCCTTCCAGGGCGTGGGACGGGAGGGGCTGGACTACCTGATCGAGGCCAAGAAGCAGACCGGCATGCCGGTGGTGAGCGAAATTCTGGACACCCGCGACATCGAGCTGTTTTTGCAGAAGGCGGATATCATCCAGATCGGCGCCCGCAACATGCAAAACTTCGAACTGCTCAAGGAAGTCGGCGCCTACGACAAGCCGGTGTTGCTGAAACGGGGGCTCTCGGCCACGATCAAGGAGTTTCTCCTCTCCGCCGAGTACATCATGTCCCGCGGGAACCGCAACGTGATGCTCTGCGAGCGGGGCATTCGCACCTTCGAAACCCAGTACCGCAACACCCTGGACCTGGCCGCGGTGCCGACGCTCAAGGAACTGTCCCATCTGCCCGTCATCGTGGACCCCAGTCATGCCACGGGCAAGTGGAATTTGGTGGCGCCGATGTCCAAAGCCGCCATCGCCGCCGGCGCGGACGGCCTGTTGATCGAGGTCCATTCCAACCCCGAGTGCGCCCTCTGCGACGGGGAAGAATCCATCAAGCCGAGCAAGTTCAAGGAGTTGATGCAAGATCTTAGGAAGATCGCGGCGGCGGTCGGTCGGGAGATTTGAAACACAATGTTGAATGATCAATGCAGAATGATGAATAGTCCGGCCCTTGCCATGAGTGATCTCATCGTGCATTCATCATTCATCGCGCATCATTCATAATTCGTCTATGGCCGTGCATTTCAAGCAAGTGGCAATCGTCGGCGTCGGTCTGATCGGCGGCTCGCTGGGGATGATCCTCAGACGGCGGGCGATGGCCGATCAGGTGGTGGGCATCGGACGGCGCGTGGAGAACCTCAAAGCCGCCGTGGAACTGGGCGCGATCGATCGGTACGTGGCGGACGCCAAGGAGGGAGTTGCCGGGGCAGATCTGGTGGTCTTGGCGACGCCGGTGGATACCTACGAGCGGCACCTCAAGGACTGGGCCGGGTGTCTGGCGAAGGGGGCGATCGTCACGGATGTCGGCAGTGTGAAGGGGCCTCTGGTCGCGCAAGCAGAAGGCCTGATGCCGGAACGGGCCTGCTTCGTGGGCGGCCATCCGATCGCCGGGAAAGAGAAGACCGGCGTGGCCGCCGGTTCCGTGGATCTCTTCAAGGGTGCCCGCTGTATTTTGACGCCGACCGAACACACCGATGCGCACGCGCTGTCCACGGTCCGGGAAGTCTGGACGGAGGCGGGGGCCGTCGTGCTTTCGATGGATCCGTTTTTGCACGATCGTGTCCTGGGTGCCGTCAGCCATTTGCCCCATGCGGCGGCCTTCGCCTTGATCAATGCCCTGACTGAGGTCAAGGAGCGCCAGACGCCGGAACTGGATTTGCTGGCCTATGCGGGAGGCGGATTGCGCGATACGACCCGCATCGCCGCCAGTTCGCCGGAGATGTGGCGGGACATTTTCCTGTGGAACCGGGACAACGTAGTGGCTCAGCTCGATATCTATATCCGTCATCTTCAGGAACTCAAGCGGCTCATCCAGGCGGGCGACGGGCCGGGCATCGAAAAAGAATTGACGCGGGCCAAAGACGTGCGGGAACGGCTGAACAAATCATGACCTCGTTGACCGTCAAACCGGGGGGGGCCTTGCGCGGCACACTGACGGTGCCGGGCGACAAGTCCATCACGCACCGAGCGCTGATCCTGAGTGCGTTGGCGGAGGGGAACAGCCTGATCACCAAGTACTGTCGCGGTGAAGACTGTCTGAATACGATGCGGGCACTGCAAGGGATGGGCATTCCCATCCAGGAACAGCCGGATCGGCTGCTGGTGTCCGGCAAGGGCCTGTGGGGCCTCTCCGAGCCGTCCCAGCCGATTGATTGCGGGAACTCCGGCACGGGCATCCGGTTGCTGGCCGGCCTCCTGGCCGGACAAGACTTCTTCACGGTCCTGACCGGCGACGAGTCCATCCGCCGGCGCCCGATGGGGCGGGTGGTCAAGCCGCTGCGTGCCATGGGCGCGACGATCGCCGGCCGCAAGGGCGGCGAGTTGGCCCCCCTGGCGATTACCGGCAGCCGGCTCACAGGGATGGCCTATCAATCGCCGGTGGCCAGCGCGCAAGTGAAGTCGTCGTTGCTCCTGGCCGGGCTGTTCGCCGAAGGGCAGACCAGCATTACGGAGCCGAGGCGGTCACGGGACCATACGGAGCGCCTGTTCAGATTTTTCGGGATTTCGATCAGAGAGCAGGGACAGGCTCTGGTGCTCGATGGGCGGCCGGCCACGGGTTGGCAAGGGGTCAAAGAGTTACCCGTGGCGGGAGATTTTTCGGCTGCCGCGTTTTTCCTGGTGGGTGCGTCGCTCGTGCCAGGATCCGACGTGACGATCAGCGGTGTGGGCGTCAACCCCACCCGCATTGGCCTGCTGACGATCTTGAACGAGATGGGGGCAGACATTCAGGTGCTCAACCCGAGAGAAGAGGCGGGGGAGCCGATTGCCGACCTGCGGGTGCGGGCTTCGGTCTTGCGCGGCGTGACGATCGGAGAAGCGCAGATTCCGCAAACCATCGACGAGTTTCCCGTGCTCTGCGTGGCGGCCGCCTATGCGAAGGGCCGGACGGTGATCAGCGGGGCGGGCGAGTTGCGGGTGAAGGAAAGCGATCGTATTGCCACGATGGCGTCCGAGCTGCGCAAAATGGGCGCGACGATCACCGAGACACAAGACGGGATGGTCATCGAAGGGGCGGCGGGACGACTGTTCACAGGAGCCTCCTGCCACAGCCACGGGGATCACCGCGTCGCCATGTCCATGGCAGTGGCCGGGTTGGTTGCCGATGCCCCGTCGCGGATCGACGACACAGCCTGCATTGAAACGTCGTTCCCGGGATTCGAGCGCAAGCTCGCGGAGTTAACGACATTATCATGACTCGGTCCACCATGCAGGCCCGATCCGAAGCCGCGTCGGATGCGCCAACGACGCAGCCGCGGCTGATCGTGACCCTCGATGGTCCGGCCGGAGCCGGCAAGAGCACGGTGGCCAAGCTGCTGGCAGCGCGGTTGGGCTACCTGTATCTGGACACGGGCGCCCTGTATCGGGGAGTGGCCTGGAAAGTGCGCGAGGCCGGCGTCGATCCCTCGGATGCGGCGGCGGTGGCGGGGTTGCTGCCCACGACCAAGGTCATGCTGGAATATCGGCCCGAACGGCCTTTGGTGTCGGTCGATGGGCGGGATGTGACGGAGGAGATCCGGACGCCCGAGATCAGCCGGCTGGCCTCCCTCGTCTCGGCGATTCCGGCGGTGCGCGAATGGCTGCTCCCGGTCCAGCGTGACATCGGTGCGGCGGGCGGGATTGTCGCCGAAGGGCGGGACCTGGGAACGCGCATTTTCCCCCAGGCCCAGGCCAAGTTTTTTTTGGATGCGGATGTGGCGACCAGAGCGGCCAGGCGGCATCATGACCTGGCCGGGGCCGGTCAGGCGTCGCGGTTGGAGGAGACCCGTCAGGAAATCGAGACCCGAGACAGGCAGGACAGGACCAGGGAACTGGCTCCGCTCGTCCCGGCGTCGGACGCGGTGCGGATCGATTCCTCGGCGTTGACGGTGGAGCAGGTGGTCGACCGGCTGTTGGATGTGATCGCGACCAAACTGTGAGCGGAATCGCGTATGCGTATCTGTGGGTGGCCTGCCAAGCGATCGCCCGGCTCTGTTTCCGGTTTCGGGTCCGAGGGCTGGAACTGGTGCCCAAACAGGGGGGGCTGCTGATCGCGGCGAACCATGCCAGCTACCTGGACATTCCGCTCGTAGGCTGCGGCCTCCGGCGGCGGGCCTGGTACTTGGGCCGTCAGGACTTGTTCGGCCCTGACTGGGTCAAAGCGGTCTGCCGCTGGTTGGGATGGATCCCCATCCGGCTGGGCCGCCTGGATCGGGAAGGGTTCGGGAAGGCGATCAGCCTGATTAAGCAGGGGCAGGTCGTCGTGATCTATCCGGAAGGCACGCGCACGCCGGATGGGGCCTTGCGTCCGGGCAAGCCGGGGATCGGCGTGATCGTGGAAGAGACCCGGTGTCCCGTGGTGCCGGCGTATATCAAAGGCGCCTTCGACGCGCTGCCGATGGGCAGGACCTGGGTGCGGTTCCGGCCGATCGATGTACGGTTCGGGGCGCCGCTGGATTTCGGGAAGGATCTGGAGCGAATGACCGGGAAGGAGTTTTATCGACACGTGAGCCGGACTGTCATGGAGCGGATCGCCGAATTGGGGCAGGTACCCCCGCCGGTGGATCGGCCCATTGGTTCGGCCGCCGGGTCTCTCAGCGCTGAGTGAGGCTCGACGTTTCGGCGGGCATGGCGGCCCAGAGAGGGCTGCACCGCCATCGCGTTTACCATCAGCATCCGACGGGAGTCGGAAGTTCAGAAAGTTAGGATCATACGCATGGACATGGCAACGAAGCAGGCGGGCGAGGTGATGGACCGGGTGGCCTTGGAGGCTCTGTACGAAGAGACCTTCCGGAACTTCGAAGAGGGCACGATCATCGAGGGCCGCGTGGTGGCGGTCAGCAAAGACAAAGTGGTCGTGGACATCGGGTACAAGTCGGAAGGGATCATCCCGACCGATCAGTTTGTGCCGGAAGACCTGCAGGGGCTGAAGCCGGGCGACCGGTTGCAGGTCTATATCGAAGAGCGCGAGGACGCCGACGGCAACCTGATCTTGTCGAAGGAAAAAGCCGACAAGATGAAGGTCTGGGAGGAACTGGAAAAGGCCCACAAGGACGAGAAAGTCGTCGAGGGCCGGATCATCTCCCGCATCAAGGGCGGGATGATGGTGGACATCGGCGTCAAAGCCTTCCTGCCCGGCTCGCAAATCGATCTGCATCCCGTGCGCGACCTGGACGGCTTGGTCGGCAAGACCTTCCCACTGAAGATCATCAAGATCAACCATCGCCGGGGGAACGTGGTGGTGTCGCGCCGCGTCCTGCTGGAGGAGACCAGGGATAAGAAACGGCAGACGACCCTCTCGACGCTGAAGGAAGGCCAGTTGATCCAGGGCATGGTCAAGAACATCACCGAGTACGGCGCCTTCATCGACCTGGGTGGGATCGACGGCTTGCTGCACATCACGGACATGTCCTGGGGGCGGGTCGGCCATCCCTCCGAGCTGTTCGTGATCGGCGACAAAGTGGAAGTCATGGTATTGAAGTACGACCGTGAGACGGGCCGGATCTCGCTCGGCCTGAAGCAAAAGGGCGCGGATCCCTGGACGAACGTGGGCAACAAGTACCCGGTTGGGACCAGGGTAAAGGGGCGGGTCGTGAGCCTAACCGACTATGGCGCGTTCATCGAGCTGGAGCCGGGCGTCGAAGGATTGGTGCACGTGTCCGAAATGTCCTGGACGCATGAAGTCCGGCATCCGTCCCGCCTGGTCTCGGTCGGGGATCAGGTCGAAGCGGCGGTCCTGAACGTAGATCCCAACAGCCGGAAGATCTCGCTGGGGATGAAGCAGACCGCGCCGAACCCCTGGGACATGGTCGAGGCCAAGTACCCGAGCGGCACCCGCATCGAGGGGAAGGTGAAGAGTCTGACAGATTTCGGCGCCTTCGTCGGTCTGGATGAGGGGATCGACGGCTTGATCCACATTTCCGACATGTCCTGGACCAAGCACATCAAGCACCCGTCCGAGCTGTTCAAGAAGGGCCAGCCGGTGTCCGCGGTCGTGCTGCGGATCGACAAGGAAAAAGAACGGCTGTCGTTGGGATACAAGCAGCTGAGCCGCGATCCCTGGGAAGACGAGATTCCGTCGAAGTATCGGATGGGGACCAGCGTGAACGGCAAGGTCACCAAGATCACGGACTTCGGTGTGTTCGTCGAACTGGAAGGCGGCCTGGAAGGGCTGATCCATATCAGCGAGACGGGGCTGGAGCCCTCGGTACGCATGGAGGAGAAGTTCAAGGTCGGGGACGACGTGGCGGCCAAGATCATCAAGGTGGACCGGGATGAGCGGAAGATCGCGTTGAGCCTGCGGGAACACGTGATGGACTCGGAGCGGAAGCAGGTGGACGAGTACCATGCTACCCAGGGCGTGCTGGATCAGACGCTCGGGCGGGCGGCCAAAAAGACCAAGAAGCGCAACGACGACGAATCGGGCAACGGGTAACGGACGACAGCAACGACGCCGTCGGCGGCCGGCACAGCGCCGGCCGCCGACGGGTGCAAGCGGATGGTTCTTACGCTCATGACGGACGACAGCACTCAGAAACCGCGTCGCTGGAAGCCCTTGCGGATCCTCTTCTGGCTTGTGCTGGGGGGATTCCTGCTCCTGACGCTGGCCAATATCCTGGGGCCGGATCTCGACGTGTCCGGCGAGGATCGGGTCGCCTTGATCCGCGTCGAGGGGGTGATTCTGGATGCCCAGCAGACCGTGGGGGACCTGAAGAAGTACGCGGAGAGTCCCTCGGTGAAGGCCATCGTCCTGCGGATCGACAGTCCCGGCGGCGGAGTGGTGCCGTCTCAGGAAATCTATGATGCGGTGAAGCGCATCCGGAGCAAGAACAACAAGGCCGTCGTCGCCTCGATGGGGACGGTGGCGGCTTCGGGAGGTTACTACATCGCCGCCGCCACCGACCGGATCATGGCCAATCCCGGCACCTTGACGGGCAGCATAGGGGTGATCATGGAGTTGGCGAACTTCGAGGGCCTCCTCAAGAAAATCGGTGTGGAGAGCGTGGTGGTCAAGAGTGGTGAGCACAAGGACATCGGGTCGCCGTTCCGAAAGATGAAAGAAGATGACCGTCTTATTCTCCAGGCCGTGATGGACGATGTGCACAACCAGTTCATCGAGGCCGTGGCCGAAGGGCGCTCGCTGGATGTGCGCGAGGTCCGCACGCTGGCCGATGGACGCGTTTTTACCGGCCGACAGGCCAAGGCCGCCAAGCTGGTGGATGAGCTGGGTGACCTGGACGATGCCATTAAGCTCGCCGCCGAGATGGGCGGCATCGAGGGGGAGCCCAAAGTGGTGGAGCCCCGGCGGCGGTTCTCGGTCAGGGAGCTGCTCGAAAGCCATGTGTTCGGCCCGCTTCCCCGGCTGGACTTTCAGACCGGCGTCAGCCTCAAGTACCTGATGGCGTTCTGATTCATGCGGTGACGGCATGCGCAACTCTTCTCTCCAGGAGGCCAGGACATGACGAAGGCACAGATCATCGAACGAGTCTCGGAACAAGTCACGACATTGACCAAGCGACAGGCTGAGATCGTCGTGAACACCATCTTCAACAGCATCCGCAACTCGCTGCAAAAAGGTGACAAGACCGAGATTCGGGGGTTCGGCAGCTTTCGTCTGCGCGCCCGCCGGATGAAGGAAGGCCGCAATCCGAAGACCGGCGCGACCGTGGCGGTCCCGGCCAAGCGGGTGCCGTTCTTCAAGGCCGGCAAGGAACTGAAAGAGCTGTTAAACCGGTAAATCAGCCCGAAAGGCTCAGTATGGGAACTCTCGATTCGCAACATCAGGCCGCCGCGCCCGACATCCTCTGGACCGAGGACGCGCTGCAGCGCATGGAGCGGGCCCCGACGTTTCTCCGCGGGATGGTGAAGAAGCTGGCCGAGAAAAAAGCCCGCGAGCTCGGCTATCCCGAAATCACCGGCGCGATCCTGGACCAGTTCAAGGGCCAGATGATGGGGCGCATGGGCGGGGAGGCGGGCATGGCGGCAGCCGCCGACCAGATGGCTCAGGGGAAATTGCCCTGGACCGCCGCGGCCCGGGAGCGATTGGCCGCGGTGCCGGAATTCATGCAGTCGATGATCAAACAGATCGCCGAGGAGTTGGCCGTCGAAGGCGGCCACCTGGAAGTCAACGTCGAGCTCTTCGAGCGTGTCGAAGCGCTGGGCGATGTACAGGAGGCGGCGCGTCCCCCGATGGAGTGGAGCGAAGGGGCCCTGGGACGGCTGCAGGAAAAGATCAAGGAGGCGCCGCCGATCGCCATGGACTTCGTCACCGATATGCTCAAGCGGGACACGGAGGATATGGCCCGCGACAAGGGGCTGGCGCGGATCGACGAAGCGGCGCTGACGCAGCTGTGGGACGCGCCCTTGGAACGGGTTGCGTGGACGGATGAATCCTGGAAGCGGCTGCAGACCTCGCCGGACTTCGTGCGCAGCGGAATCCGAAAAGCCGCCGAGCGCCGGGCCCGTAAGCTGGGGCTGAAGGAGATTGATTCGGATCATCTCACGAAGTTCCGAAACGAGGCCATGATGAAGGCCGTCAAACGTATCCGAAGCTTCGGTTACAAAGAGTTGACCTTCGACGCCTTTGAGACGGCGCTGCAAAAAACGAAGCGTCTGCAGGGCAATGAGCAAGCTGAAAAGCGTCTCGCCGAGATCCGGGAGCACTTCAAGGACCCGGAAACGAAAAAGCCCGAAGGCGGCACGCTCGGCGCCGAGTTGATGGATCGGTTCCGGAGTTACCTCAAAGGCGAAGGCTCTCTGTAGGGCCTGCCTTGCCATCGAGGGCCGGAGAGTTAGTTGTATGAAGCTTGCGGGCCTGCTGTTGGCGGGGTTCCTCTTGGCCGGCTGCGCCACGGCGCTCAAGCATGAAGGGCGCTGCCTGGCCAGCCTCACGCCTGACTATCTCAAAGCCCAAGAAGAGTTGGAATACCTCGAAGCGTCCTGGCGCGCCTCGATGCTCCGTCGCGATGCGACGTTGAACGGGGCAGTCGGCGATCGCCGTCAGGACGGCATGCCGGATGCGGGAGAAGCCTATCGACGGTTCGTGGAAGCCAAGACGTCCCATCGTCCGATGCTGGACTGGTATGACAAGGTCTACAAGCGGGTACGCACCAGGATGGACGAAGAGGATATCCTGACGGAAGTCGGGGCGGTGCTGATTACGAACCCGGGGGTGATTTTCTATCCCGTCATCCGCTGGAATATCCACACGGTGTTCTGGGACGGGACCGATCCGGATGCCGAAACGGACCCGGTCACGAAGTTTTGTTCCGACCGTCTCGCTCAGGTTGCGACCGTGGCGGCCCCGCCGACTTCCCCATCCAATTGACTTGACGAGCGAGGCGAGCGCCTCTTCAGGCAAACCGATCCCCGGCTGTTCCAGCGTTCAGCCGGGGATCGGCTCCTATATCCGAGGGAATCATCAGTGGGCGGCTTTCTGCTTCGGCCAGAACTTGTGCCTGATCTGGGGGAGTTGCACGTTGTCGAAATTGGGAATGTCGTAGAGGCAGCGGTCGATCGTGGCCACTTCGTCTTCCGTCAACTCCAGCACCACCGACTTCTTCCAGAACTGGTCCAGCGCGAAGTAGTCGTTGGATTGCGGCTTCTCCGCGAGCAAGGCCTGCATCTTCTTGAAGCTTTCCGTATCCGCGACGGGAACCCGGCCGTGGTTCTTGTCGATGCACCACTTGAGGACTTCCGCGATCCCGTACATCGTCAGCTCGATCTTCACTTTCTCTGCCATGGGCTCCTCCTCTGAATCAGAGGCGCATTCTACCTCAGGTCTGCGCCCATCTTCCAGAGGGAATCGCATCAATCTTCGGACGACATGTGTCGGCTGACGCTGGCGCATCCGTTGGGCGGCGCCGGGCGGGTTGCGCCCTCTCCATAGTGAATGGTCATTGCGAAGCGTAGAGGGGCTTTGTATACTCAATCCGTACGCAAGGGAGCGGTGGCGATCTTCTGCAGCGTTGCGGGTGCCCAAGGCAACGCCACCCTTCCTATTGATCGCATCGGCAGCGCAGAAAGGCCTGTTCCCGTGAGGCAAGTCCAGGCAGTCCGGCAGGGCAATGCCGCCACGATGCTGCTTCGTGTCACGTTCGTCCTGGGCCTGCTGGCCTTCGCCGGCTGCGTCCAAAAGGACTCCTATGTCCCGCCGGACCTCTTCTATCTTTTTGCGACCTACCCGGTCGGGAAGAACCCGACCTCGGTGGCTACCGCCGATTTCAATCAGGATGGGCTCACCGATCTCATTACCACCAACATCGCGAATAACACCTTGTCGCTGTTGTTCGGCAACGGAGACGGGACGTTCAGGGATCAGGTCCAGATCGAGGCCGCCAAGGAGCCCCGGGCCCTGGCGTTGAACGATTATAACGGCGACGGCTGGATGGATCTGGCGGTGGCCTGCGCCGGCAGCGACCATGTGGCCATTTTCCTGGGCTTGGCGAACGGGCATTTCGGGCAGGGCCAGCGCTATACCGTGAACAAGACGCCGGTGTCCATCGCCAGCGGTGATTTCAACGGCGATCAGAAGCCGGACCTCGTTGTCGCCCTTCGCAACGACAAGGTGAAAGTGTTCCTCGGCAACGGGGACGGCACGTTTGCCGAAGGGGTGCTCTATGAGTACGGAGATACGCCGACGTCCATCGCCGTGGCGGACTTGAACCGGGACGGCAAGCCGGACCTGGCTGTGACCAACGGAGGGCCGATGAGCAGCGCGGTGTCCATTTGGTTGGGGAAGGGCGACGGCACGTTTCAGAAGCCCACGGATTATCGGACCGGGAAGCGGCCGTTGGTGGTGGGCTTCGCGGATTTCAACAATGACCAGCTGACCGACTTGCTCGTGATGAACGGGGAAATGGATACGTTCACGATCTTTCTGGGCAACGGGGACGGCACGTTCCAGGCCGGCAAGGAAGCCGGTGCGGATGCGGGGCCCGTATTCGGGCTGGCCCGTGATTTTAACGGAGACCACTTGTCCGACGTGGCCGTCGCCAACGTCCAATCGAACGACCTGTCCATCTTATACGGCCGCGGCGACGGCACCTTCCAATACCCGCCGCAAAACTACAAGACGAAGGGCGGCCCCTTCGCCATCGCCTCGCTCACCCTCACCACCAAGCACGCCGCCGAAGAGCCGGGGCTGGCCATCGCCAATAACGGGACCGGCAGCGTTTCGATCTTTCTCCACCGGGGCTTGAAGGCGTCGGCGTCGCCGGCCGCTCCGGCCAAGTCCTAGCCCGCATTCTTCATGGCGGCTGCGACTGCAGCCGCCGAGACGCCGCTGCGACAGGCTTGCGTGCAGGGGTTCCGCACTCAAGCGGGGCAGGCTCGCCGCTCGGTCCCGCGACATCCTGTTCAGCGACGCCTTGGGTCTTCGCGGCTCTACGCGCCCGTCTCGCATGCCGCCGCAGCGGTTTCGTCACGAACCCTCATGAATCATGCGGGCTGAGCGACTTCCGGCTGGTTATCGGAAAAATCTTGAGCGGGCCCTCTCAAGTTCCGGAGGAAAACAACCGATATGACCTCTGAGGGCCATCCAGGATGTTCAAACCGCCACCGTTCTCCCTTGTCCGCCCTATGCCGGACAGTCAGACGCGGTTCCACCTGGTCTACGGGAGCAGTACGTCGAGGGGGATGAGCGACCAAGACCCAAGCCGGAAGGCCTTTCCACCGGTCTGCGAGCGCACAATCTGCTTGACAGGAGCTACGGGACGAGGTAGAAGCTCGATGCATGCGGTCGCCAGTTGGTTCTGGACGCGGGGCATGATGCGATCAGCCGAGCAGGCTCATGAATTGTCTCAAGTGCAAAGGATTTATGATGGTGGAGCGGCACTACACGCTGCTCAACCGACGTCTCTATGCCCGTTGTCTCAACTGCGGGTTTTGGCTGGATCTGGCCGATCTCCTCAGGTTTTTTCACAAGGTCATTGACAGCGGGGTACGTGGAAACAAAACCCGAGAAACCTTCACGCTCTAGCGTCCGCAGGAACCATCGCTGGTTCCTTCCGGCGCTCGCCGCCTTGATGGCGGCAGGCCCTCTTGCCCTTCCCGCACCGACCGCAGCCCAACCGATCGTCAATCGCGCGCTCATGGAGCCCGAGGATGACTTCCCCGTCGCCTTGCGCAACCGCTCCCGGCATGCCCAGACGCTGAACAACCAGCACTCGGCGCACGGCATCCTGCTCAAGGACTTGCACACGGGGCGCACCCTCTACGAATATGGTTCCGACCGGAGGCTTTCGCCGGCCAGCCTGACCAAGATCATGTCGGCGCTGGTGATTCTGGAGTCGGGGCGGCAGGAGGACTTGGTCACGGTCAGTCGGACCGCCGCGGCCGCGCCCAAGACCCACTTGCGGCTCAGGCCCGGGCATGTCTATCACCTCGGAGATCTGCTCAAGGCGATGCTGATCACCTCGGCGAACGATGCCTGCCTGGCCGCGGCCGAGCATGTTGGGGGATCGGAGGAGCGGTTCGTGGCGTTGATGAACGCGAAGGCCGCCGCCCTGGGGCTGACGGACACCCATTTCAGCAACGCCTGCGGGTTCGATGCGCCGGAGCATTACGCGACGGCGGCCGATCTGGCGAAGCTCAGCGAAGTGGCGCTGCAAGATCCGGTGTTCCGGTCCCTGGTACGCGAGGAGATCCAACTGATCAGCCCGGTCAATGCGAACCGCACCTATTTGCTGAAGAACACGAATCGTCTGCTCGGCAAGTTCCCCGGCGTGGAGGGGGTCAAGACGGGATTTACCTCACGCGCGGGCCGATGCCTGATCGCCAAGGTGTCCCAGGACGGGAAAGAACTGCTGCTGGTGCTGCTGCATGCCAACCGCCGCTGGAACACGGCGGCCAGTCTGATCAACTACGGCCTCCAGCAGCGCTGAAGGGCCGGCCTGGCCGATCGGGCTGATTCTCTCTCTTCACTCCTCTACAGCGTAGCGGTCGAGAGCCTGGAGCATCGAGGCGGGAACGTGCCTTACTAGGGGCGGGAGAATTCGATGTTGACGTCCTTGCCGAGGTAATTCACCACAAAGCCTTGCTTCTCGTAGTTCATCGCGGCGCCCATCACGTTCTCATCCCCAAAGTCTTCCTTGCCCAGCAATTTGCGGATGTCATCGGGGCTCTCGCTGTTCAGCACGGCCCGGAAGATCCCGCGCGTCTTGTAGGCAAAGCGGTTGTTGATGAAAATCAGCGCGACCTTGCCGTCCAACAGTTGCACCCCCGCCATCGGGCCGGTGGGCTTGCGCTGATCCAGGATGAAGATGAACGAGGCTTCCTGCTCCGGCTTGATGCCGGCGATCTTTTCGTTGACCAGCAGATCCACGGCTTTCGATTCCGGGTCGCCCAACTTGACGCCGAAGAGGGAGATGTCCGCGCTCTTCACGAGCTTGGGGTCCATCACATCGTTCTTGGTCAGTTCATAGGGTTCCGCAGAGGCCATGTCCCAGCCGGTCAGCAGCACCGACACCATCAGCCACGCCAACACCACCAACCACCGTCTCCCGCTCATGCGCTCCTCCTTACGACCCGAGCCCCCGGGGGGCCGATGCAGCTTATCAATCCGTAAAAATCGGGTCATTTTAGCCGACAGGGAGCCAACTTGCAAGGCGAGGAACAGGGAGAGGCGGAGGGGACGCGAAGCCGTCCTGTGCTCCCGATCGCACATTCGGAAGTGCTTGCGCGACGATCGCAGTGGGCCGGCCTCACGACCTGTCCACGAAGAAAAAGGAAGCAAGAAAAGATGCGAGGAGAGGGAACGGCACCGGCTTAGGCCGCCGCGCCAGGCGATCAGGCCAAGCCAAGAAAAGGGCAGAGCAGTCTGAGCGTCAGCCAGATGAACGCAGCTCCGATGAGGTCGAACAGGAGGCCGGCGCGGATCATGCTGTGGATCGAAATGTGGCCGGTGCCGTAGACGATGGCGTTGGGAGGGGTGGAGACCGGCAGGGCAAAGCCCAGGCTGGCTCCCAGACAGGCTCCCAGCGCCGGCGGCGCGACGGGTACGTCGGCGGATTGCGCAATGGCGATGACCAGCGGCACCAACATGCTGGCGGATGCAGTATTGGACGCCAGCTCGCTGACCAGGACGGCCACGCCGATGGACAGGGCGGTCAGGCTCCAGAGCGTGCTCACCCCGAACCAGTTCACGAAGCCATGTCCGACCGCGGTCGATAAACCGGTCTTCACCATCAACTCGCCGAAGGCCAGCCCTCCTCCGAAGAGCAGGATGATGCCCCAGTTGATACCGCCGGCCTGCTTCCAGGACAGGGTAAACTGGCCGCGCGCCATGTCGACGGGCAGCAGAAACAGCAGCCCGGCGGCGGTCAGTGCCACCAGTTCGTTGGGCAAGTGACGGTCGAACCAGACGGACACAGGATGCGCGGAGCCCCAGAAGGCGGCGATCAGTCCCGGTCCGATCCAAAACAGGACGGCGAGGCCGAAGGCCAGGCATGCATTGATCTGTCCTCTCGTCCAAGGACCGAGGGCCTCGCGCTGGGCCTGAAATTGGCTGGTGAGGTACGGAATGACGGCGGTGCCGGGCGGGTGGAGCAGGAGCAACAGTCCCCAGCTCAGGCACAACATCAGTACGGCCAGGGGCAAGCCAAAGGCCATCCAGGCAAAGAAGGAGATAGAGGCTCCCGCCTGTTCGGCGAGGAGCCCGACACCGATCAGATTCGGCGGGGTTCCGATCACGGTGGCCATGCCGCCGGCCGTGGCCCCATACGAGAGGATGAGCATAAGGGCTGTCCGGAAATGGCGCTGGCTCTCTGCCGAAGCCCCGCCCAGCGTCGCACAGATTCCCATCGCGACCGGCAGCATCATCGCCGTGGCCGCGGTGTTGCTGATCCACATGGAAATCGCCGCGGTGATGGCGCCGACCGCCAGCAGGACGCGGGAGGAACTGGCGGCGACCCAGGGAAACGACAACATCCAGGCGGCAAATCGCCGGTCGACACCCTGCACGGCCATCGCCTCGGCGAGAAAAAAACTGCCGATGAACAAAAATATGATGGGATGCGCGTAGGCGGAAAAGATGTTTTTTGCCGAACCGAGCCCGGCCACGACGCAAAACGTCGTGCCGAGCAACGAAGTGATTGGAAGGGGGATCGGCTCCGTAATCCAGTAGATGACCGCCCAGGCGAGGATGGCGGTGAGGATGTGCGCATCACCCGACAGCGCCGGGAGCGGGAGCAGATAGAACAGCAGGGCCGCGGCCGGACCGGCCACAAGGCCCAGCCGTTTCAAGCGGCGCTGCGCTGGACTGACGTGTGCTTCAGCCGGTGCGAGAGGATCCTGGGCAATGACCTCGGACATCGTGGGATGGGCCCGGCCGATGGGCGTCAGGCGTTGTCCGATCGTGTCGCAACGTGATCGGCCTGGGCCGGCCGCCGCCGGAGGATAAACACCGCGAAGATCAGCACCATAATGACGACGACGTTCAACCCCACGTCCATGAGATAGCGGTTGAACAGCAGGTCGGTGACCTCCGGTTGGTGGGAGAGTTCGGCGCTGGCCGTCAGGATCCGCCGCGTGCAGGCGATAATGCCCACGGCCAGGTAGGGCTCTAAGGCGAGGATACCGGTTTGGAGGAACCGGATGACGGTCCGATACAACTCCAACAAGATGATGACGAGGAGCAGGTCGTTCAGCAATTTGAGCCCGGCGACCAGCAGGCCGACCCGCTCGATGGCCCTGATGAAGGAGAGCCAGCTGTAGCCGAAGATGAGCATGCCCAGCAAGAGCAGGCTGAACCCCGCGGTGACATAGCCCCAGCGGTCCAGCCATTCCATCCAGTGCACGACCCGGCAGGGGAGATGCTTCATGATATCCGTCCGATCGCTCATGGAAAGGCCTCCTCTCGCACGGTTAGGCGGTGCCCTGGTGGCCTGTGTTGGGACCAGGGGACATCGGGGCCGGATTGCGCAGTTGGCCGAACTTCAGCTCCTGCATCGACGTGATCGTGAGTTCGTGGCCGCAGCAGACGATCTTCTGGAACCCGGCGCCGCCGTCCATGATCATGACTCGGAGGCCGCAGGCATCGGGGTAGAATTTCTTTTCGTCCAGGATCACGGCCAGCGGCAGTTCCCCCTTCTTGCGTCCCAGCGGCGAGCCCATCTGTTGCACGACATCATCCTGGGTCAGTTCATGGCCGCAGCAGACGATCTTTTCAAACCCCTCGCCCCCGCCCATCACCTTCACGACCAGGCCGCAGGAGTCCGGGTGCCGTTTCCGTTCGTCGAGAATGTCGCCCTTCTTCACACCCATGTGAGTTCCCAGTCAAAAAGTTTGAAAGTCGCTCAAGTCAGAAAGCCTTCCAATGACGACTTCGTGACGTTCAGACTTTAGGACTTGTCGACTGACTGTGCCGCCGCCCGGCCCCGCCGCTCGTCCACCGCCTGGAACGCCAGCAGGCCGAGCGCGAAAAAGACCGCCATCGAAAGAATAGCCCAGCGCTGGCTGCCCGTCCAGGCCGTGACTTCCCCGTAGACCATGGGGCCGATCACGGCGGCGAATTTCCCCGTGACCGAGAAGAAACTGAAAAATTCGGCCTGCCGCCCGACGGGGGTAAACTGCGCCACAAGCGTGCGGCTGGCGCTTTGGTTGGCGCCCAACACCGCGCCGGCCACGAGTCCGATCGCATAGAACTGCGCCTGGGTCTGCACGATGGCGGCGCAGCCAGCCAAGCCGATCCAGATCAGGAGCGTGAGACTGATGGTCCGCTTCGAGCCGATCCGATCCGCCAACCGCCCGAACCAGACGGCGCCGAGGCCGGCCGTTACCTGCGTAATCAGGAAGTAGATAATCAGATCGCCCGGAGAAAAGTCCAGGACTTTGTTGGCGAAAATGCCCGACGCGACGATGACCGTGTTGATCGCGTCGGTGTAGATCAGGTAGGCGATCAAGTAAGTAGAAAGATCCCGGTATTGACGGAGTCGGCGAGCGGTCTGTGCGAGTCGCCCGAAGGCGTCCCGCCAGAGGGACGGGCCCTCCCGCTGCTGCGGCACCGCCCGCTCCTGCAGCCACAAGAAGGTGGGGAGTGAGGCGAGCAGGAAAAAGCCGGCGGTCACGACGAAACTGGTCCGGTACAGAGGCAGATTCGATTCCGTGAAGCCGCCGCTGATCAGCGGGTAGGCGATCGCCAACGAGAGGAGTCCCCCCGCATAGCCCAGGCCCCATCCGTAGCCGGAGATGCGCCCCATCGCTTCCGGGGGGGCCAGCTCGACCAGAAACGCGCTGCAAAACATGAACCCCAGATCAAAGGCGATATTGGCCACCGCGAAGAGGAGGAGGCCCATCCAGACATCGCCGGCCTGGACGAAAAAGAGCAGGGCGGTGCAGGCGACGCAGACGAGGGTGGAGGCGATCAGGCCCGTCCGCTTGGCCGCGCGGGCGTCCGCCAGGGCGCCGAGCGAGGGCGAGAGCAGGGCCACGATCAGCATGGAGATCGCATAGCCCCAGAACCAGACGCGCTCGGCGGTGCCGTCCTGCCCCAGGTCGCGCGCGACCACTTGCACGAAATAGACGCTGTAGGCGACGGTGACGATGAGGGTGGTGAAGGAGGAGTTGGCGAAGTCGTACAGGCACCAGGCCCAGAGTTCCCGGCGTCCCACCGGGGTCGTCTGGACCTGCTCGGTCACGCAGAGGCTTTCAGGCGGGCGGCAGCCTGGAGCAGCTGCGCGTGCAAGGCTCGATGGCTGCCGGTCCCCACCGCCACCGTCGCCGACGTGAGGTCGGCCGGCTTGTAGGGATGGAGGAAGCGTGTTTTCACCAGGGCGACCCGTCGGAGCGAGGCCTCGACCCGCGCCTGGGGGATCGTCCCGTCCTCCACGGCCCGAGCGAACGTCTCCAGGGCTGTCACCTGCAATGCCTGTTCCTTGCAGATCAGAATCACATCCGCCCCGGCTTGAAAGGCGCGGACCGACGCATCGCCGATCCCATAGTGGTCCAGGATCGCCTGCATTTCCATATCGTCCGTGAGAACCAGGCCGTCGAAGCCCATCTGTCCACGGAGCAAGCCGGTCAAAATCGCCGGAGAGAGGGTCGCGGGATATTGGCCGTCCAGCGCCGGGTAGAGGACGTGGGCGGTCATGAGGCTGGCCAAGCCTCGTTGAAACGCATGGTGGAAGGGAGGCAGTTCAATTGCCTCCAGCCGCTCGCGCGAGCCATTTACCAAGGGCAGTTCCTTGTGGGAGTCGGCGGTCGTGTCCCCGTGGCCGGGAAAATGTTTGCCGCAAGCCACGACGTGGTTGTCCTGGAGCCCCTTGAAGGTGGCTTCGCCCAGATCGCTCACCAGGGCCGGATCGGACCCGAAGGCCCGGTCGCCGATGATCGGATTGGCCGGGTTCGTATGGACGTCCAGCACCGGCGCCATGTTCATGTTGATGCCGACGGCGCGCAGCTCGGTCGCCGTCACCGAAGCGGCCGCATAGGCCAGGTCGTAGGAGCCGCAAGCGCCCAGCGCGGCGCAGGGGGGAAAGATGGTGAAGCCGGCCGGCAGTCGAGAGACCCGGCCCCCCTCCTGGTCGATCGAGATCAGCAGGGGCGAGTGAGGGGACAGTTTCTGCAGGTCATTGGTCAGCCGGACGATCTGCGCGACGCTCTCCAGATTGCGCCGGAAGAGAATCACTCCGCCCGGCTTGTAGGTGGCGATGAAATCGGCCAACTCGGGCGTGACCGAAGTGCCCATGAACCCCAGCATGAAGAGCTGGCCGATCTTATCGCGCAACGAGTGAGCCATCAGCGCTTACCTCTCGGCTTCATTCAGCAGGTATTGGATCAGCAGGCGGGTACCGATGCCGGTGGGGCCCTTGGACACGTAGGCTCGCTCGCGCTCGCTCCAATCGGTGCTGGCGATGTCCAGGTGCACCCAGGGACAGTCGCCCACGAACTTGCTGAGGAACAGCGCCGCGGTGATCATCCCGCCGCCCCGGCCGCCGATGTTGCGCATGTCGGCCACGTCGCTCCGGAGTTGCTCGAAATACTCCTCCCAGAGCGGCATTTCCCAGGCCCGCTCGCCGGCGGTGAGCCCGGCCTGCTGGACGCGGCGTTTGAGCGACTCGTCGTTGCCCAACAGGCCGATGGCGAATTGCCCCAGCGCTACCGCACAGGCCCCGGTCAGGGTCGCAATGTCGATGATCGCTTTCGGCTTCAAGCGCGTGGCATAGGCCAGCCCGTCCGCCAGGATCAACCGTCCTTCCGCATCCGTGTTCTGCACTTCCACGGTCTTGCCCGAGAGGGTCCTCAGGATGTCGCCCGGCTTGATCGCCCGCCCGCCCGGCATGTTCTCGGTCGCCGGCAGGAGGCCGATCACGTGCAGCGGCAGCTTCAAGCGCGAGATCGCCCGGATCGTCGCCAGCACCTCGGCGCCGCCGGTCATGTCCGCCTTCATCTGCTCCATGTTCTCGGCCGGCTTGAGCGAGATGCCGCCCGTGTCGAACGTGATGGTCTTGCCGACCAGCACGATGGGCTTGCTCCCGCCTCCGTTGCCCGAGGCCCGCCCGGCCGGTCCCCGATATTCCAGGATGATGAACTTGGGCGGCTCGTGGCTGCCCCGCGCCACGCCCAGGAACGCGCCCATCCCGAGCTTCTCCACGGCGCGTTGCTCCAGCACCTTGACCGTGACGCCTCGCTCCTTGCCGATCCGCTTGGCCTCGGCCGCGATGCGCGAGGGTGTCATCACGTTGGAGGGATGGTTGCAGAGGTCGCGCACGAACATCGTCGCCTCGGCGCCGGCCAAACCCCGGCGGGCCCCCTCCCGGATCTGCGCCGCCTCCGACGCCCCGGCGGCGACGAAGCGGATGCGGGTCAGGTCCTTCGAGTTCTTGTCCCGGTCGCTCCGGTAGGCGGTGAACTGGTAGCCACCCAGGATGGCCCCTTCCACCATCGCCTGGGCCAACAGCAGTCCCGTCGTGTCGGCAATCGCGCGGCCGTGCAGGGGCGTGGTGAACGACCTGGCGCCGGCCTGCCGGACCTTCTTGGCGACCGTGCCCATGGCCTGCCGCACCTGGTCGAGTTTCGCATCCTTCTTCCTGCCCAGCCCGACCAGCAGGACGCGCTTGGCGGGAATCTTGCCGTGCGTGTGCAGGAGGACCGTCTGGCCGTTCTTCCCCTCGAACTCGCCGCTCTTGAGCAAGTCGCGCAAGAGTCCCTTGAGCGCCCGATCCACCGTGGCGGCTTCGTCGTGCAGTCCGGTCTCGCCCTCATAATGGTGGAGCACCAGGACCTCGTCCGCCTCGGTTTCGATGCGGCCTTGCTTCACGTGTACGTCAACAGATGCCATTCGTGTCTCCTTCAAGAAAAATTGACGATTGTTGGATTAAGAGATTGACGATTGTTTCATGAATTGACGATGGGTGGAGTGATACGTTGAGCCATTGCCTCGCATCTTTCTCAATCCTCAATCGACAATTCCACATTCGTCAATTACTCAATTCTTTCACACCCCCCGCATATCCGGGGCCCAGATGAACTTGTGCAATTGCAGTTGGAACCGCACCGGCAGCCGGTCGGCCAGAATCCATTCGGCCAGGTGCTGCGGGTCCAGCTCGCCGAACACGGGCGCGAACAGCACCGTGCAGCGCGCCGCGAGATCGTACTGCTTCACGATCCCGCACGCCCAGTCATAGTCCGCCCGGTCCTTGATCACGAACTTGGCTTCGTCCTGCTTGGTGAGCCGTGCCAGGTTCGGCCAGTGCATCCGGTCCAGCATCCCGCTGCCGGGACACTTCACGTCCAGGATCACATGGGCGCGTCGGTCCAACGGGGCCGTATCGATCGCGCCGCTGGTCTCGACCAGGACTTCGTAGCCCTCGTCGCAGAGCCGGGTGACGAGGGTGAAGGCCTCCGGCTGGTGCAAGGGTTCGCCGCCCGTTACCTCCACCAGCGGACAGCCGTAGGCCTTGACCTTGGCCAGCACCGCCTCCAGGGGCATGTCGATCCCGCCGGAAAAGGTGTACTCGCTGTCGCACCAGGTGCAGCGCAAGGGACAGCCGGTCAGCCGGACGAAGACACAGGACTGCCCCGCGTAGGACGACTCGCCCTGGATGCTATGGAAGATTTCCGTGATGCGCATCTTACAACCAACGATGGACGGGGAGTGATGAATGCTGAAGGTTATGGCGAGGAGCTCGGACCGGACATCCCTCGTTCGCCGTGTTGAACCAGACATTCATCATTTCATCGTTCCGCCTTCAGCATTATTTTGGCACGTCGTCCTTGACGAGCCACTGTTTTGCTTGCTCTGCGTCGAGAAACCACCGGTAGTTGATGCCCCGGTTCCGCAGGACGTTCTCGAAGGAACGGTCCGAGGAGGTGGCTTGCGCGCACACGACTGCCGCGACTTTGAGATGATCAACCAGGAGGTCGGCGCATCGGGCCCCGACTTCATACAAGTTGCCGGCGGGCGGCAGATTCGTAATCAATAGGGTGTCGAGCAAGACTTTGGAAAACCCCCGGGCATGGCATTCCGTCGCAATCCATTTCGCATTGGCGCACATCTGCTCGACGGAATCGCAGGGGGGAATCCGAACGAACAGATACCCCTCGTGCTCCTCGAACTCAGGAACCGTCGTCACACCAAACCTCTTGTCCGACGTAGGACGACTCGCTCCGGATGCCATGGAAGATTCCCGTGATGCGCATAATCGTTTGAAAGTCGCAAAGTCAGAAAGTCGAAATGTTGCAAACCCGGACTTGAAAGACTTTCAGACTTTCCAACTTTACAATGCGTTACTCCCATCTCTCGATCCGCCAGCCTTCGCGCCGCGCGATCCGTCCCATGCCTCGGATCGGGTTCACCACCAACGGGTGGCCGACGAGCCGCAGCGTCTCCGCGTCGCCGGGACTGTCCCCATAGGCATAGCTGTCTTGCAAGACAATGCCCGCCTCCTTGGCGAAGGTTTCGACCAGCCGGCGCTTGCCCTCTCCATAAGGATAGGGCGGCACGATCAAGCCGGTGTAGCGGCCGTCGCGCCGCTCCGGAATCGCGGCCAGGGCCAAGTCCACCTTCAAATGGCCGGCCAGGGGGGCGATCAGGAAATCCAGCGAGCCGGTGATCAACACCAGGTGATGGCCTGAGTCCCGATGCCGCTCCAGCGCCGCCAGGCTGGCAGTGGAAAGGCGGGGGCATACTTCAGAGTGTACGAATTCCGCCGCCAGCGGTTCGATCTCGGCCGGCCGCTTGCCTTCCAGATACAGTTTCCGCTCGCGTAACGGGTGCAAGGACAGGGCCGGCAGATGTTGCAGCAGATACCAGAGGCTGCGGCTCGCCTCCCGCGACCCCACGTGTCCCTTGCGCCAGAGATAGCGGAAGAAGCCTACCTCGATCGCGGAGCCGGGGAGTAACGTGTTGTCCACGTCGAAAAAGGCGGCCACGCGACGGTCTCGGCGCGGGGTTGGAATCGCTGGCGATGCGGGTGCAATCATGCAATGGATGTGCGCGTTTAGGCGATCATACCCATACGGACCGTTGATTGACAAGCAACTAAGGAGGGCGGGTGTGCCAGGGTGCGGAGCTTCGACGCCTTCGGAACTGCCAGCCTTGCCACGCAGGGCGGAAGTCCTTCGGGAATTCCTTCGCGGACTCGGTCAGTTTCCGCTTGCCTTCCCTCCGTGGCCGCGGCGGGCTGATCGCTCCTACGGCGGACTCGCTCCGATCCCGGCACACCCTTTCTGGAGGGGGTATCCAAGGCGGGGAGCCATGCTGCTTCGGCACACAGTGCTCGTATCAGCCTGCC
Organism: Nitrospirota bacterium; assembly: GCA_004296885.1. NCBI lineage: Bacteria > Pseudomonadati > Nitrospirota > Nitrospirota bacterium. The sequence continues at coordinate 146,556 of SCVN01000007.1, read as the reverse complement.
CCTTGCTTGGAAGGAGAAAGGAGAAAAGAGGAGGCGAGGAGGTGGAGATTTAGGAAGCGTCTGGGTATAATGCGCCCGAGCCGAAGTGGCGAAATGGCAGACGCGCACGTTTGAGGGGCGTGTGGGGAAACCCGTGCGGGTTCAAGTCCCGCCTTCGGCACCATACCAAACTTCGTTTGAGCCGCCCGCTTCGATCGACTGCGGGCGGAGTGGTACCTTCCCTTCAGTAACTTAGGTTCTTCGCCTCGCTTGGTGTGTACCGACGCGCTATTCTTCTTGAGCGCGACGGAGAAAACCCTCCAGAGTATTTCCGGTTCTAGACACCAACCTTCGGTTGAGCCGGCGGCTATTCAAGGTTTTTAGCAATTGATGCCGCCGGAGAAGCACCTCCAGTGATCTCTTTCAATTTCCTCGCTTGATCCGCACGTTCGATCAACTCATCTCTCTCAGCTCCTGTCCTTTCGTTTCCTGCCATACGCCATACGCTCTTCTCTTCCCTTCCCCGGTCACCAGATTGACGTTGCCGGTCAAAAATTGCCACAAGGGCTGCGGTTGTGTCAGGCGAGTCAGCCAAGGTCTGTATAAGCCCTTGACCAATATGCAGGAACCGGCAGGAGTCCCTGGTAGGTTTCTTGCTTTCCTCCGAGTGGAAGTCGCGGCGAGTCAGGCCGCCTCGTTCCAATCGAGGAGGGAAGGACATGGAATCCATCCAACGCCTGGTGGTGCCAGTCGCACTGTGCTTCATGCTGGCCGGCTGTGCGGCCGAGGCCGGCACGCAGTACATGGATAGCCTCCAGCAGTATGGGTGTGCGAGGGGCGGGAATTCCCCATGCACGCGGCCCATGTCTGCGCGCCATGACAAAGCCGCCGCGGCAGCGGGAGCCAGTCGGTATCAACCCTCGGCTATCGACGCGAGCTATACACCGTAGTTGTCAGCTCTCGGCCATCAGCTCTTATCCGTCTCCTGCCATCAGCCATCGGCTCCTCTTGATCGACCATTCATCACTCAGCGTTTAGCATTCAGCACTTCTTAGGCAGCCTGCCGCGTCCGTGACAATTCATAGGGGCGTGGCTATACTCACAGATAGTCTATTGTCCTATGCGGCGAGTTCCCTGCCACTCCCTCGGAGAACGAGATGATTATTACCGACACGGAATCGGCTGATATCCCCACTCCGACCGGGCCTATGCGCACGTACCTCTTTCGGCCGGTGGCCGAGGGGCGCTATCCGGGCCTGGTCCTCTACTCGGAGATCTTCCAGGTGACCGGGCCCATCCGGCGCGCCGCGGCGATGCTGGCAAGCCACGGATTCGTGGTGGCGGTGCCGGAGATTTACCACGAGTTGGAGCCGGCCGGTACTGTGCTGGCCTATGACGAGGCAGGCGCTGCGCGCGGCAACCGACACAAGACCACTAAGGAACTGTCGAGCTACGACGGCGATGCGCGCGCGGCGCTGGACTATCTGAAGTCCTCCCCGCATTGCACGGGCAGGCTGGGCGTGATGGGGATTTGCATCGGGGGGCATCTGGCCTTTCGCGCCGCGATGCAGCCGGATGTGCTGGCTTCCGCCTGTTTCTATGCGACCGACATCCACAAACGCGGTTTGGGCAAGGGCATGCACGATGACAGCCTGGACCGGATCGGAGAGATCACGGGCGAGCTGCTGATGATCTGGGGCAGGCAGGACCCGCATATTCCCCGCGAGGGGCGGGCGCTCATCTACAAGGCCCTGAGTGACGCGGGCGCACACTTCCAGTGGCACGAGTTCAACGCCGCCCATGCGTTCCTGCGTGACGAAGGCCCCCGCTACGATCCGGCCGCAGCCCGGATTTGTTACGACATGGCACTGGAGCTGTTCAAACGTCGGTTGGGAGAAGGCGATCGGCGCGCGGCGGCCACTTCGACTGAGACCAAGCACTAAGCAAAGTGACCACCAGCCTTTGCCTGGTTGGGCTCAGTCCGGACCAGCCCCCTCGATCCCGGCAATCCAGCCAATTTCCGTGGCGCAGCCGTCCCGGCCTCCCTTGACTCACCCGCGTCGGAGAGCTAAGGTGATCGTGTGGGAGGAGATTAACGCCCCGAGGGAATATGGTTCATCAGGGGGTCGAGCGTTGAGGATGGTGTGCAAGCCCAGCTTCGACTGGGAAGCCTAAAGTCCCACCAAGATCTCCGCCGTACCTACTTGCTCTCGTAGGTGCGTGCCTCCTCCCACCCTAAACCCCTTGGTTCCTGCAAGCCGCCGCCGTTATCGCGGATTCGCCACTCCCATCAGCCTGTCTCGCTATCCGACTCTGTCGCCTGGATGAAGGCTGGAGTCGCGTGTGTGAGCGTCATGGGGGCGGGAGCCGGTTGTGCTTCTGACCGGCGGCCGTCGCCGGCGCAGGGTGGAATGTAATGTGAGGATGCTCCCATGGCCATCAAGGCCACCGTCTATCATTGGCAGGTGACCCTGTCCGACGTGGATCGCGGGGTCTATGAGGCGCTAGACTTGCGCCTGGCCCGCCAGCCCTCGGAGAGCATGCGCTATCTGCTCACCAGGGCGATCGCCTACTGTCTCTGTTACGAGGAGGGGATTGGGTTCAGCAAGGAGGGCATTGCCTCGACCGACGAGCCGCCCCTGGCCGTTCGCGACGATTCGGGGACGATCCGCACCTGGATCGAGATCGGGGCCCCTTCGGCCGAGCGTTTGCACAAGGCTAGCAAAGCCGCGGTCCGTGTGGCCCTGTTCACCCACGTTGAACTCTCAAACTTGTGGCGCGAGGCGCGAACCAGGCCCATCTACAACGTCGAGGAGATCGAAGTGTGGCGGCTCGCGCCCGACTTTCTCGATGCGCTCGACGCCAAGGTGGATCGCAATACCAAGTTCGAACTCGTCCATAGCCACGGGGAACTCTACGTGACCGTCGGAGGCGAAACGCTGCAAGGCGCGATCGGCCGCCACAAGCTGGTGCCGCCCCAAGCGTAATCCGATGGCGTGAGGTAATTCCGGGGGCTTTCTCGATGTTCGCCCCCGACGGTACACTTCGCGCGCGCTGCCTCGCAGGGCCCCAGCGGGTGTAGAATGACAGCACTTGTTCTGGGCTCTGCCTGGACCGTCCGCTGCACGGTAACCGAATGACAACGGAGCACGATGGATTCACAGGCCTTCCAGACGGGAACGCTGCGGGACCCCAGCACCATTGTGGTGTTCGGGGCTGACGGCGACCTGACCCAGCGGAAACTGATTCCCGCTCTCTACAACCTGCTGGTCGGCCGCCATCTGCCGGAGGACTTCGCCCTCGTGGGGATGGCTATTACGCCGATGTCGTCGGAGGAGTTCCGGGAGAAGCTGGGCCGGACGATCAAGGATCATATCGCCGGTCCGCTGGACCCGCTGGTGTGGGAGCAGTTCATCCGGCGGGTCTACTACGTGACGGGGGACTTCCTCGATTCCCTGGCCTATCGGCGGCTGCATGAGTTCCTGGACGAAGTGAACGAGCGGCATCGGACCGGCGGCAACTTCCTGTTTTACCTGGCCACGGCCCCGCAGTTTTTCTCCGAGATCGTCCGTCAGCTGGGGATGCGCGGGCTGACGGACCAGCGGGAGGCCGCGTGGCGGCGCGTGATCATCGAAAAGCCGTTCGGCTCGAACCTGGCGTCGGCGAAGGCGCTGAACCACGAGCTGTCCCGTGTGCTGCAGGAAAACCAGATCTATCGGATCGACCATTACCTGGGGAAGGAAACGGTCCAGAATATCCTGGTCTTCCGGTTTTCCAACGGCATCTTCGAGCCGGTCTGGAACCGGCGGTATATCGACCATGTGCAGGTGACGGTGGCGGAAACCGTCGGAGTGGAGCACCGCGGGCGATACTACGACGCGGCCGGGGCGCTGCGGGACATGGTGCCGAACCATTTGCTGCAACTGGTGTCCTTGATTGCGATGGAGCCGCCGAACTCCTTCGACGCGGATGCGGTGCGGGATGAGAAGGCCAAGGTCCTGCGGGCGATCCTCCCGTTCGAGCCGCTCGATGTGCTCCGCTCCGTCGTGGCCGGGCAGTATACGGAGGGGGCGGTGGCGGGGCAGCCGGTGGCGGCCTACCGGACGGAACCCTACGTGAGGCCGGACTCCGACACGGAAACCTTCGTGGCCATGAAACTGTTGATCGACAGCTGGCGGTGGGCGGATGTCCCCTTCTATCTGCGCACCGGCAAGCGTCTGCCCACGCGCGCGACCGAGATCATCATCCAGTTCAAGCGGGCCCCCTTCATGCTGTTCCGGCAGACGCCGACGGAGCACCTGGCGCCGAATCTGCTCGTCATCCGCATCCAGCCGGACGAAGGGATCTCGCTGCGCTTCGACGCCAAAATTCCAGGCCCCGCCGTGCGGGTCGGCATGGTGGACATGGATTTCCAGTATGCCAAATATTTCGGCGATGCCCCCAGCACCGGCTATGAGACGCTGCTGCACGATTGTCTGGCCGGCGATGCCACGCTCTTTCAGCGGGCCGACAACGTGGAAACCGGGTGGGGAGTCGTGGAGCCGATCCTCAATGTGTGGCAGGGGCTGCCCCCCAAGGGAGTTCCCCTCTACCAGGCCGGGAGCTGGGGACCGGTCGAGGCCGCCGACTTGCTCGCGCGCGACGGGCGACAATGGAGAAATCGGATGTGACGGCTGTCATGGGACAGGGTGATGTAGGGTGAAGTGGCCAACAGGCTGTTTAACCGCCTGCGTGGCGGCAGCGCCACTTGAGCAGGACAGGGGCCAGGAAGGTGGTGCACGCCACGACCAGCAGGATCGCCCCATACTCGCCCTCTCCGATGATCTGCCGAGACAGGCCGGTTCCCGCAAAGATCAACCCCACTTCTCCGCGCGGCAACATCCCGATCCCCACCATCCATCGGTCGGCCTTCACCCCCGCGACTCCTAAACCGGACGCGAGCTTTCCGGCCACCGCAACAACAAGCAACCCGCCGGCCAGAAGCAAGACCGGCCAGTTCTCTGGCTGCATCGGATTCAAGAGCCGCAGGTCCACGGCCATCCCGACCAGGACGAAAAAGATCGGCACGAAGACGTTGGCCACCGGCTTGATCGCCTCCTCGATGTGCGCCTGATGCTCCGTTCGGGCGAGCACCAGCCCGGCCGCGAAGGCGCCAAGCAGCGGCGCGATGTGGAGCAGTCCCGCCAGGTAGCCCAGCGCCAGGGCGAAGGTTACGGCGGCCACGATCAGGCTGCCGCGCGCCCTCATCAGGCTCAGCAGTCGGCTGATCCGATGGGCATAGCGGGTGCCGACCAGAATGGCCGACGCGAGCAGGAAGACGGCCAGCCCGGCCGTCCACCCGGCTGCCAGCCAGGACACGGTGCCGGATGTGGCCAGGCCGATCACCACCGAGAGGACGATCAGGCCCAGAATGTCGTCGATGACCGCCGCCCCCAGAATGATCTGCCCTTCGGCCGTCTTCAGCCAGCCCAGTTCGGACAGTGTGCGGGCCGAGATGGCGATGCTGGTCGCGGTGAGGGTCGCGCCGATGAAGACCGCCTGCAAGTGGCTCAGGTGCAACGCCAACCCGAGCAAATACCCCAACGTAAACGGAGCGGCCACGCCGATCGTCGCCACCAGCGCGGCGGTTTTGCCGACGCGCAGAAACGACTGCAGGTCCGACTCCAACCCGATCTCGAAGAGCAGCAGCATGACGCCGATGTCGCCGAGCAGGGTCAGAGGTTCGGTGGCTTCGACCCAGCCCAGGAGACTTCCGCCGACCAGGACGCCGGCGAGCAACTCGCCCAACACGGCCGGCTGTCCGAGCCGATCGGCCATCTCGCCCAGGAGGCGGGCCGAAGCGTAGACGATGATGAGGCTGAGGAGGAAACTCTGAAGTTCCATGTGCAGGCCACACCATACTGAAGCCGGATGTGCAAGGCAACCGATGTCGAATGACGGGCGGCCCGGTTGCCATCCGCGCGGTGCGCGGATGCCGTTGGCGGGAGGCTTGACCAACACCGCGCGATAGGGGACAATAATCCAACTGCCTGCCGCGTCCATACCGTCGCCTGTGATCGCATCCATACACGGCGAGGCGTATCCATGTCCGACTTCCATCAGAACGGCGTCGTGGCGGTGTTGCACCGTCTCGGACAACCGAACCTGGAGCAGCTCGAAGCGGAACTGCAACGGCACGCGACGGCCAACCCGGTCGCGCTGGTGCTGCCGTCGCTCTATGCGGAGCTGGAGCGTCCGGCGCTCAAGGGGATTGTCGAGATATTGAAGGACGTCCGCTACCTGAACGAGATCGTGATCTCGCTCGACAAGGCCTCGGCCTTGGAATTCCGCTTCGCGAGAGACTACTTTTCGGTCCTTCCGCAGCGTGTCCGATTGATCTGGAACGACGGGCCGCGCATTCAAGGTATCTTGAAGCTCCTGGCCTCGCAGGCTATCGACGTCGGGCTGCCGGGCAAGGGGCGGGGTTGCTGGACGGCGTTCGGGTACGTCCTCGCCCGCCATCAGAGCAAGGCCATCGTCCTGCACGATTGCGACATCCTCAGCTATTCACGCGAATATCTGGCCCGGTTGTGTTACCCCATCGCGAACCCGAACATGGGCTACGAATTTTGCAAGGGCTACTACAGCCGCGTGACGGACCGCCTCCACGGCCGGGTGACGCGCCTGTACATCACGCCCCTCCTCCGCAGCCTGCAACGGCTGGTCGGCCCGCAGCCTCTGTTGACCTTTCTGGACAGCTTCCGGTACCCGCTGTCCGGTGAGTTTGCGATGGTGCGAGACCTCGCCTGGATCAATCGGATTCCCGGTGACTGGGGGCTGGAAGTCGGCGTGTTGGCCGAGGTGTACCGCAATTGCGCGTTGCGCCGGATCTGCCAGGTCGATATTGCCGACACCTACGAGCACAAGCATCAGGCCCTGTCGGGGGATGACCCGGACGCCGGTCTGCTGAAGATGTGCATCGACATCACCAAGTCGCTGTTCCGGAACCTGGCCAGCGAAGGCATGGTGCTGTCGGACGGGACGCTGAAGACGCTTCGCGCCACCTATCTGCAAGCCGCCCAGGAAGCCATCAGCCGGTATGAAAATGACGCCGCCATCAACTGTCTGAAATTCGACCGGCACGAGGAACGGGCCGCCGTGGAGGTGTTTCTGAAAGGCATGAAGCTGGCCACGGAGGCGTTTCTCGACGATCCGCTGGGCGTGCCGATGATCTCGAACTGGAGTCGCGTGACCGCCGCGGTGCCCGATATTTTCGGCCGTCTCATCGAGGCGGTCGAAGACGACCATGAATGGGACCCCGTGGGCGTCAGTGAACAGGCCCGCGCATGACCGTCTCGACGACGCTCTTGTCCCCGGAAACCGACACCAAGGTGCAAGAGATCGGCGAGACCGACGTGCTGGTCGGCATCCCCAGTTTTAACAACGCCGGCACGATCGGCCACGTGGTGCGGGCCGTCAGCGCCGGACTGGCCAAGTATTTCCCTGCTTCGCGCGTGGTCCTGGTCAATTCGGACGGGGGCTCGTCGGACGGCACTCCCGAGGCGGTCGCCCGCGCGGGCGTGGACTTCGGCGCCATGCTCATCAGCGAGTGCCAGAGTCCCCTGTACAAGATCATCACGCCCTACCAGGGGATTCCGGGGAAGGGCAGCGCATTCCGGACCATTTTTGAAATCGCGCGGCGGTTGAAGGCCAAGGCCTGCGCGGTGGTGGACTCGGATCTGCGCAGTATCACGCCCGAATGGATCGAGTTGCTGGTCCGGCCCGTGCTGAAGGAAGGCTATGATTACGTGGCTCCCTATTACCTCCGTCACAAGTACGACGGGACCATCACCAACAGCATCGTCTATCCGCTGACCAGGGCTCTGTACGGGCAGCGCATCCGCCAGCCGATCGGGGGCGATTTCGGCTTCTCGGGGCGGCTGGCCGAGCACTACCTGGACCAGCATGTCTGGGAATCGGACGTCGCGCAGTTCGGCATCGACATCTGGATGACGACGGAGGCGATCGCCAGCGGCGCGCGGGTCTGCCAGAGTTTCCTGGGCGCCAAGATCCACAACCCCAAGGATCCGGCCGCGGACCTGGCCGCGATGCTGGTGCAGGTCATGGGGGCCTTGTTTGCCCTCATGGAAGAGCATCAGGAGGTCTGGGCCAAACCGAACGGATCGAGTCCGGTCAGGCTGTACGGCTTTCAGTATGAGGTAGGCGTGGAGCCCGTGAACGTCAACGTGGAGCGGATGGTCGAGAATTTCCGGCAGGGGCTGGCCGATCTGGAGCCGATCTGGAAACAGATGCTCGCGCCTGACACCCTGGACGCACTCCTGCCGCTGAAGGCCTGCCCGGCGGAGACGTTCCGCATTCCGGACGATCTGTGGGCGCGGCTGGTCTACGATGTGGCCGTTTCCTATCACCGTCGGGTCATGCCGCACGAACATGTGCTCAAGGCTCTGACCCCGCTCTACCTGGGCCGCACGGCGACCTTCGTGTTGGAGACCCAGGGGTTGACGTCCGCCGAAGCCGAAGGCCGGATCGAGACGCTCTGCCAGGCCTTCGAGCAGCGCAAACCCTATCTGATGGACCGGTGGAAAAGGGATAACGGATGATGACCCACGATCACGTTCTTCAGGGGGTCTCGCTTGCGGCACATTCAGATCCTTTCCGACTGTGATCGAAACGGGCTGCTCGCGCAAGCGAAGTAGGGGGCACCATGAATACATTCTGGGAAACGGCGTTGCTGGGGCCGCTGGAAGCGCTGGGACAGAAGGTGCTGGCGCTGCTGCCGAATCTGCTCGCGATGGCCATCATCCTGTCCGTCGGGTTGGTGGTGGCCTGGGGGCTGGGGTACCTGGTCGAGCGATTCCTGCGCGTGATCGGGCTGGATCACCTTACGAACCGCCTGGGGGTGAACGCGGCGCTGGCGCGGGGCGGGGTGAAGCAGGATCCCTCGCATCTCGTCGGGCGCGCCGCGTTCTGGACCGTGCTCGTCTTTACGACCATGGCCGGACTGAGCGTGCTGAACCTCCCGCCGGTCAACCACTTCGTGCAGTCGTTTCTGGCCTACATCCCGCACCTGTTGACGGCCGCCGTGATCCTGGCCGCGGGCTATCTATTGTCGAACTTCGTTTCGCAGGCAGTGCTGATTGCCGCGGTCAACGCCAGCCTGCCGCCCGCCCGGCTGGTGGCGGCCTGCTCGCGCTGGGGCGTTCAACTGGTAGCGGTGGCGATGGCCCTCGAACAACTCGGCATCGCGCAGCACATCGTCGTGGTGGGGTTCGGCCTTGCATTCGGCGGCGTGGTGCTGGCGGCGGCGCTGGCCTTCGGGCTGGGGGCCAAGGACTTGGCCAAGGAGCTGCTCGATCGGCAGTTCGGCCGGAACGGGGGGCGGAGCAAGGACGACTTGACGCACCTCTGACCGAGAACCGGTCCTCTTCCGTTCACGGACCGGGCTGCCTGGGGCCGCGGACGATCTCCTGTCCGCCGTTCAGCCGATTTATGAGTTGGAGGACGGCGGCATTCCAGCCTACCGGGCCGATGCCAGGGGCAAGGGTCAGGTTGGGGAGCCGGATGTCCGGCTCATACGAGCCATCGGGCTTCTGCACGAGCACAGGCCGGTCCACCACAGCCAGCATGGGCAAATCGTTCAGGCTGTCACCGATGGCGACGGTGATGAGGCTCCCCTGATCGTCCTTGAATTGGCGGCGGTAACAGTCGATGAGCAGCCGGCAGGCGGATCCCTTGTCGTTCCGCCCCATCAGATGATGGAAGCGCCCTCCCTTGACGCATCGCAGCCCCCGCGTTTCGGCCTGACGGCGGAATTCCTCGATACGTTCGGCCGGACCGTCGAACACGAATGGCTCGTCATATTCGCGCTGCTTCGCGGCGGCCGCCTCTGACAGGTCGAGGCCTGCTCGCTCCGCAACCTCCGCGACCGACATGTCTCCGAAGCCGCGAACTTCGAACCCTAACACCTGTGCAATCTCTTTCAATCTGCGGCGCAACCCTGCGTATGCCGTTCCCAGCTCGACGACCTGGCAACCCCTGCGGGGCGTGGCATTGGGAATCGGAACATGGAAGAGGCCGGCGGGAATGAAAACTCCGCCGCCGTTTTCGACGACGAACGGATGGGTATGGCCCAAGCGGGATCGGATCACATCCATCTCGGCTTTCGTCTTGCTGGACGCCAGGACCAAGGGAACGTTCCGGTCGCGCAAGGCGGCCAGCGCCTCCCTGGCCGCCTCGAAGGAGTAGGTGGCCGCATCCAGGAGGCTCCCGTCCAGGTCGGTAAACACCACCATGCGCGTCATGCGGACGATCGCTCCCGGTTGAAGAGGCTAAGGGCCGTTACGATACCGGATGTGTGGAGGCTGTGCAATCGAGCCCTTGGAAACAGCGCGCCGGAGGTTCGTTGACTTCACCGCCGAAAGCCTGCACACTTCCCGCCGCCGGTCTCTCGTGAGGAACAGGATGGGCATGCTTCAACTCAATGCGGTCCTCGGCAGTCTGGTGGTGACGCTGGGGTTCTGGCTCGTCTGGGGACAGTTGCCGGCCTTGCTCTTTGCCTTGGTGGGCGTGGGTGTCGCGGCCTTTCTGCTCTGGCGAGCCGAGACCATCGGCGCCGTCTGGGCCTGGGCCACGCTCTTGCTGGGGCTGGAAAGCTTCGCCTGGCCGGTCGCCACGATGGTGCAAGTCAAGCTGACCGGCGATCAGGGAGCGCAGCCGACCGACGAGCAGATGGGCCTCATCCTCACCGCAGTCCTCTTCGGCCTCTTCTCCTCCATCTTCTGGCTCACCTTTTCCTACGGCCTCTTTAAACGGATGGTCTGGAAGCAGAAAGATCAAGATATAGGCGGGTCGAGTAATAGATAGACGGGAAGATCGGAATGTACGCAATTAACGTGCGTTGAGATCTGTATGGAAATCGACGAGCTTACATTAAGAGATTTTGTCATATGGGCAGCGAAAGCCGGCAAAGAGAAGCGTCTTGATAAAACGCAGATAAGTCATAAATTTGCTCAGGCAGTAAGAGGAGAGTTGACAAAGGCAGGGGCTACGGCAGAACCTCTCAAATCTGGGAATGCGAACTACTTCCGCGCATCGTTTGATGGGACTGATCTGCTTATTTCAGCCTTTGCCTCTCAAGAGAATTGGTGGAATGAGCCGAGCGATGGTTTCATGGACTTGGTGAAGAAGGCAAAAACAACTACTTCATCTTGTCGATGGGGAGTTGTTCTTTTGCGAGTGCCGGAAATGAGCGGTTACTGGATCGAAGGCGCTTCGCTTCAAGAGACTTATGGCGATTGGCGGAAAAAATTCACGGAATCTAACATGAAGCAGATAGTAAAGCAGAAATCTGCTCACGAATTCTTAAAGTTGGAGCAATTGCCAAATCTCATAAGACGTGGAAGGCTTCCCGGCTCGATATTGATCAAAAAAACTGCAACGTGATGTCTTGTCTCCGCATCGAAGTGGGATGTTCAAAAAAAGTCCTCCGACGAGGCCGCTAGTCTCTCACTCCACAGAAGACTAGAACCTATCTCAAAATTGAAATGGCGTCATTCCGAGAAGAGGCGACCGGCCAACAGTAAGGCCCGGTCAGCGGAAAGAGATCAACGCATCGTGCCGACGCCGATGAGGCCCGCCGTTCGTCAGCCGCGGTGCCCCTGAGTCTGCGAGTAAAGGGAATTAGCCAGGCTGCCTCTCCGCCATCGTTACTCGCCCATCTCTTCTGATTCATCTCCAGCGGGCCACGTTAGCCCTCAGCTCGTTCTTGCGGCTGCTTGAGCGTCGAATTATTTTCTCTGCCCTGTCATTCCCCCCGGACCTGGGTGTACGATGAACGGCAAGGTTTTCATTCCCAAGCCTCAATCCAAGGAGGACACGATGTCCACAAGCTGCATACAAAGGGGGTTGTTCGTCTGTGCCGTGATTGCGTCGCTGCTGGCCGGTCCTGCCTGGCTGCAGGCCGAAGAGCCGCATGCTGCGGGCAAGGTGAAAGTGCTGTACCACGTGGACGGCAAGGACCCCGATGTCGCCAAGTATGCCCTCGCCCTCATCAACAAGCACATTGACGCCGAGGGTGGACCGGACAAGATTGATGTGGAATTGGTCGTCCACGGTCCCGCGCTCACCCTGTTTGAACAGGACAAGATGGACCCGGAACTCAAGACTAGGTTCGACCAGGCTATCGAGAAGGGGCTCCACGCGGAAATGTGCCAAATCTCGATGAAGCTGTATGGCACGCCGTTGGAGAAACTCGCCAAAGGCTTTGTCGCGACCTTGCATCCGGTGGCGGTCAAACGAATTGCCGACCTTCAGCGGCAGGGCTACGTGTATATCAAGCCGTGAAGGGGGAACGGGGCATGCGACGCAAGACACAGTTGATCGTGCTGTCGCTTGTCGTGGCTGGCCTGAGCGTCCTCTTTCTGGTTGGGCAGACGGTGGAGGCTGCGGCTGAACCCGCAGCCTCCGCTGCGCCCCGGTTTGATCTCGTCACGTTGGCCGGAGAAGCCTACAGCAAGGAGTCTCTCAAGGGGCGCTCAGCGCTGCTGGTATTCTGGGCTCCCTGGTGTCCGGTCTGCCGGAAGGAATTGCCGATCCTGGGCCAGTTCTATCAGCAGGAGAGGCCGGTATCACTTCAGGTCGTCGCCATTGGGTTTTCCGATATGCGGGGAAACGTGGAAGCCTATGTGAAGTCCCATCCTGAGACGTTCGTGTTTCCAACTGCCTTTGATGAGGACAATTGGATATCCCAGGCATTCAAGGTGACTGCCACGCCGACGTTCGTCCTGCTGGACTCAAATGGGAATATTCAGTTGGTCCACCGTGGCGGCGGGATCAATCAAAACCCCAAGTATCGGGAGTTCTTGGCGGGACTGAAACGCTAGCCTCTACGTTCATCGTTTTGCATTCATCATTCCGTTACGTCATCTCCAGCGGGTCCACATCCGCGTCGAACCGTAATCCGCTCTTCCCCCTTGTGCGCTCCATTGCGTCCAGCGTGGCCTTCACCGTGTGGCGGGCTTGCTCCGCGCTGACCGCTTTGACCAGAAGCTGGTACCGGTGTCGTCCGCGGAGTTGTGCATGCTGGGCCGGGACCGGGCCGAGAATCGTCACCGGCTCGGGATCGCCCGGTGCCGGTTTCGAGATCGTCGGAATCGCATGGTGGAGCAGCTTGGCCCAGTGCGTCGCCGCCTGTTTGACGGCTCCAGCTTGTGTGCCGGATACCTGCAAGCTGATCAAATGGGTGAACGGCGGATAGCCGAGGGCCTGTCGCGAGAGCAACTCTTGCTCATAGAAGAGTGCCGGGTTGTGCTGGACCACGGCGGTGATGGCATGGTGGCTCGGCAGCGACGTTTGGATCAGCACCCTGCCGCCTTCGTCTGCCGGCTTGGCCAAGGCCGTTGCGTCCAGCAAGGCGTGGTAGGTGCGCTCGGCGGCGCGGAAGTCCGCCGCGTGGAGTCCCGCATCCGCATTGGCGATGCCGACGAAGCCCACCCGTGGCAGAGGGAGGCCTTGCAGCAGCATCTGTGTGCCGATGAGGATGTCCCATTTGCCCGCCGCCGCTTCCGCCCGCAGCCGGTCCGCTTGGGCCTGTGTCTTGGCCTGGTCGCGGTCGAGCCTGGCAATGCTCGCTTGGGGCAAGAGGCGCCGCAGCATCTCCTCCAATCGTTCCGTGCCTGACCCCACCGGTTCCAGTCTGGCGCCTTGGCAGGTCGGGCAGGTGTCGGGCGGCGGCGTCGCGGTGCCGCAGTAGCGGCAGGCCAGGGTGGCGGATTGGCGGTAGTAGGTCAGCGACACGGAACAGTGCGGACAGCGTGGGGCGTTGCCGCAGTCCCGGCAGAGCAGCGCGGAGGCAAATCCTTTGCGGTTTAAAAACAAGACCGCTCCGGCCTTGGCGTCCACCGCCGCTTTGATGCCGTCCAGCACGGATTGAGAGAGGACCGTCCCATAGGGAGTCTGGCGCAAGTCGATCACGTAGATGGGGGGGAGCTTGGCCAAGGGCAGTTGCTCGGCGGACAACGATAACATCCGTTCGCTCTTCGCGCCGTCTGCCATCGCCTGCCAGGTTTCCAGCGAAGGATGGGCCGAGCCGAGCAGCAGCAGGGCGCCGTGCTGACCTGCGCGGAGCTTGGCTACGTCGCGTGCCTGGTAGCGGGGCTCTTGTTCTTCCTTCAGGGACTGATCGTCCTCCTGGTCGACGCAGATGAGGCCGAGGGAGGCGAGGGGCGCAAAGATGGCGGACCTGGTTCCCACCACCACGGCCACGCTTCCTGCATGGATTTTGCGCCAGGCCGCCTCGCGCGCCGACGGAGACAGGCCGCTGTGCAGCAACTCCACCTGCTCGCCCCATCTGGCCCGCGCGGCGCCGGCGATGGCCGAGGCGCGCGTTGAGTCCGGGGAAATGATGAGGACGGTGCGGTGCCGGCCGAGCGCCTCCTCGGCGGCGCAGAGGTAACCGGCAATGCGATCGGTCCAGGGTGCGTGCAGGAGCAACGCCCGGCCGCCTCCGCTTTGCAGCGCCTCGTGCAGCCGCTCTTGCCAGAATGGCAGGACAGGAGGAAGACGGAGGGTGCTGCAAGACTGGTCCGGCTCTGCCTGAAACAGGCTGTGCATGCGGTGTGCTCGCCGGGCGGTCGATCGGGGCTGACGGGGGGCAGCGGCTTCCGCGCATTCCTCCAACAACAATCCCCGGCGCTTCAGGTCCGTGAGGGTGCGGGTCAGCGGCCCTTCCATGCCTCGGCTGAGCGTGGCCAGCGTCAGGCCCTTGCGTCTGGGCGTCGCCATCAGGCGCGCGAGCAGCTCGCGCGCCTGGGCCGAGAGCTTGGCGGATGACGATCCGTCCGCCGCCTTGCCTGCATCGGTGATGCGGTAGTACGGCGGAGGCTTGATGGATGGCACGGGGGGCGGCAGGGCCAACCGGAGGCACTGGCCCCAAGGAGCGAGGTACTGGTCTGCCACGAGGCGGGTCAGTTCCAGGAGGTCCGGCGGCGCCACGCTTGCCTCTGCGTCGTCCGCAAGCGCGATGATTTCCTTCAGGCGCTCGACCGCGGCCGGCTTGGAGAAGGAGGGAGGCGGTGCCACCGCCAGGGCGATCACCACACCCTGGATGGTGCTGGGACCGAATGGCACCAGGACTCGGCTGCCGACCGCAAGGTGTTGGCGGAGCGGGGCGGGAATGCGATAGGTGAAAGCCCGGCGCAGGTGCCGGGGAACCAGCACATCCGCAAAAGCCGGAGCCGGACTCATGGCTGCAGGGGATTGGGTCACGAGACGGTTCGTGACGTGAAGGGCTTGGGAAACACAATCGTAAGCATACGGCATTTTAGCAGTCGGGTTGCGGTGGAACAATCAGGCAAACGCGGGGTTGTCCGGCTACGGAATCGAAGGCGGAGAGGGCGGAAGCGGTGCGTCTCCTGGCCCCCCCTTCGTTGCGGGGGCCGGCTCGCCGACCGGAGGGGATTGGGGAGTGGCCTCCTCTACCCTTGCCGGTTCAGCCGGTGTTGGCGGATTTGGTTCGGGCAAGGAAGCGGGTGATCGTTCGGGTTCCGGTTGGACCGCCGGGCCGGTGGAAAGCAACGGAGGCGATTTCTTGGGCGCCAGCACGATTTCAATCCGGCGATTCTGTTTCCGTCCGTCCTCCGTGCTGTTGCTGGCCACCGGTTTTGTGTCGCCATGTCCGACAACGATCAGGTTGGCCGGATCCACCCCGCCTTCTTCCGCGAGGTAGCGGACGATTTCTTTTGCCCGGGCCTTCGAGAGTTCGAGGTTATTCGAATATTGCCCTATAAGCGAAGGGCCGATCGGCATCCGGTCCGTGTGCCCTTCGATGCGAATCTGTTTGTCCGAGACGGTTTTCAATATTTCGCCGATCTCTTTCAACGCGGCTTGTCCGGCCGGCCTGATCGGGGCGCCTCCCGGATCGAACTCCAGTTGTTTAGCCAGGGCGGCGAGGCGGGAGAGATCAAGGCCAGGCTCCGGCGCGCCGAGTGCCGGTTGCGTGGCTTCTTTCTCGGGCGGTGCCGCTTTGGCCAGCCGGTCCATTTCTTCGGCAATGGTTTCTGCGGAGGAGCGGCGGACGACTGACTGGGCTGGTTCCTGGAACGCGATCCGGTCGGCACGGAGAAAGGGCACGGTAGAGCGGACGACAAGGGCGGTGGCCGTCGTATCTTCCAGGGCCAGCACCTTCAACTCGCCGATCCTCTGCACGGGAACGTTCGCCGAGGTCCGCAACACGTCCAGTCGGTCTCCCGTGTGGAGCCCGTCGTTGCGTCCCCAGTCGATATACACGATATGCGTCTGGGCGATCAAAGAGAGCGATGGCGGAAAGGCGATGATATAGCCGGGCACGCTCGGCAGCCTGCGGCCCGGCACCGGTGGTTCTTCCGGGGGCGGGGGGACAAAGCGGATTGCGCGATCGCCGGCGTTGATGGGTCCCCAGGAGCGAACGATGCGCACGGTGGCGAGCCCCTGTGTGATTTCCGTGATCAGGCCGATGCCGACGTTGGTGAACAGATCGCCGAGGTACTTGCCCTTGGCCGGGTGAAATATTTCGTTGATGCGTCGGTAGATCGTGACATGGGCGCCGACTTCGATGGTGCTGGCTTTGGTCAATTGCAGGTAGCACAGGTCGCCGGTGCCCAGAATCATTTTGTTGCTGGTTGTCTGGGCGTCGGCGTTCAAGGGGCCGACGATGCCTTCGATGGGCATCGAGGGACGGACAAAGCCTGAGGAGAAAGTCAGGGCCGCTTCCCCCATGCGCACGCTCTCGATGCCGGGGTGGTCAGCCGAGGCGGGAGCCTGGATCAGCAAGAGACCTGTGGCCAACGTGACGCAAATGGTTAGAAACAGGCGGCAATTCATAGGCCTCCGACGCCAAAGCCAAGACATGGGCGTAACCATAGCAAACTGACGATCATTGTCAAGCCAAGACGGCAAAGCTTCTACGTGTCTGGCGGTTTGACAGGCGGTTTCTGCTGGTGCTAGCGTGCAGTGTACGTGATGCGAGATCGGATGCCCTCCGTGAGGGATGCCATGGCCCATGATCCCAAGCCAGCCAGTCCGAAACCAGTCCGCCTTCCCGGGCCGCTGCCCCGCCGGATTGAAACTCAGATTCACCGGCGGAACAAGGCGAAAGCGCGGTCCCCGCTCCAAGCCGAGTGGGATGCCGCATCAGGCGAGCCTCCGCAGGGATTGCGGACACCCCAAGACAAGATGCGCAGGCGACCAGAGCAGGCTTGACCGGCCTGCTGATATGGCCCTCAATCGGCTTGCCACCCGTCTCCGCCGATCTGCCTCCGGACAAGGATCGCTGAAAAAACAAAACGATGGGAGCGTTGCGTGCTCGTGGCTAGGGCTTTCGGTTCCTAGCCCGTAGGTCCTTTGTGCGCTTGCTATTGGCAGAGAGGCACGACTAAAATGCCGAACTTCCATTGGAAGTCAAGGTGTTGGGAGCGGGGGTTTTGTGAGCGGCACCGAGTTGCTCCTCGAGTATTTGACTCGCTATTTCCCGATCCTGCTCTTCATCGTCATTGCGCTGGCTTTCGGCGTCGTGACGCTGGTGATCAGCTATCTGGTCCAGCCCAAGTATCCGGATGCGGAAAAGCTCAGCGCCTATGAGTGCGGGAGCGAGCCCTTTTCCGATGCCCGGATGCCCTTCCCGGTCCGGTATTACATCTTTGCCATGCTGTTCGTCATCTTCGACATCGAAGTGATTTTTCTCTATCCCTGGGCCGTGACCTTTTACAAGATCGGATTTATCGGACTGGTCGAGATGCTGATCTTTATCGCCTTGTTCCTGGTGGCTTATGTGTATGCCTGGAAGAAGGGGGCGTTGGAATGGGACTGAGCGGCAACGATGAACGCAGAATGATGAGTGATGAACGAAGGGAGCGTCGCGTTCCCCATTCATCGTTGGGTGTGACATGGGACTGATCCAACTGGGCAAGCGCGAGAAGGACGGAGACCTGGACGTCATCACGACGACGGTCGAGAAGGCCGTCAACTGGGCGCGCAAGGGCTCGCTCTGGCCGATGACCTTCGGGCTGGCTTGCTGCGCGATCGAAATGATCGCGGCCGTTTCCTCACGCTATGACATGGATCGCTACGGAGCCGGCGTGTTCCGGGCTTCTCCCCGTCAATCGGACCTGATGATCGTGGCCGGAACCGTCTGCCGGCGGATGGCGCCCGTCATCCGGAAAATCTACGACCAGATGCCAGAGCCCAAGTACGTGATCGCCATGGGCTCTTGCGCCACGTCCGGCAATATCTATGACAGCTATAGTGTCGTGCAAGGGGTGGACCGGTTCGTGCCGGTGGACATTTACGTCCCGGGCTGTCCGCCGACTCCCGAGGCGCTCTTCGACGGGATTCTGAAATTGCAAGAACGGATCATGCAAAAGCGGGTATTCACCAAGCAGCCGGAGCAGGTCAAGGAGTCGGTGAAGGCATGAGCGACGCGCCTGCCCATCCCTTGGCCCAACGCCTTCAGCAGGAGTTTCCCGAAGGCTTCGTGAAGGCCGTAGAGTGGCGCGGTGATTTGGCCGTCACCGTGACGCGCAAGGCGCTCCACGACGTCGCGCGGTTCCTGCACGATGACCCCGGCATGGATTTCGATTATATCGTGCACGTCAGCTCCGTGGATTGGCCCGATGACGAGGAACGGTTCGAGGCGGTCTGGGAATTCTACTCGATTCGGAAACGGCATCGCATCCGGCTCAAGACGCGGGTGCCCGAGGCGGACTGCACGGTGGATTCCTTGACCGACATCTGGAAGGGCGCGGATTTCATGGAGCGGGAAGTCTACGACATGATGGGCATCCGCTTCCGCAACCACCCGGACTTGCGCCGCATTCTGATGCCGGACGAATATACGGAAGGCTATCCGCTGCGCAAGGATTTCCCGCTCCAGGGCAAGGGCTGGCGGGACACGTTCGAATTCCTGAACGAAGGGGCCCAGTAACAGCGCGATGCAACTCGACGACCAACGGACCACCATCTACAAAGTCGATCCGGGCCGACCGGAGACCGAGTCGCTGCCGCTGGTGCGGACCGAAGAGCTGCTCCTGAACATGGGGCCGCAGCATCCGAGCACGCACGGGGTGCTGAAGGTGATTCTGGAACTGGAAGGCGAGCGGATCACCAAGTCCACGCCGGTCATGGGCTTCTTGCACCGGGGCGTGGAGAAGCTGGCAGAAGAGGGCACCTATCACCAGTTCATTCCGCACACGGACCGTCTGGATTACGTCTGCGCGATGTACAACAACTTCGCCTACTGCCGCGCGGTCGAGAAGCTGATGAACGTCACGGTCCCCGAGCGGGCCGAGTACCTGCGCACGATTGTGGCGGAGGTGCAGCGGATCATCGGGCACCAGTTCTGGCTGGGGACCCAGGCGTTGGACATCGGCGCGATGACGGTCTTCTTCTATACCTTCCGCGACCGGGAGATTCTGTTGGATTGGTTCGACGAGCTCTGCGGCGCCCGACTCACGACGAGCTGGTACCGGATCGGCGGGGTGGAGCGGGACTTTACCCCCTCGTTGCTCGACAAGCTCCGGCGGTTCCTGGACTACTTCCTGCCCTTGATCGACGAGTATGTGGTGTTTCTGGAGAAGAACCGGATCTGGGTCGCGCGCACCAAGGGTGTGGCGGTGATTTCGGCGGAGGACGCGGTCAATTTCGGGCTCAGCGGACCGACGTTGCGCGGGTCTGGCGTGGACTATGATCTCCGCAAATATGAGCCCTATGCGGCCTATCCCCGTTGCGAGTTCAGCGTGCCGGTGGGCAAGAACGGCGACACCTACGACCGGTACTGGATCAGGGTCGAGGAGATGCGCGAGAGCGTGAAGATCATCAAGCAATGTCTCGACCAGATGCCGCCGGAGGGTCCGGTCATGGCCGAGGTGCCCAGCGTGACCCTGCCCCCCAAGGATCGGGTGTTCACGAACCTGGAGTCCATGATCCAGCAATTCAAGCTCTTCTCGCAAGGGTTTGACGCGCCCAAGGGCGAGATCTATTGCGGGACCGAGGCCCACAAGGGCGAGCTCGGCTTCTATATCGTGAGCCAGGGGGGCGGAAAGCCCTACCGGCTGAAGATCCGCGCCCCGTCGTTCATTCATATGGGGGCGTTCGATTTCATGTCGCGCGGCTATATGATCGCGGACGCGGTCACGATCTTCGGGACCTACGACATCGTGATGGGGGAGTGCGATCGTTAGAAACGATGAAGTATGAATGATGAACGGTGAATGTAAGGTGGCCGGTTTCCCAGTTCATCGTTCAGCCTTCATCGTTCAGCGTTGGAGATAAAGCATGGGTTTGAAACCAGCGACCAATCCGGAAGTCGAAGCGGCGGCGATCGAACTGACGATCGACGGGCGCACGGTGACGGCTAAGGACGGGGTGTCGCTCTACGACGTCATCTCCAGCACGGGCAAGATCATCCCGGCCATGTGCTACCACTATACGTTCGACCCGTTCGGCTCTTGCGGCATGTGCCTGGTGATGCAGGAAGGCAAGAAGGCGCCGGTCCGTTCCTGCACGGCCAAGGCGACTGCCGGCATGATCATCCGCACGGAAGGCGATGATCTTTTCCTGGCCCGCAAAAAAGCGGTGGAGAAGCACCTCTCCGTACACCCGCTGGACTGTCCGGTCTGCGACGCGGACGGGCATTGCGAACTGCAGGACATGGCCTTCCAGCATCAGGTGACCAACCTGGCCAATGCCAAACAGAAGCTGATC
The DNA here is from genome assembly GCA_004296885.1 of Nitrospirota bacterium. Lineage (NCBI taxonomy): Bacteria > Pseudomonadati > Nitrospirota > Nitrospirota bacterium. The sequence goes on along the minus strand of SCVN01000007.1, from coordinate 125,844 downwards.
CCGGAGGACACCCGCAGCCTCGTGCTGGATTTCAACATGAACCGCTGCATCGCCTGCGGCGAGTGCATCAACATCTGCAAGGACGTGCTGATGATCGACGCCCTGCAGTTCACCAAAAAAGGCGGGTTCACCCAGGTGGTGGCCAAGGGCGACGTGGCCCTCTCCTGCGAGTTCTGCGGTGACTGCCTGGCGGTCTGCCCGGTGGGGGCGATCACCAACAAGTACTCCAAGTATCTCTACAAGCCCTGGCAGCTCAAGAAAACGACGACCACCTGCAATTACTGCGGCGACGGTTGCCAGATGTATGTGGAGACCAAGGACACCGAAGTGGTCCGCGTGACCGCTCCGCTCTCCTGGAAAAACAAGTGGGGAGACCGGGCCGAGACAGCCAAGGGGCACGGCGGCATCTGCGTCCGCGGACGGTTCGGGTTCCAGTTCATCGACAGCCAGGCCCGGCTGCGCCAGCCGCTGGCGCGACGGGACGGACAGCTGGCCGAAGCGCCCTGGCTGGAGACCATGCATCAGGTCGTGGATCGTCTCGCGGCGATCAAGGCGCAGCATGGGCCGAACGCCATTGGCGGCCTCATCACGGCACGCTGCACCAACGAAGAACTCTATCTGTTCCAGAAGCTCATGCGCGCCGCGATCGGGACCAACCAACTGGACAGCAGCGCGCGCTACGGCCATGCCAACTTCGTTCACGCGGTCCGGCAGGCTCTGGGCGTCGGGCGGATGACCAACGACTCCGAGGACATCACCAAGGCCAAGGCCATCCTTGTGATCGGATCGAACATCACCGAAACCAACCCGGTGGCGAGTATCAGGATCAAGGAAGCGATCCGCGTCTATCACGCTCAGGTGATCGTGGTGAACTCGGCCAACACCAACATGGCCAAGCTCGCATCCCATCCGACGCTGGTCAAGCCCGGCACGGAGGGCCTGTTTGCGCAGGGGCTGGTCAAGTCCGTGCTCGAACAGGATCTGGTGGATGAAGAGACGGTCGGGAAGCACCCGGAGGCCTTTGCGGCGCTCAAGCAAGCGGCCGCCGGCTTGTCGCTGGATGCCATTGCCGCGCAGACCGGGGTGTCGGTCGCGCAGATTCACGAAGCGGCGGCGATCTTTGCCGAAGCGCCGCGCGCCGTCATCATCTGTGGTGAGGGGATCGTCCGCCGTTCCGGCGGGTATCACGACGTGCTGACCCTGATCGACCTGGCCTGGATCACCGGCAAGCTGGGCCGGCCCGGTTGCGGCATCAACACGGTGGTCGAGGAGGCCAACGAGCAGGGTGCGATGGACTTGGGCGCAGCGCCGGAGTTCCTGCCCGGTCAGGCCCGGTTTGATGATGAAGCGGCGAGAGCCAAGTTCGCCAAGGCCTGGGGCAAGGACAAGCCGGTCATGCTGCCGCCGATTGGCAAGGGCGTGCATTTGGCGGAGATTCTCAATCGCTGCCGCAATGGTCAGATCAAGGCGCTGTACGTCATCGGGGAAAACCCGCTAGCGACGCTGCCGGCTTCGTCCGGCGTCAAGGACGCTCTGGCGAAACTGGACCTGTTGGTGGTCCAGGACCCGTTCCTGACCGACACGGCGCAGATGGCGCACTTCGTTCTGCCGGCCTGCACCTTCGCCGAAAAGGACGGGACCGTGACGAACCAGGAAGGCAAGGTCCAGCGTGTCCGCCAGACCATGGACCCGATCGGAGAGAGCCTGCCGGACTGGCACATCATGACCGCGCTGGCCAATGGACTTGGCTATGAATTGAGCTACGAATCCCCGCAGGACATTCAGAACGAAATCATGAAACTGTTGCCCGGCTACTACAACCTGGGCCAACCCAAAAAGATCGCGCCGAGGCCGGAGGGCTACTTGTCCAACGGCTATGCGTCGCACCTGGCCGGTCGGTACGGAGGGGGCGCGTCGGCCGCCGCGCGGGACAAGGGCCGTCCCTTCGGGCTGGTAATGGGACAACTCCTGTACCACTCGGGCAAACTTTCGACCCAGGCCTCGGGCTTGATCAAGATTGCGCCGAATACCGGCAAGCTCCGCATGAACGGGCAGGACATGGAGCGTTTGAGCCTAAGCGACGGGGCAAGGGTGCGCGTGAGTTCGGAGCGGGGGTCGCTGGAGATGGGGGTGCAAGCGGACCAGGCATTGTTACCCGGGGCCTGCTTCTTCCCCGAACATTTCAACGAACCGCCGGTCAAGGATCTGATGGCCGTCGAGATGGACCCGGTGACGGGCGTGCCCTCGTTCAAGCTGACGGCGGTGGCCATCGAGAAGGTGTGAAACGAGCCATCGGCAGTCAGCCTTCAGCTAGCCGTTTGGGCTGAAAGCTGAGAGCTGCAGCTCTGGAGCTAAAAGAGATGCGCGTCGGAGTATTGACCAAGAAGCTTCTTGAGGCGGCCCTGTTCTATGAAATCTGGGACGCAATGAAGGTCACGTTCAAGCACATGTTCTATAAGCCGATCACTTTCCAGTACCCGCGGGAGCAGCGGACCATTCCCGACACCCATCGCGGAGCGCTGGGCCTGCTGCGGTACGACGACGGGCGCGAACGGTGCGTGGGCTGTGACCTCTGCGAAGCCGCCTGCCCGTCCCATTGCATCAAAGTCATCAGCACCGAGGATCGGGACCGCCCGCTCCAGCGGTATGCGAGCGAGTTCTACATCGACATCACGAAGTGCGTGTTTTGCGGCTACTGCGTGGAGGCCTGCCCGGTCAACGCGCTGGCCATGACCAAGATGTACGAGTATTCCACCCACGACAAGCGGACCCTCCTGTTCGACAAGCCGCGGCTGTATCAGATCGGTGAACGATATATCGACGACGCAAAAAAATATTTGGTCGCCCATCATCAGGAGAAGGACGACCAGTCAAGCCGGGAGTACCGGTACTTTTTCCCCCAGTCGGTGCTGAAGGCGACACAGCCGCCGCCGAAGCATTTGACATAAACCCAATAGGCTCATGACGCTGTTCTTTTTCGTCTACTTCGCGCTCGTGAGTATTGCCGCGGGAGTGTTCACCGTGGCGTTGCGCAACCCGGTCCATTGCGGCCTGGCGCTGCTGACCCTGCTGTTGCACGTAGCGGGGCTGTTCGTCCTGCTGAATGCCGAATTTCTGTTCGCCGTGCAGGTCATCGTCTATGCGGGCGCGATTCTGGTCCTCTATCTGTTCGTGTTGATGCTGCTGAACCTCAAGACCGACGAACGCTATCTCCACTCCCGCTATGCGGTGATCCTGTTCGCGGCGGCGGCGGTCTGCGGGGAACTGCTGATCCTGCTGCTCCGATCCCCCTATGCAGGGGCGAAGGGCGATGCGCCGGCCGAAGCCGTGCTGAAAGACGGAGATAGTTACGCGGTCGGCATCAAGATGTTCAGCGATTATTTGCTCCCGTTCGAAATCGTCGGAGTGTTCCTCTTGGGGGCCATCATCGGGGCGATCGTGCTGGCGAAAACGCCAACCGTCGCCGATGTGGAGCATGAACCATGATCCCGTTGAGCGCCTATGTGGCCGTCAGCGCGATCCTGTTCGCCACCGGCCTGATCGGAGTGTTGGTCCGTCGCAATTTCATCATCGTGTTGATGTCGGTCGAGATCATGCTCAACGCGGCGAACATCAATCTGGTCGCCTTCTCCCATTACCTGGAGTCCATGGCCGGACAGATTGTCGCCCTGTTCGTGATTGCGATCGCCGCCGGGGAGGCAGCCGTGGGGCTGGCGATCATCATCGTAGTCTTCCGCGGAAAGCTGTCCACAAACGTGGACGAAATGAATCTCTTGAAGTGGTAGCAGGATGCTGAAAATGGTCCCCAACTTTGTTCTCGGTCGCTCAGCCCCTGCGGCCGCGTTGGTTGGCCGTTTTGAGCATCCTGAATCTGGCGGAGTAACGTGTCCGATCTGATCGTCATTCTCATCCCGGTTTTTCCGCTGGTGGCCGTGCTCCTGAACGGTCTGCTGGGCAGCCGCTATTCCCACGAGATGGCGCACCGGCTGGCCTGGGGCTCGGTGGGCCTCTCGTTCCTCTGCGCGATCGGGGTCTTCGCGGAGACGCTGGGCTCCGGCACCGCGAGGGAAGTCGTCGCCTATAAATGGATCTTCGGCGGCGACCTCACGGTCAACCTGGCCTTCCTGATCGATCCCCTTACATGCATCATGCTGCTGGTGGTGACCGGCGTCGGGTTCCTCATCCACCTCTATTCGGTCGGGTACATGCACGGCGAGGAGGGCTTTACCCGCTTCTTCACGTACATGAACCTCTTCATGGTCTCCATGCTCCTGCTGGTGATGGGGAACAACTACCTCGTCCTCTTCATCGGCTGGGAAGGCGTGGGCCTCTGTTCGTACCTGTTGATCGGCTACTACTACGACAAGGTGTCCGCGGCCAAGGCGGCCTCCAAGGCCTTCGTGGTCAATCGGATCGGGGACGCGGGGTTCCTGCTCGCCATCTTTCTGGTGTTCCAGAACTTCAAGACGCTGGATTACCAGCAGGTGTTCGCCCAGGCTGGCCAGCTATCCACCGAAATGGCGACGGCGATCGCCCTGTGTTTGTTGATCGGGGCCGTGGGCAAGTCGGCCCAGTTGCCCCTGTACACGTGGCTCCCGGATGCGATGGAAGGCCCCACCCCGGTCAGCGCCCTCATCCATGCGGCCACCATGGTGACGGCCGGCGTCTACATGATCGTGCGAAACCACGTCATCTACGACATGGCGCCGGTGGCCATGACGACGGTGGCCATTGTCGGCGGGACGACGGCGCTCTTCGCGGCCACGATCGGCCTCGTGCAAACGGATATCAAGCGGGTCCTGGCCTATTCCACGGTCAGCCAGTTGGGCTACATGTTCCTGGCTTGCGGGATCGGGGCCTACACGGCGGCGGTCTTTCACCTGATGACCCACGCCTTCTTCAAAGCCCTCCTGTTCCTGTCGGCCGGCTCGGTGATCCATGCCCTGCACGGCGAACAGGACATCATGAAGATGGGCGGGCTGAAGTCGAAAATCCCCTGGACGCACGGACTGTTCCTGGTCGGGACCTTGGCGATCGCCGGCATTTTCCCGTTAGCCGGGTTCTGGAGCAAGGACGAGATCATGGCCCACGCCTTCGTGCACGGCCATTATGTTTTATATGGGATGGCCGCGATCGGGGCGTTTCTGACCGCCTTTTACATGTTCCGGTTGACGTACCTGACCTTTTACGGCCGCTCCCGCGTGGACCATCACACAGCCGAACATATCCACGAATCGCCCCCGATCATGCTCGGGCCGCTGGTCGTGCTGGCGACCCTGTCGGTGCTCGGCGGATTTCCCGGGGTACCGCCGGAAGACGGGTGGTTCCACCACTTCCTGCACAAGGTAACGGCGCAAGTCGGGGGGGAGGTCTCGGGGCATGACGCGGGGTCCGGATTGGTCGTGACGCTGATGCTGGCGGCCACGGCCATCGCCTTGGCCGGCTGGGGGCTGGCCCACTATCTCTACAGCCTGCGCACCGAGACTGCGGCGGCCTGGGCGGAACGGTCTCCGGGCGTCTATCGGACGCTGCTGAACAAGTACTACGTGGACGAACTCTATGATGCCCTGTTCGTGGAACCGACCAAGAAGCTGGGGTTGGTCTGGGATTGGTTCGACCGCCACGTCATTGACCGGCTCGTCGTCGGGGTCGGGGAGCTGACCCAGTCGAGTGCGGCGGGCAGCACCTGGCTGGAGAAGTACGTGATCTACGGAGGGCTCAACGCGATCGGCTATGCCAACCACCTCCTGGCGCGCTCCTGGCGGAAGATTCAAAGCGGGCAGGTGCATCACTACGCCGCGATTATCGTGGCCGGCTTGTTCATCCTGGTCCATCTCGTCCTGGCTTGGTGGACCGGATCAGGCGGGATGTTGAAATAGAAGGCGGGAGACGGAACGGTTCATGCTGCAGGAACTCACATTCGGATTTCCGATCCTCTCGTTGATCCTGTTTTTGCCCCTCCTGGGCGCGATCCTGCTCGCGCTGCTCGAGGAAGAGGACCTGATCAAGAATGCGGCGCTGGGGATCTCGCTCCTGGAGCTGGTGCTCACCGTCATCGTCTTGCTGCGCTTCGTGCCCGAGTCCGCGGCGATGCAATTCTCGGAGCGCCTGGCCTGGATTCCGCCGCTGGGTATCAGTTACCACTTGGGGCTGGACGGGATCAGCGTGTTGTTCATCGGGCTCACGGCTTTCTTGACCGTGCTGGTGGTGCTCTACTCCTGGGACACGGTCCGGCATCAGATCAAGCTCTATTTCGTGGCCTTGCTGGCGCTCGAGACGACGATGATGGGCATCTTCGCGGCGCTGGACCTGATCCTGTTTTTCGTCTTCTGGGAATTGATGCTGATCCCGAGTTACTTCCTGATCAAGCTCTGGGGCGGCGGGGCGGAGCGGCAGTATGCGGCGCTCAAGTATGTGCTCTACACGTTGCTGGGCAGCGTGTTCATGTTGGTGGGGATCGTGTTGCTGGATCTCAACTACCATGACTGGGCCGTGGTCCATCACATCGAGCCGGCCTATTCCTTCGACTTTTTGCAATTGCTGACGATTCCGATTCCCGCCGAAAAACAGGTGCTGATCTTCTGGCTGATCTTCATGGGCCTGGCGTTCAAGGCACCGATGTTCCCCTTCCACACCTGGTTGCCGGACGCGTTGCTGGAAGGGCCGATCGGGATGGCGGTCTTTTTGGCCGGGATCAAGCTGGGCACGTACGGGTTCATCCGTTTCAGCCTCCCGCTCCTGCCGGATGCCTCGAAGAGCCCCGGGGTGGCGAGCACGATGATGACGCTGGCGCTGCTGGCCATCATTTACGGAGCGATCGTGGCGCTGGTCCAGCCGGACTTCCGCCGGCTGTTGGCCTTCAGCAGCATCAGCCACCTGGGCTTCGTGGTGGCCGGCTTGTTTGCGCTGAACTTTCAGGGCTTGCAAGGCAGCCTGCTGACGATGATCAACCTCGGCTTCAGCACGGCCGGATTGTTCTTCCTGGCCGGCTTTCTCTACCAGCGGCGGCACAGCACGCAATTGGCGGCGTTCGGCGGGCTGGCCAAGAAGGTGCCGCTGCTCGCGACCTATCTGCTGATCGTCGGACTGGCCTCGATCGGCCTGCCTGGGACGAACGGGTTCGTCGGCGAATTTCTGATCCTGTTGGGCGCCTTCCAGGCGCACTGGCTGTACGGCGCAGTCGCGGTGACCGGGGTGGTCTTCGGGGCGGCGTATTTCCTCTGGTACTACGAACGGGCAATGCTGGGGCCGTTGGCGCAGGCGGCGGGGCAGGCCATTACGGATCTCAATGCGCGCGAGTTGGTCATCGCCGTATCCTTGTCGGTGATGATCTTCTGGATCGGGCTGTATCCTTCGCCGTTCCTCAGGATGATGAACGGTTCGGTGCAGGCACTGGTCGAGCGGTTGGACAAGGGTGCGGTGGCGGAAGCGCCGGGCGGCCAGCCCCCCGTGCTCGCGCGCCGCGCACATCAGAATATGCTCGGCGGACGCGCGCAGTAGGGGCTTGTCCGCCCGTCACTTTCGGAGTGAAAAGGAAGTAAAAAAAGACGCTCATGGGCCAGTACGCACTGCTCTATATTCTGTTTGCGCCGTTCGTCGGAGCCATCGCCTTGCTGTTCGTGTCGAACCGCAAGGCGATGGCGGTCCGCCTGATCGCCGCCGCCTCGGCCGGCGTCTCATTGCTCGCCTCCTTCTACCTCTTCTTCGCCTTCGATGCAGATAAGGGCGGGTACCAGTTCATCCAGCGCTTCGAATGGTCGAAGGAACTGGGCATCGCTTTCTACCTGGGGGTGGACGGCATTGGAACCCCGCTGGTCCTGGCTTCGTCCATTCTGCTGTTTGCGGGCATCTTCGTCTCCTGGCACATCAAGGACCGGACCAAGGAATTCTACATCGTGCTCCTGGTCCTGGCCGCCGCGACCATCGGCGTGTTCATGTCGCTGGACTTGTTCTTCCTCTATTTCTTTTACGAGATGTCGGTGCTGCCGATGTACCTGCTGCTGGGCATGTGGGGTAGTCACACCAAGGGCTATCTCGCCATGACCGATCCGGAGGGGTTGAAAAAACGGGACTCGGTGGCGTTCCTGTTCAATTTCGGCTCCAACAGCAAGGAATATGCGGCGATGAAGCTGACGCTGTTCCTGTCGGCCGGCGCCATCCTCTCGCTTCTGGGCATCCTGCTGATCTACAAATTCTCCGGCTTGCACACGTTCGATATTCTGGCCCTGCGCGAGAAGGCGCATTTCTCCGGGCCGCTGGCGGATCTTATTTGGCTGCTGATCTTCTTCGGCTTCGCCTCGATCGCGCCGCTGTGGCCGCTGCACTCCTGGTCGCCGGTCGGGCACGCGGCCGCCCCGGCCGCCACCAGCATGCTGCATGCGGGCGTGTTGATGAAGCTCGGGCACTTCTCGATCATCCGCGTGGCTTTCGAGATTCTTCCGGAGACTACCCGCGAGTTGATGCCCATCGCGGCGGTGCTCTGCGTGTTCAGCATGCTCTACGGCGGGTTCGTGGCCTTCTATGCCAAGGATACGAAGTACGTGATCGGCTATTCCAGCTCCAGCCACATGGGGTATGTCTTCCTGGGCATGGCCGCGCTGGATTACATCAGTTTGAGCGGGGCGGTCCTGTACATGTTCGCCCACGCGATGGCCACGGGCATGCTCTTCGCCATGGCCGGATGGGTGTACGACCAGACCCATACGCGGGACATCCCCTCGCTCGGCGGGCTGGTCAACCGCATGCCCTTCGTGGCCGGCTGTTTCCTGATCGCCTGCATGGCCTCGATCGGGATGCCCGGGACCGTGAACTTCATCGCCGAGGTCATGATCCTCGTCGGGAGCTGGAACAAGTACCCCTTTCAGGTATTCGTCGCGGTGGTGGGCATCGTGCTGACCATGGCCTATCTGTTCCGGATGATGCGCGGGGTCTTCTATGGCCCGATGGACGCCCACTATAGCCATGCCCACGACGCGGTGACGATGGTGGACCGGATGCCGCTGCTGTTGATGATTGCCTGCAGCATCACGTTCGGCATTTTCCCCGGACATTTTTACAAGGTCATCCGGGCCGGCACGGATCCCCTGGTGTCCCGGATCACCCAGGTGACGCCGCTGACCACTCGAGAGCATGGGACGCGGGGACACGGGGACGCGGAGATCGCCGTGTCGCCCGCTCGCCGCGTCGCCGCGTCGAGTGGGGTCGGCCAATCCGAAATGGAAAAGCGGTAATCCAATGATTTTTAACTTCTCCATGTCCGGGTCCGATCTCCTCCTCATGTTGCCGGAGATCCTGCTGACCGTCTGGCTCTGCGTGGTCCTGATCGTGGACTTCGCGATGCCGCGGCTCCCCAAGGACCGGCTGGCTTACCTGAGCGTGGGCGGGCTGGCGGCGGTGCTGCTGAACCTGGCCTGGTTCGACCGTGCCGGCGTGACCGGCGTCCTCTTCAACAACATGTTCGTGGTGGACCGGCTGGCGATCTTTTTCAAGATCTTCATCGTGGGCGCCACCGCCCTGGTCGTCCTGATCTCGATCGACTATGTCCGGCGCTTCCGGTTCTTCAAGGGCGAATATTACTTTCTCGTCCTGATGTCCGCCCTGGGCATGATGTTCATGGCCTCGGCCAACGATCTCCTGTCGATGTTCATCACGCTGGAGTTCTCGACGTTCGGGTTTTACGTCCTGGTGGCCTACCTGCGGGATGAGGTGTCGTCCAACGAAGCCGGGCTCAAATTCTTCATCCTGGGCGTCTTCGTCGCGGGGCTCCTGGCCTACGGCATCAGCCTGGTCTTCGGAGAGACGGGCAAGCTGGTCTTCTCGGACATTGCGTCGGCCAAGCCCACGCCCGGCCTCATCATCGGCTTTCTGCTGATCTTCGCCGCGCTGGGGTTCAAGATCGGGGCGGTGCCGTTCCATTCGTGGATTCCGGACACCTACCATGGCGCGCCCACGCCGGTGACGGCGTTCCTCTCGATTGCGCCCAAGGGGGCCGCCTTCGCGATCCTGCTGCGGATGTTCTTCGTCTCGCTGGCCACGTTCAAGCCGGCCTGGGTCCTGCTGCTGGTGGGGGCCTCGATCCTCTCGATGACCTACGGCAACATCGTGGCCATCGCGCAGAAGAACATCAAACGGCTGCTGGCCTATTCGGGCATCGCCCAGATCGGCAACCTGCTGATCGGGCTCGCGGCCGGCACCAAGATGGGCAGCGACGCGATCCTGTACTACCTCCTGACGTACTTGTTCGCCAACCTCGGGGCTTTTGCCGTGGTGATCGCGGTCAGCAACCAGATTCACAGCGATGAGATCGAAGATTACAGCGGGTTGAACCGGCGGTCGCCCTTTCTGGCGTTCGCCATGATCATGTTCCTGCTCTCGCTGGCCGGCGTGCCCCCGCTGGCCGGGTTTCTGGGCAAGCTCTACATCTTCGTGGCGGCGATGAACGAAGGGCTCTACACCTTGATCCTTGTCGGGCTCATCAACATCGTGATCTCGATGTACTACTATTTGATCGTGGTCAAGAAAATGTACATCAACGAGCCGACCGATCCCTCGCCGCTGACCGTCTCCGCGCCTATGCAGGCGGTGATCTACGTGTGCCTGGCCGGTACTGTGATTCTGGGCATCTACCCCCAGCCGTTTATCGACTGGGTGGTCTCCGCCAGCATGATGTTCTCCCAGTTCGCGGCCCCCGCCGCGGCTGCGGGGCCTCCGTCCGCCCTGCCCTTCGGCGGGTAGCCTCCCTCGACTCGCGTTCTTGCAATCCTTTTGTGAATTGGGATACATCTGTCCCTGCATCGGCAAGGACAAACGGGAGGTACGTATGCGCCATCGCAAAGGGACGCGACTCGGGCACTGGTGGGGACTGCTCGCGGCTCCGTTGCTGCTGCTGACCGCCTGCGGGACGCTCGCCGTTACCGAAGTGGCGAAACCGGCGCTCCCGTCGAAACCGATTCCGGCCCGGTTGGGCGTCCACGTGACGGGGGAGGCGCTCAAAAAAGCCTTCGCCGATCCGGACCGGCGCAGGTTGGGCTTGGCGCCAGGCCAATACTTCACCGACGTGATCCTCCTGCCTCCCGAAACCCGCTACATTGCCCCCCAGGACATCCTCGACCAGTTCGGCGTGGATCTGATTCTCCAGCTCCAGTTGATCGACACGAAGAGCAGCGGCGACATGAACGCGATTTTTATCGCGGCCATTCCGCTGACCTTCGGCGAGCCGTTGGCTCCGATCATGAGCTATGAAATCACCGTGACGGTGGAGGCCAACCTGCGGGATGCGCGGACCGGCCGTCTTTTGTGGGCCAAGACCGAACCGACCAAGGCCACCGACCACTTCAGCCCGATCGGGCCGGAGGAGAAGATGGCCGAGCTTGCGCAGCGGGGTTTGTACAATGCGGTGGTCAAGGTCTTTGAGACCGTCAAGCAGGAATTGGCGGCCTACCAGCCAGGCGCCATCCCCAAGCTGGCGGCGAAGCCGGGGGGCAACGCCGCGCTCAGACAGGTGGAGAAGGACCTCAAGGCGCTCGAAGAGCAGGAGCGGCAGATTGCGGAGCAGAAGGAGGAGCAGAAACGGGAGCAGCAGAAACTGGCCGCGATTCAGCAGCAGATCGAAGAGAAGAAGAAGCGGATCGAGGAGGAGAAAAAGAACCGGGTGGGGGGCAGTGTCTCGCTCAGCCAGGCGGAGAAGGAATTGAAGGCGCTCGAAGAGCAGGAGCGCCAGGTTGAGGAACAGAAGAAGGAACAGCAGAAGCTGGCGTCGGTGCAACAGCAGATCGAAGAGAAGAAGAAGCGGATTGAGGAGGAGAAACAGAAGCTGGAGAAGGCCGTCGGCAAGGCCGGCCAACCGATTGCGCCGCAGGCCAACCGGTACGCGATCCTGGTCGGCATCGAGCAGTATCGGGAACGCATTCCCAGGGCCGAATTCGCCGTCCAAGACGCCAAAGCTATGGCGCAGTTCTTGACCAGCCAAGGGGGCTATCGGGAAGAAAATGTGATCCTGCGTCTGAACGAGCAGGCCACCAAATCGGATCTGGAGAAGTACTTCGAAGCCTGGCTCAAGAACAATGTGGACGCGAACTCCAGTCTGTTCGTCTATTTCTCGGGGCACGGCGCCCCGAAGGCCGACACGGGAGAGGCCTACCTTGTGCCCTATGACGGGGACCCGGCCTTTATCGAACAGACCGGCTATCCGCTCAAGCGGCTCTATCAGACGCTGGAAAAACTCCCGACCAAAAACATTGTGGTGATGCTCGATTCCTGTTTCTCGGGGGCCGGAGGACGTTCCGTGCTTGCCAAGGGGGCGAAACCGATGGTCTTGACGGTCGAAGGCATGGCCAGCAGCTCCAAGGCGGTGGTCCTGGCCGCCACATCGGGCAGTAATCTGAGTCTGGCCGATCAGGAAACGGGCCACGGACTCTTCACCTATTATGCGCTGCAAGGGATGGGCGGGGAGGCCGACGCCAACGGCGACGGGACGATCGATGTCCAGGAGCTCTTCGATTATCTCAAGCCGCAGGTCCAGCGGATTGCGCGCCGCACGTACAACACCGAGCAGGTGCCCCAGCTCATTATCCCGCCCGCCCTGTCCGCCCAGCCGCCGGTCAAGCTCATCCAGCGAAAGTGATCACAGGGCTGTCCGGAACTTACCGGCGCAGAGGTGCAATGGATTGGTAATAGTGGAGTACATCGCTGAGTGTCACGATGCCCACGATCGTGCCTTGCGCTAGGACGGCCAGATGCCTGATGCCTCTGGACTTCATGAACGTCTGAGCTTCTTCCATGGACCGGTGTCCTTCGATGGCGGTGATCTCGCGGCTCATGATTGACCGCACCGGTTCGGTGGTCGGGTTGAGCCCTCGGGCCGCGGCGACTCGGGCGAGATCAGTATCGGTGAGCATCCCCACGTAAGTCCCGTTGTTCGTCACCAACAAAGAGCCGATGTTGAACCGGGCCATGCGCTTGCCCGCTTCCTGGATCGTCGCCTCCTCCTCAATCGTCTTGACCTCACGATGGGCATAGTCGGCCACCGAAGAATGCGCTCTCGGTTGCGTGCCGCTCGTGGTGGTCATGGCCCTTCAAAGAAGGTGGCCTGTGCCTCATCTCGAACCCGTATTTTGGCCTCGGCATCAGGTTCTGTCAACTTTGCCTGAGCCTCACGGGTCGATGGTGCAGCGGGATCATGGTGGCACATTGACGCTCTCAATAGGCCTCTCTATACTCGATCCCCATCGGTGTGACGGAGGGAATGGCGCATGCCATGTGAATCTGAAAGAGGCGCTGGCGGTGGTCATCGGTCGGCCTTGGGCCCGGCTTTCTCCATGCTGATGCTGGTGGGCTTGTGGGCCGGACTGTCGGGATCGGCCCTGGCGCAGGACTTGGTGTGGGATCAGGTGCTGGATGGCGTCGAGGCGGCGGTCTGGACGCCGGGCCCCCGGTGCCAGGACGATGTGCCGCCCGTCTATGTGGTCCGCGCGGATCCGGCCAAAGTTCGGTTTTCGACCTACCACTTTCGACAGGAACAATTGGCCGAGCCGTTGACGATCCAAGAGTGGCACCGTCGCACCAGGGCTTCCGTGCTGTTCAATGCCGGACTCTTCCGCGAAAACTTTGCCTACCTGGGTTTGTTGTTCAAGGACGGACGGTCGCTGGGAAGCAAGCGGCATCCTCAGTGGCTAGGACTGTTTGTGGCGGAACCGCTTGACCCGGGACTTAGAAAAGCACGCGTGCTGGACTTGACGGTGGACCCGTTTTCCGAGACGCAGCCGGCCTATCTGGAGGCGGCCCAGTCCCTTATGTTGCTGGACCGAACGGGCAAGATCCGGGTTCGCCAAAGCGGCAAGCGCGCCTATCAGACGGTGGTGGGGGAGGATGGCGCCGGCCAAATCTTGGTGATGAAAACAGTCGAACCGGCCGGACTCTGGGCCTTGGCCGATTGTTTGCGGTCGGACTATCCAGCGGTGCGCCAAGCCATGGCTATGGATGGAGGATCGTCCTCGGACCTGTTGATCGGAGAAGAACTGCTGGCGGGGGCTGAGCCGCGCAGCGGCCCAAGGTCCTGGGAGGCATTGGTCGAAGGAGGCAAGGGAGAGCATATTCCGTTGCCGGCCGTGATCGGGCTGGTTCCGCGCAAATAGTGAATCGTGAACAGTGAAGTGGTGAGTGAAGCCGGATCAGAGGCCCCGGTCAGGAGCCCGTCATTCACCGTTCACCTTTCACTATCTATTTATAGTGAGTCAGCGTCCCGGTTGCGCGACCTGATAGCCGGCGTCTACCCAGGCGTTCATGCTGCCGGCAACGTTGTAGACGTGGGTATAGCCGAGGTCGGCCAATGTCTCTGCTGCGATGTTGCTGCGGTGTCCGCTCTGGCAGTAGACGACGATATGATCGTCCGGCGTCGCGCCGATCTCCCGATGGCGGGCCTTGATCTCGGTGTATTCGATGTTCAGGTCCGTGCCGGGAATGACTCCGGTGCCATGCTCTTCCGGGGATCGGACGTCGATCAGAAAGAACCCTTTGGACGAGGGGGTCGCGGCCTTGGACAGGCCGGCTTTAAGTTGTTGAACGGTGAGCAGGTAGGAATGGTGTGCGCCGACCGGTTCGCTTCCGACCAGACACAGCAAGACCAACCCAAGCCAGGTGCCGATTCGGAAAGCCAATCGTCGGTGCATCATGACGTGCCTCCTCCTGCCGGGGCCTGGTCCGGCCGGCCGGGCCCTATAGTCGAGAGCATAATGCGACATCATAAAGTCCCTATGAAACGATGGTCAAGGCCCTTTCGAGCGCTGATGCTGCTGGCCTGGATGGCGGCGGCGATGGGCTGTTCGGAAGGGGCCAAGCTGATGAAGGAGACGGAGACAGGAGGGATTGTCGTGTATCCGTTCAAAGGGGAGAGCGGCTACATGTATTCGAAGTTCCGGAAAGACGCGTTCGAGATCATCGAGCAGCGGTGCCCCGCTGGCTATACGGTCGTGAAAGAAGCGGAGGCGAAGGGACGGGTTCGGATCCAGGAACTGGCCGGGACTCAGGAAGCGATCGCCGAACGGCGGTGGGGCATCCAGTTCAGATGCAAATAGTCGCTGGCGGCAGGTATGAGTTTTGAGCTGGACTTCCGACTCGCAACCTACAACTTCTGCTGCGCGGCCAGCAGGTCGTCGATCGTCAGGAGGCTCAGGAGCGTGACGCCCTGGGCTTCGACCTTCGCCCGTCCTTCCTGTTCCTTTCGATCCACGATCACTAAGGCATGGTCAACGGTGAGTCCGGCTGCCCGCGCCGCCGCCACCGCCTTGAGGAGCGACCCTCCGCTGGTCAGTACATCGTCCACGATCACGGCGCGGTCGCCTGGTTGCATGGCTCCTTCGATCAGCTTGCCGAGCCCATGGTCTTTGGGCTGCTTGCGGACGACGAAGGTGCGCCAGTTCCGGCGCGGCGAAGCGCCGTAGGCGTAGGCGGAAATGGCCGTGGCGATGGCGATGGCCCCGATCTCCAGCCCGCCGATGCAGTCGCAGTCCACCGCGCGGAGGGCTTCGTAAGCCGCTTGGGAGACAAGCTGGCGTGGGCCCGGATGGGCCATGACCACGCGGCAGTCCACGTAGAAAGGACTGGTGGCGCCGGAAGCCAACGTAAACCCGCCGGCCGGGTCCCATTTGAAGGCTTGCGTGGTCACAAAGGCCTTGGCCAAGTCGTGCGTCAGCATGCGATCCCCCACGTCGAAGTCCGGTTGCTGGACGGGCAGTATAGCGGGAAGCAGGGACAGGTGTCACCAGGCATGTGCCACTGGACAAAACCCCGGTGGTGCTTGATCATTACGAGCCGAGGCGGTAGCGTTGCTCCATCGGGTGGGGCAGCCGTTTATCATACTCACGAAAGGAGTTCACCATGGGCATGCGTCTCTTCATGCTGGGCTTGCTTGTGACATCCGTGGCCCTGCCGGCCCTTGCGCAGACACAATCGCCCGGCATCGACCGACGGGAACAGCGCCAACAGCAGAGGATTCAGCAGGGCATTCAGAGCGGTCAGATGACGCCGAAAGAGGCGACGCGGTTGGAGCATGAACAGGCGCGCATCCGTGAGGAGGAGTCCGCGATGAAAGCCGATGGGAAGCTGGATGCGACCGAGCGGAGGAAGCTGCAGCAAGACCTCAACCGGTCCAGCCGTCACATCGCGAAGGAGAAGCACGACCGTCAGAAGGACCGGTAAGCAGCCTGGACCCTGCGCGGGCCGTCGCGCCTCGCAATTTCGGCGGGGTTCTGGTAAAGATCAGATACCGCAGGCACGTCGAGGATTGGCCCCGAGCGTTGCCGTGCGGCACGGGCGTGATGGCTGACGAGCGCATTCTCATTGTCGACGACGATCCGAGCGTCCAGCACATGCTGGAGCAGTTTCTCCGGGGGGAGGGCTATGCCCCGTTCGTCGCCGGCAGCGCCGCCGCGGCGCTTGCCGCGATCCGCCAACAGCCGCCCGATCTCCTCCTCCTCGACATTCGCCTGCCAGACGCCAACGGCCTCGACTTGTTGAAAGAGCAGCTCCTGCCTGAACTGGGAGACTATCGCGTCATCGTGCTGTCCGGCTATGGCACCAGCCAGGATGCCGAAGCCGCCGTCCTGGCCGGCGCGTTCGACTATCTGACCAAGCCACTGGCCTTGTCCCGTCTGGCGATCGCCGTCCGCAACTGCTTGCGGCTGCAGTACCTGAGCGCGGAGATGGAAGAGTTGTCCGGAGGGGCGCTCCTGCCGGTGTCCTTGCGGGACCTGGTCGGGGCCAGCGCCCCGATGCAAGCGCTGCGGGACCAGATCAAGCGGGTGGCACCCTTCGACGTGCCGGTCTTGATCCTCGGCGAGAGCGGAACCGGAAAGGAATTAGTGGCGCGGGCCATCCATGCGCTGAGTGCGCGGCGCAAGGGGCCCTTCGTCCCGCTTGATTGCGGCGCGCTCCCCGACACGTTGGTGGAGGCGGAGGTCTTCGGCTATGCGCGCGGGGCCTTTTCCGGTGCCACGCAGACCAAGCCGGGGAAGCTGGAACTGGCGGAAGGGGGCACCCTCCTGCTGGATGAGATCGGCAATATCCCACTCCACAGCCAACCCAAGCTGCTGCGGGTGCTGCAGACCAGCATGGTGGAACGGTTGGGGAGCAACCAGCAGGTGTCCGTGAACGTCCGAGTCCTATCGGCGACCAATTCCTGTCTCCAGCAGCGCGTGGACGAAGGCAGCTTTCGCCTGGATCTCTATCACCGCTTGAACACGGTGATGTTGACGGTGCCTCCGCTGCGTGAGCGGAAAGAAGACATCCCGCTCCTGGCCCACTACATGCTGATGAAGGCCAACCGGGCCTATCAGAAATCGATCCGCGGTCTGAGCGCCGACGCGATGGCCACGCTGGAAGCTTATCGGTGGCCGGGGAACGTGCGGGAACTGGACAATGCCGTTCGTTCGGCGGTGATTCTGGCTGATCATCTGATCGAGCCTGCGCATCTGCCGCAACAGATACGGACCCAGTCCGATGAGCCGGCGGAGATTCCGAAGCCTGCGATGAAGCCGAGGGAATCGCTCTCGCAACTCCGCCGGAGGACGTCGGGGGAGGTGGAGCGGGCCTCCATTCTCAAGGCGCTGGAAGAAGCCGGTTGGAACAAAGCCGAAGCCGCACGGCGCTTGCAGGTGGATTACAAGACCCTCTATCTCAAAATGAAACGGTATCAGATTCCGCCGGCCAGACCGGCCTGAATCCCAGAAGGCCCCACTCCGTTGCTTGACGGCTTGTGCCTAATTCAGTGATAATGCAGCCCTGTGCCGAAGTGGCGAAACTGGCAGACGCACTAGATTCAGGGTCTAGCGCCCTAACGGGTGTGCGGGTTCAAATCCCGCCTTCGGCACCATACCTCGCTTGCGTGAACCACCCGCTTCGATCATGTGTGGGCGGATAGTTACTTTGCCTCCAGTAGGCTGAGATTCTTCGCACCAACCTTCGGTTGAGCCGGCGGCTCTTTTAAGCTTGATCTAACGGTTGCCTCCGGAGAAGCTCCTCCGGTAAATCTTTGGTAGGAGTGCCTCCATCGACTCTTTGCTTCATTGCCACTGACACCGCTCAACGTTCTCTTGCCGCCGCGTTCATCGCCCACATGCTCGCCGCCGCGATATCCCGCGGGTCTCCGCTGAGGACGATCCGTTCCCGCACGAGGCCGGCGGCCGCCAACAACAAGGCGGCCGGGATCAACGGCGCCTCGTCCGCGATCAGCACGTCGAAGCGCACCTTTCCGAACAGAGGGTCGGAGATGACCCGAGCCGCCGTGGTGGCCACGATCCGTTTGTTTTGCAGGAAGGCCTGGCGGTTGGTGTCTTCCTCGGCGGCGAGCATTTCCCGGATCTGCTTGGTGCCGCCCAGTTTCTTGATGTCGTCCCTCAGTTCGTCGTATTCGGGGCGCAGGTCCTTGGGGATGGCGGCTTCGGGGCTGAGCTCGTCGATCCGGTGCTTGGCGATCTCCAACTCGCGCAACAGGCCCTGAACCTGTTCTTCATAGATGCGTTTGTATTCGCCCAGGGAGGCGACATTCTTGCCCCCTGTCTGCATGGCCAGCCGCTTCCAAATCGGCAGCGACTCATACTCGGCCAGTGTCGTGGCGATTTCTTTGATCTTGCGCTGCAAATCGCTGAGTTGGGTCAAGAGCCTCCACTCCAGGAGCTTGACCTCGTCGAGGTCCCGTTGCTTTTGGGCCTTGTAGGCCAGGAGCGGCGTGAGCTCACGGAACCGCTCGTACTTGCGCCGCAGTGCGGCCTTGTCGGCGCGTGACCGGGCATAGAAGTGATGCATCTGGGCCTCAAAGCCCAGTTCGGGGAGGGCCATGCCGCTGGCCTCTGGCTGCAGCGGCATCTCGTACCGGCAGAGCAGACTCTTGAACGTCAAGCCGGCGGCTTTCATCGCTCGGGCGATGACGCCCAGGATATCGTCGGAGTGGCGATGGCTCGGGCTGATCAGCAGGGTGCGCTTGTTGCTCCGTGCCAATTCGATCGCCAGGGTCGCCAGCTTGACCCGTCTGGCGGCCGGATCTTCCTCCCAGAGGGTGCCGAAGGCCGCGGTTGTCACGGGGCCGCGTGCCAACAGTTCGGCGTGGGAAGCTTCGGGGGAGAGCCAGGGCGTGAGTCTCTCTGCCGGGCCTAACGTATAGGCATCCGACTTGACCGCCATGTCCGCGAGGCGTTTCGAGGCGGTGTCGAAGAATGCCGTGGTATCCGGAATGATGCTGGCCGACTCAACGGTCTGGCCGAATGCGTCGAAGGTTTGGATGAGCGCGGTGCGGTCGTCGTGGCCGACGACGAATCCTTCGGTAGGCTCCTGGTCTCCCGGCGGAATGATCGTCACCGGGACATCTTCGGCCAAGGGCGCCGAGGCCGGCACGTGGAACCCGTACAGATGCAGGGTGCCGGCCGTCGCCATTTTTCTCCCGCCATCCGCGTGAATCGGCGCATCCAGCCCGCGCGTGACGGCCGTGTCGCGCGCTACGGCCAGGGCTCGGGCATAGTGCTGGATCAGGTCAATCAGCTTCACTTGGAGTTTCACTTGCCGGCTTCACTTGCAGCGTCACGTGGGGGTGTCAGATTGTGCGGCGGCGTTTTCGAAAATGACTCTGCACGATGCGTCAACAGTAGTCGCTCGCCATCCGAAATGCAAGGGCAGGAATCGGCGGAGTGGTAGTACATTTGAATTACATTATGTAATCGTCGCTCGATGACCTGTGCATGATGCACAGCCTCTCCTCCCCCATCTAAATTGTCTATCTAGGCTCCCACGGTATCGCCTCAGCCCACAGTTTCCGTAATCTCTTTGCATCACTCTTCTCATAGGCCACCCGCAATCTTTCAAACAGACCGAGATCGCTTCTAAACAGCTGCAGCCTGGAAACAACGAGAGGCCGTTCGCGTCTGTCTGGACTTGGCTTGACCGCTGCGCCATCCTCATTTAAAAAATCTATAAAGACTATAGACTGTCTAACATAAAAAGACTTTTTAATGCAAGGCATTGATTTATTTAATACATTCATGCTAGTAAAAAATCCTTCCAAGTTATTGACATTCCGTTTCAGAAAGCATATTCTTTTTAAGCATAACAGAAGGAGGTCGACATGGCACAATCTGAGAACGTTAAAAACCCTCTCCCACCGTACATTTCCCTCGTTACCCTTAAAGGATTCGTCCAGAAACTAAAAGAGACAACTGTCCCTGATCGCATTGACGGGAGCGTGCTAACCAATTACGCAGGCAGCACGGCCTCGCAACTAATCACCGCTTTACGCTACCTCAAGTTGATTGATGAAAACAGCGCGACCACAGTATTACTGACGAAACTGGTGAATGCCTATGAAACGCCTGAGTGGAAGGAAGCAATGCGCGAGGTCATGGTCCCAGCGTACAAACCCATCGTCAAGGATTTGAAGTTGGAGAGTGCCACCCCTGGCATGCTTGTCGAACGCTTCCGAGAGTGGGGACCACAGGGCGAAGTCTTGGACAAGACCGTTCGATTTTTTGAATCGGCCATGACGGAGGCGGGCGTGACCCTGTCGCCATTAATCCTCAATAAGCCGCGTGCCCGTCCAGATCGGAGCAAGGCTAAGGCGAAGAAGGAGAAGGCAGCGGCGGAGGCGGCGAACGAGAATGAGGACGAGCAAGCGATAGTGACACCGGGCCAGGGAGCCGTGAAGTTTTCGTTTCCCATCCCGGATAAGGGAATGGCTACGCTGATCCTTCCCGCTAATGTGGAGGAGGACGACTGCGAGATGATTGGTCAGATGATTCGGATTTACGTGAAGAGAAGGACGGGAAAGTAAAGATGATGAGGGGCGCGTTGGGAGAGTCAGCGCGAAAAGCTTGCGGTCTGGCCTATCTGGCGAGGGATAGATGAGTAAAAGCAAAGATAAGGACGATGATCTCCAGCGAGTTGTTCGAGAGGAGACAGCACGTGGCACAAAAAGAAGGCTGCCGGATGAGGATGCGGTCAAAGAAAGGGCGTTACGGCTTGCTCTGGTGAAGGATTTAATGCGGCTAGGGGATAAAGGACTCTTCTTGAAAGTTCTTACCGATGACTACGAGCTGCAACCCGGGTCTGAGGCTTATATTCAGGCTTTGCAGGCGTGGGATGAGTTCCATCGCGGCGGGAGACGGTCATAGCCTCTTGGACACGCTTGTAGGCTTTAAGGGTACGCGCCATCCTCTCCTCGGGAGGCAGGCCAGAGAGATGTCCTTCCAGAGCATCTACGATGCGTTTCGCAGCACTATTTAATGCGGCGGTATTCTTCTTCATCGTCCGTACCGTAGGAAGAAGTGATGAAATATGATACACCGTGGCATTGTGTGTTGCAATGTACGGTAGTGCATGAACGTTGTCAACACGGTCACGACTTGCCAGCATGTCTCTCTATGATATCGGTTGCACCAGTTCCCTACCTGAAAATTAAGTCGCCAAGTCGCCCGATTCCGAATTGACTTTTGCCGGCCCGGCCAGTATGCTTTTCCCTTTCTAACAAAGGGGTTAGCACTATGAAAGTGATTTTGAAAGAGAACGTGGAAGGGGTCGGCCATCTGGGCGACCTGCTGGACGTATCGGATGGCTTCGCACGGAACTATCTGCTCCCGCGCCGCAAGGCTTTGGAAGCCAATATCCGCAACGTCAAGGAGCTGGAGCATGCCAAGCGCACCATGGCGGAAAAGGCCAAGAAGGAGAAGCAGGAGATCGAGACCTTGGCCAAGAAGATGTCCGCGGTCTCGCTGACCATCACGGCCCAGGTAGGCAAGGATGACAAGCTTTTCGGATCGGTCACGACCAAGGATATCGCAGAGGGGCTGGTCGAGCATGGCTTTACGGTGGACCGCCGGAAGATCCAATTGGCGCAGCCGATCAAGGAACTGGGGACGGTGGCGGTATCGGTGAAGTTGCATCGTGATGTGACGGCGACGGTGGCGGTCCATGTGGTGAGGAAGGCGCAGGAGCAGGAGGCGGTCGTGGAGACCGAAGCCTGATCCGGCTGCGCGGCACGAGCCGGAACGTCATGACCGGGCTGTTGAACGGAACGGGCGGGCGAGTTGATGAGGGGAGCGATGAGGGGGTCTCATGAGTAGTCAGGCCGTAGGTTCGTTGAAGGCCTTGAAGGCGGGCGATCCCGCCGTGTATGAGGCGATTCGCAAGGAAGAGAAGCGTCAGCGGGACAAGCTCTTGCTGATCGCGTCGGAGAATTTCGCCAGCCCCGCCGTGTTGGCGGCGCAAGGCTCCCTCATGACGAACAAGTATGCCGAGGGCTACCCCGGCCGCCGCTATTACGGCGGCTGCCAGCACGTGGATACGGTGGAATCGCTTGCGATTGAGCGTGCGAAGCAGATCTTCGGCGCCGAGCACGTCAATGTCCAGCCCCATTCCGGCTCGCAGGCCAACATGGCCGCCTATCTCTCGGTGCTCAAGCCGGGGGACGTGATTTTGGGCATGGATCTGGCGCAGGGCGGGCACCTGACCCACGGGAGCAAGGTGAATTTCTCGGGCCAGCTCTTCCAGTCGTACTTTTATGGGGTGGACCGGCAGACCGAGCAGATCGACTATGACGCGGTGCAACGCATCGCCGAGCAGTGTCGGCCGAAGATGGTGGTCGCGGGGGCGAGCGCCTATGCGCGGACGCTGGACTTTCCGCGGTTTCAGGCGATCGCCAAGTCGGTCGGGGCCTATCTGATGGTCGACATGGCCCACATTGCCGGCCTCGTTGCCGCCGGGCTCCATCCCAACCCCGTGCCTTATGCCGATTTTGTCACCACGACGACTCACAAAACCCTTCGGGGTCCGCGCGGTGGGGTGGTCATGTGCAAGGCGGAGCACGCCAAGGCCGTAGACAAGGTGGTCTTCCCCGGCATGCAGGGGGGGCCGTTGATGCATGTGATCGCGGCCAAGGCCGTGGCCTTTCACGAAGCCCTCGCGCCGTCCTTCAAGGCCTATCAACAGCAGGTTCTGGCCGATGCCCGAGCGCTGGCCTCGGGGCTGCTGTCGCGCGGCTACAAGGTCGTCTCGGGCGGAACCGATACCCACTTGATGCTGGTCAATCTCAGCAACAAGGAGGTTACGGGCAAGGAAGCGGAGACGGCGTTGGACAACGCCGGTATCATCGTGAACAAGAACGCGGTGCCGTACGACGAAAAGCCGCCGGCCGTCGCCAGCGGGATCCGATTGGGGACCCCGATCGTCGCGACGCGCGGGATGCGGGAAGCGGAGATGGCCGAGGTCGTGTCGCTGATCGACCAAGTGCTTCAGAAGCCCAAGGACAAGCGGTTGCAGCGGGAAATTCGGAAACAGGCCAAGGCCCTCTGCAATCGGTTCCCGTTCTTTTACCCCTACGAGGCCCCCTCGGCCTGAGAAGGACCAGCCTGGTGAAGTGTCCCTTCTGCGATGACATTGAAGACAAGGTGGTGGATTCGCGGATGGCCCGCGAGGGCGAAGTCATCCGCCGCCGCCGCGAATGCCTGGCCTGCAAACGTCGCTACACGACCTATGAACGGGTCGAAGAAAGCCTGCCCGTCGTGGTGAAGAAGGACGGGCGGCGCGAGCCGTTCGATCGGGGGAAAATTCTGGCGGGGTTGAAGAAGGCTTGCGAGAAGCGCCCGATCAGCACTGCGACGATCGAAGCGGTGGCGGATCGGATCGAGAAGCGCATTCAGGAAATGGGGGAAACGGAGCTTCCCAGCACCGTCGTCGGGGAGGAAGTGATGCGGGAATTGCACCAACTGGATCAAGTGGCCTACGTCCGGTTTGCCTCGGTCTACCGCGAGTTCAAGGACATCGATCAGTTCATGGACGAACTGAAAGCGCTGGCCCGCGAGCGGCGGGAGAAATAGTACGGCCTGTTTCCCCGCCACTCTTTTCTTTCCTTGCGCGCCTTCCCTTCGCTTCCCGTTCACGGTACGATTGTGTGCGGTTCGGTGACGTCCCTCCGAGCATCCTGGCGAGGCCCCCGATGCCTGCTGTTCGGCACAGCGTGAAACCCAAACGTGCGCGGCGGCGCCCGCTCAAGAAGCGGGGGGCGCCCGCGACACATGTTGCCATCATCGGGGCCGGCCGCGGCGGCACGGCACTGATGGAAATCTTTGCCACCGATCCGCTGGTGCAAGTCGTGGGCATCGCCGAGGTGAACCCCAAGGCCGACGGGGTGGCGCTGGCGCGCCGGCTGAACATTCCGATCACGCGCGATTACCGGGAACTGCTCGCGATGGAGCGGGTGGATCTGATCATCGACGTGAGCGGGAGCGCGGAAGTGGGACGTGTGCTGCAGGACTTCCACCGCATGGGCGTCGCGGTGATCGGCGGCGCCAGCGCCAAGTTCATGTGGCAGTTGATCGAAGCCCGGATTCGCGCCACCGCGGAGATCGAAAAGACCCTCAACAAGTACCAGTCTCTTTACCGGCTCTACGTCAAGGAGTCAGGAGCGGCGGTCACGGAGGAGCGGACCCGCATCGCCTGCGAAATCCATGACGGCCTGGTCCAAAACCTGGCCGGGGTGAACTTCAAGCTGGATCTTTGCCAGGAGATTCTCCGGAAGGACCCCCGGGCGGCGCAAACGATGCTTCGTGAAACCAAGACACAATTGAAAATGGCCATCCAGGAGGCCCGCCAGGTTATCTTCAACCTTCGGCCCCTGCACTATGACAAAATGGAGCTGATCCCGGCCCTGACGAATTATTTGCAGTCGTATGAAACCCAATACCACATCAAGACGGAATTTTCGGTCGCCGGGGACGAAACCACCTTATTCCCCAAGACCAAGATCTTCCTGTTCCGTATCTTGCAAGAAGCGCTGAGCAATGTACAAAAGCATGCCAAGGCGGATCGCGTGTCGGTTCGGCTCGAAATCGGCCGCGAGGCACTCACCGCCACGATCACTGACGCCGGCATCGGCTTCGACATGGACGCGGTGTCGCAGGACCCTGAAAAGTGGGACCATTTCGGTCTCCGTGGAATTGTCGAACGGGCACGACTGGTGGGTGGGAAGGCCAGCATCGAATCCAAAAAAGGCAAGGGGACGAGAATTCAGATCGCCGTGCCGCTGACCCAGAAGGAGGCCGAGTCACATGGAGCGTATTAAGGTTCTCATCTCGGACGATCACCGCGTGGTTCGGGAGGGACTCTCCGCCATCCTGAAGACCAAGGAAAATATCGAAGTAGTCGGGGAGGCGCAGGATGGCCAGGAGGCCGTTGAGAAAGCCCGCTCGCTCGTGCCGGACGTGATCCTGATGGATGTCAGTATGCCCCGGATGGGCGGGGTCGAGGCGACGCGGATCATTAAACGGGAATTTCCGCATATCGGCATCATTGCGCTGACGATGTATGAAGAACAGCAATATATCTTCGATCTGGTCCGGGCGGGTGCGACCGGATACTTGCTCAAAGACACGGATTCGGCGCAGATCGTGGCGGCGATTCGGGCCGTCTATCGAGGCGAATCGCTCATCCATCCCTCGGTGGCCAGCAAGATTCTCGCGGAGTTTTCCTTGTTGGCTCAACGCAAGGGCAAGAAGCCGGGCTGGGTAGAGCATGATTTGACGGAACGGGAGATCACCGTGCTGCGGCTCGTGGCAGACGGGAAGACGAACAAGGAAATCGCCAACAATCTTGATCTAAGCGAAAAGACCGTCAAAAACCATGTGCGGAATATTTTTCATAAGCTGCAGGTCTACGACCGGACGCAGGCGGCGATTCTGGCGATTCGGAAGGGATTGATCGAGCTGGAGCCCAGGCCGTAAGAATGGCCCCATCGGTTCATTGACGATCGGTTCAATCGAACAATATTGATGTAATGAATCAATCGTCAGTTCTTCATGCGTACCGGTCTTCGTCCCAGGGGAACGCCGTATTCGAGTAGCCGCGCACTTCCCAATACCCCGGTTTGTCGTTTTCCAGAAAGATAATTTCCTTCACCCACTTTGAGCCCTTCCAGGCGTAGCGTTTTGGGATATGCATTCGCACCGGCCCGCCGTGCTCTTTGGGGAGCGAGTTGCCGTTCCAGCTGTGAATCAGGAGCACATCATCGTCGTCGCAGGCGTCCAGCGGCAGGTTGGTGGAATAGTTATCATAACCGGTGAAGTAGACGAACTTGGCTTCTGGCTTGAGCGTGGCTACTTGCATGATGTGACGGAACAGGACGCCTTGCCAGATGTTGTCGAAAGTGCTCCAGGTCGTGACGCAATGAAAGTCGGTGATAAGTTCAACCTGCGGCTGAGCCAGAAATTGCTCCCAGGTCCAGGTGAAGGGATGCTCAATAAGTCCGCTGACGGTCAGCGTCCATTTATCTAGCGGCAGATCGGGGTGGATGCCTAGGTCCAACACCGGCCAGCCCTTGCTGAGGTGCTGACCTGGCGGGAGCCGATTGCCCCTGGCCCGATGGTCTTGCACCACACCGTCCTCGACGAGTCCACGCTTAACCTTGGCCCATTCTTCCTTCTTGGCAATAAGCTTTTCATTCGGTTCTTGCATGAAAAATATTTTCATCCGGTAGTGATGCGGCACTGTAGCATGTTCAAGTTTTTACCCGCAATGAAGAGTGATCGCAAAATAATTGGGTTCTGGGCGCCGATAATGAGGAATGGGCGGGATGCTGCGATGTTCTTTTACCTACGGTGAAAAAGTCACACATGTTTTGTTTTTACAACAGATAGCGGTCGGCATGGAAATATATTTCCAATAATTTCAACAGTTTGATTCGTAAAATGGGAGATGATTTTTTGGCATCCACATTGCTTTAATCAAAGCGGGATTTGAGGACACTGATGCGTCAGCAGCATACTATTAGCCGTACGGTTTCTTGCTCCGGTGTCGGGCTCCATACGGGCCATCCGGTGTCGTTGACGTTGCGTCCCGCTCCTCCCGATACGGGCATCTTATTTATCCGCCATCAGATCGGCGGTACCGTATCATTTGGGGCCTCTATCCGCAATTTGATGTCCACCGAACTCTGCACGGCCCTCAGTGCGAACGGGACCTTGATCAAAACGGTCGAACACCTGCTGGCGGCGTTAGTTGGCCTCGAGATCGACAATATCTATGTGGAGCTGGACGGGGGAGAAGTACCGGCAATGGATGGCAGCGCCGGTGCGTTTGTCCAGTTGATCCGTTCTGCGGGCATCACCCAGCAAGAGCGTCGACAGCCCTACCTGAAGATATTGCGGCCGATTGAGATTGCTGAAGGCGGGCGGCGGATTGCCATCACTCCGGCATCAACGCCTAGGATTACCTGTTCCGTCGAATACAATCATCCGATGATCCGGCGGCAGACGTATGAGTATGACTGCACCGTGGCCTCGTTCGAGCAAGACATCGCCGATGCGCGCACCTTCGCGTTCCTGAAGGAAGTGGAGGCGCTTTGGGCGAGAGGCCTTGCAAAAGGCGGCTCGCTGGAGAATACGGTGGTGTTGTCGGAAGATGGCATTGTGAACGAATCCGGCCTCCGTTTCGCCGACGAGTTTGTGCGACATAAGGTGCTGGACTTGATCGGAGACATGGCCTTGCTCGGAGTTCCGGTTATCGGCCATCTGACCGCCGACCGATCAGGGCACGCGCTTCATACTAAATTGGTTCAAACTATCTTGTCGCAGCCGGACAGCTGGGTGCTGATCGATGCTCAGGAAGTGCCGGTCGCTACGCAGCACGTCTATTCGCGTCCCGCTCACATGCCTGTTGCAGCTTTGCAAGCCGCTCCCGCAGCCTAGCCGCCTTACAACTACAGCATTGCTCAGTGGACCGGGGATGGCCCTGGTAGCTCTTTGTTTGAATTTTCCGTAGGGGAGGAGAGGAATGCTCTCTGAAGGGGCGCCGGGAACAAGTGGCCTTGCTCCCGGCGCCGTAACCGTGGAGGGGTTACTTCTTCTTCTTCTTCGCTGCCTTCTTCGTTGCCAAAGCGCTCACCTCCTTTCATCGACTGCTTGGCGGAATCTGGTGGAAGCGTTTACACCGCCTTCGTCAACGCTTCTTCGAGGATGTCAAACGTATTGGGCCCTACTTTCTTAAACCGCCGGTCCCGCTTGAGCGAGGTTGCCACGGAGGTCAGAGGTGTTTTTCCCTTGATCTGCATACCCCCTTCAATCAACCGCTGGACCAGTTCCTTCGCATGCATCGATCGCCGCGCTTCACGTAAGATTTGATACACGGCCTCGGGCACACTCATGGCGACATACTTGCTCCGTCCCAAGAGGATCTCACGCGATTGATCGGTGACATCCATCGGGAGCAGACGAGGGCCTTTTTCGTCGGTGATGATTTGGCTTGAAAGGCTGGCGAGCTTGGCCTTGTCGGCTTCCACGCGATAGAGAGTTTCGGCGAGTTCGAGGTATTTCTTGATCGTGGCGATCTCTTCCTCAAGCCGGCCCCGCTTTTTCTCCAATTCCTGCAGGCGGGTCTTATAGGCATTGATGCGCTGTTCAAGGCCGACCAGAATGTCTTTTAGTTCTTCCACAAGCAAGACTCCTTGCGAGCATGCTTGCTTTATAGCAAAGCATGAGAGACTTGTCAATAAGAAAGTGAATGGTATATGAACGGAAACATACTGCGATACGGTACACGTGTTATTTACGGACATTCACAACTAGAACAAGCACTGAGTTTTTCGCTTTTATCGTCCAAATGGTTGATTTTCTAGACTTCACGTTTTGGCATCTGGGTAATTCAAAGCAGCCCAATGGGCCGATTGCCTTATGCAAAGCATTCTAGCCGGTGGTTTTGCCCCTGCATCACTCGTAAAGAGATAGGGTCTGTGCTACTGTGCGTGGGACTACGAAACCCATACAGTCTTTGGCAAGGCAGGTGCCTGCGGGCGGGCAGGTCTCAAGAAGCAATACCTAGGACGATTCTTACGCGAGGAGGTTCCCAATGAACGGTACCAGATTGTGGCTTGCAATGAGTCTGTTGGTCTGGCTGCCTTTGGCCGGGTGCGGTGGCTATCATGGAACGGGCGGGTACGGCCGCGGCATGGATACGATGGGCGAGAAAGCGCAACAGGAGATGGATGCGCTCGTTGACCAGTCGGTCCAGGATATGGACAAGGCCAAACGTGCGAAGGCGGTGGTCGGAGACATGATTGAAGAGATCAAGCAATCCTACCAGCAACAGCGCCGTTTCCATCAGAAGCTGTACGAAGCGAATGCGAATTACGAGGCGGTCCCGGAGGAGTTCACGAAAATTTTGGACGAGGCAAACAACAGCCGGATGCGCTCGGCCACGAAAATTCTCGGCTTGCGGTTCAAGCTGAAGGACATGCTGACGGCGTCGGAGTGGAAGACCTTGTCCGAGGGGATGAGCCGCTATCAGAACCGCTATCGCCATGGGGAGGATCGCACCGAAGGCAAGGGCGGCTACTGACCCCGAACGAGAGGTTATAGAATTGACGGATCGGGAGGATAGTTCAGGCACACAAGGTCTGTCAGGCCTCCATGAACCTCAATCGCTGTGAGTGCTGCATGGCTGATGCGCACCTGTCGTATGGTGGCCAGGTCCAGCTTGAGATAATGGGCCAGGATCGCGCGCAAGACGTCGGCATGGGACACAAAAAGGAGCGGGCCTTCCGATTGTATTGCGCAGGCCCGTTCCACCACGGCCACGGCGCGCTCCTGGACCTCGCGCAAGGTTTCGCCGCCGGGTGGACGGGCTTCGTGGGGCTTGCGGTACAAGTCCTGCCGGATGATCTGATCGGCAAGATCCTTCCAGTAGAGTCCTTCCCACCGGCCCACGCCGATCTCGGTCAGCCCTCGGTCGATCGTCACGGGGACGTTTATCGCCGAGGTGAGGATCTCCGCGGTTTGCCGCGCTCGTGCAACCGGGCTTGAGTGGATTGCGCGGATCGGGCGGTTCATCAACAAGCTTGCCAATCGTTGTGCTTGTGCCAAGCCCTGCTCATTCAAGGGCACGGGCTGCTCGCCCATGATTTGCCCGCTCCGGTTCCAGTCGGTCTCTCCGTGTCGAACCAGAAATATCGTCGGCATAATGATTGTCCGGAGCCTGTCAGGCCCCTGCAGGAGGGGACGCTGTTTTGTCCGCGATGTGCACGCGGGTCCAACTACGGGCTCCATCGCGGCTCCGGTACAGTCCGCTCCCGTTCGTCCCCAGGTAAAGGGTCTGCGAGTCTTGCGGACTCATCACGATGGTTCGGACATTGAGCGTCTCCAGTCCTTCGTTCATCGCCTGCCAGGTCCGGCCTCTGTCCAGGCTCTTGTGGATGCCGGATCGGCCTCCTGCATACAAGACCGACGGATTGCCCGGGTCAATCACGAGGCTGCTGATGTACTGGTCGGTCAGGGACTGTCCGATGCGGGTCCAGGCATCGGCCCGATCGGTGCTCATAAAAAGACCATTGTTGGTTCCTGCATAGACCGTGTCGGGCGTTTTCGGATCGATGGCGATCGTGCTGACGCCGAGGGAGAGGGAGGCATCCAAAATTTCAGGGGGGATCAGTCCGTTGTTCACCTTCTGCCAGGAGGACGTGCCGTCAAGGCTCCGGTAGGCACCGCCGGATGTGCCGGCGTAGAAGATATTGGGTCTGGTGGGGTCCATCGTGAGCGTGAACACGATATGAACCTCCTTCATGCCGGCCATCCGCTCGTCCCAGAGGCGCCCGCCGTCCGTGCTGCGAAAGACTCCCACCGTCGTGGCGGCATAGACGGTTTCGGTGTCACGCGTATCGAAAACGAATCGGTTCACCACGGACACATGCTCCTTCAGCCCCGCATTATGCGCAATCCAACGCTGTCCCCCGTCAGGGCTTTTGTAAACGGCGTCTCCCATCGTCCCGGCGTAGACCGAGGCCGGATGCGCCGGGTCCAGCGCGAGTGAAAGGACCCGGTAAGAGCTCAAGTCCGTGGCCATTCGGTCCCAGGAGGCGCCGCCGTCGCGAGTTTTATACACCGACTCATTGGTGGCCACATAGAGGATGTCGGCGTTGGTGGGGTGCAGTGCGATCGAAACGATGGCGTCGCTTTGCTTGCTGCAGGCGGCTGGCCACCCCGTGGCCAGCAGGATCAGCAGCCCGGCGATCAGACGGAATTTCGCGCGCGTGGTGGGTGGCGGCCATGCGGGAGCTGATAGGATCGGCATGCCTGCGACCGTGCCATACGGCCGGTAAACGAGTCAAGGGCGGGAGCCGGGCGGCGACCCCTCCCGACGATGGTGAGCACGGGGTCCGTGCAAGAGAACTTCAGAGGCGTGGCCGAAAGCGCTCGGCGTAGCCGGTCAGCTCTACGTAGCCTGCCCCTGCCAGTGGCATGCCTCGCTGAGTGCCGGTGATCCGGGCGGCCCCTTCCCAGTAGGTCACCTGGGTGCTGCGGGTGGTGAGCAGTTCCTGGTTGGTGAGCTCCGGGGTCACCTCCAGCATCAGGTCCGCCGATGGAATCGCAATCCTCCATCGAGCCGGATAGTGGGCGCCGCTGAGCCGGCTCGTCCAGAACTCCAAGACTTCAACGCGGACGTCCGATGCCGCCAGCGCTTGCACCCGTCCGTCCGGGAGGATCAGGCTTCCGCTGGAGGCGGGATCGATCGTGCCGTCCGCCAGGCGCAGCCGGTAGAGCATCACGTCCGTCCGGTTGTCCAACTGGATGCCGAACCAATCCCAGCCGACCTGGTTTGCGCCAAGGTCGCCGGAGCCAAACTCGTGGTCCATCCAACTCAATCCGGTGACCGGCAGGACTGCCCCCGCGACGGTGATGGTGCCTGACGTCGACAAGCGAGTCAGCGAGTAATAATGAGAGGCCTGTTCAGGCGCGGCCCCTTTGCGGCTGACACCGCCTTGGCCGTGGACAACAGGTTGTTTCTCGGACGCAACCGTCAGGTCCAGTGCAAAATCGTCTCCGGTGGCCTGGAGGTGATGGTGATGCGGTTCGGCGGGAGACGCTTCGGCCTTCCAACGGTCGATCCAGACGTGGAGTTGGCCAGGGTCGGCCCCCGCCTTGCCGAGGCCGGCCCGGCTCAGTTTTTCGGCATAGGAGAACCGGGAGCGATCCAGATCGGTCAGGGCCACGTGGGCCAAGTAGAGATGGCGGATCGCCCAACGGGACGGATTCTTCCGGGCCGCCTCCTGCGTGACCCCTCGCCGGAAAAACGTCAGTTGATAGCCGAACCGCCGCCCACTCTTGGTGGACAGATGGCCGGTGTAGTACCACCATTCCGTCCGAAACTCCTCATGGGACCCATGGTCGCGCGGAAAGCGATAGACGTATCCGGGCTCAGGGTGGCGGTAAACCCCCGGCGAGGGCGGTTCAGCGGGGACCGTCGCAGGGCCCGATGCAGGGATGGCCAGCAGGATGCCGGCCAAGAGGCAGGCGAGGAGCAGACACCAACCGGCACGATCTCGGCGGACTAGGGGGATGGAATGTGACAAACGCACCTCGCCCTGGTCGGGCACAAGCCGACGAGGCCCGGTGATCGGGGCCATCGGCGTACGCCAGGCTTATAACATGCGCCGGAAGACCGCGCAAATCTCCAGTATTGAAGAGGGTTTTCTGCATCTCGGGGAGCGTGTCGCGTGCCGGTGCGCTGTTGACTTTGCAAACAGCCTTCGGCTATCGTGAGGCATGCCAATCGATCCGGGGCGCGGCCCCTCCGGCGAGGATGCGGAGTTTCATGTGCCGGAACACATCCCGGTCTTCCCTCTTCCCAACGTCGTGTTTTTCCCCAAAACGTACCTGCCGCTGCACATCTTTGAGCCTCGTTACCGCGAGATGGTCACCGACGCGGTGGCCGGGGGGCAGTGCGTCGGGATGGCGCTTCTGAAGGAAGGCTGGGAAGAAGATTACTACGGGAATCCACCGGTTTTTGACATGGGCTGTGTCGGGCGGCTGGTGAGTGTGCAGCCGTTGCCCGACGGCCGGTTCAACATTCTGTTGCAAGGCTTGTCCCGGTTTGAGATCTGCGAACAGTTTTATGAGAAAAGCTATCGGCGGGCCAGGGTCCGGCTCATACCGAACGACGGTGCGGTGAGCCTGGAACCGGCCACCAGGGCGGCGCTGGTTCGGCTCCTGGATACCTACCTGAGCTCGAGCGACGACGGGCATCAGTGGGAAGGGTTGTTGCGTCAAGCGGTGGACGATGAGGCGCTGGTCAACAGTCTGGCCAGCTACCTCGATCTGACCCCGCTCGAAAAACAGTTTCTGATGGAGGCAGATAGTCTGCATCAGCGGGCCCGCCGTCTCAACGATCTGCTGGAGTTCAAACTACAGGAGCGCGGCGGCGTGAAAGGTTGGGGATGATGGAGCAGTCGGTCGCCATTGATGTGTCCAAGTTGGGCAAGAAGTATGACGGCGTCGTCGCCATCCAGGATCTCTCGTTCCAGATCCGGACGGGAGAAATTTTCGCCCTCCTGGGGCCCAATGGGGCAGGCAAAAGCACGACCCTGCGAATTCTCATCACGCTGCTGCGCCCGACCTCCGGCCAGGCGACGGTGCTGGGGTATGATGTCGTTCGGGATGCGGATCGCGTCCGCCGGCTGATCGGCTATGTGCCCCAAGAGCGGGCCATCGATCGATTCCTGACCGGGCGCGAGCATCTGCTGCTGCTGGGCGACTTGTACCATCTGTCGAAGGAGGAAAGCCTCCGCCGCATTGCGGAACTGCTCAAGCTGGTGGATTTGGAAGGCAAGGCGGATCAGCCGGCCAAGACCTACTCGGGCGGGATGAAGCGGAAGCTGGACATCGCCTGCGGCCTGTTGCCGAATCCCAAGATCCTCTTCTTGGACGAACCGACGTTGGGGCTGGACGTCCAGAGCCGTCTCCGTATCTGGGACTAT
Source organism: Nitrospirota bacterium (assembly GCA_004296885.1). NCBI lineage: Bacteria > Pseudomonadati > Nitrospirota > Nitrospirota bacterium. The sequence continues at coordinate 92,075 of SCVN01000007.1, read as the reverse complement.
GTCCGGCAACTGCGGAAACGGGGCATCACCGTCGTGATGACGACCAACTATCTTGACGAGGCGGACCAGCTGTGCGATCGGCTGGCCATCATCGACGGGGGGCATATCAAGGCGCTGGGGTCACCGACAGAGTTGAAATCGGGCTTGGGCGGGGACATCGTGTCCGTGACCGTCGGCTCGGCGGCGTTGGCACGGGTGGAGCCGTTGGCCGCTGCGCTCAAAGGGCTTCCCTCCATTCGAGCAATCAGCGCCAAGCCGACGGGGCTGGACATTCGGGTGGAATCTCCCGAGAAGGCCTTGCCGGCGATCCTGGAGACGGCCAACCGGCTGGCGTGTCCGGTGGAATTCATCGAGTACCACCGGCCCAGGCTGGACGATGTGTTCGTGGCCCACACGGGCCATGCCATCCGCGAGGAATTCCCCGCAGCCGAGGAAGAGGTCTAGCTTTATGAACGAATACCGACAGGAGATTGCCGCGCTCACGATGCGCTGGGTCCGCCGGCTGAGCCGCGAGAAGTTCAGCATGTTGTTCACGCTGATCCAGCCGATGCTGTTCTGGTTGATTTTTTTCGGCAACCTCTTTCAGCGCGCCGCCGACGTGCAGGTGGTGCAGGCGCCCAATTACATCAGCTTCCTCACGGCGGGCGTGGTGGTGATGACCGTGCTCAACAACGGGCTGGCGGGCGGAGTGGACCTGCTGTTCGACAAGGAAAACGGGTTTCTGGAGCGGCTGATGTCCACGCCCATCCACCGGACCTCCGTGATTCTGAGCCGGTTTCTCTTCGTGACGACGGTGACCTCGTTGCAAGTCCTGGTGATTCTGGGCGTGGCCTTCCTATTCGGCGTCACGCCGGCGACCGGCTTCTTCGGTGTGGCGGTGATCCTGCTCATCGGGATGCTGTTCGGCGTGGGGCTGACGGCCATTTCCATGGCCATGGCCTTCTCGGTCAAAAGCCACGGGGATTTCTTCTCTGTGCTGGGCTTCCTCTCCCTGCCCATGATTTTTCTCAGCTCGGCTTTGGTCCCGCTGTCCGCCATGCCCAAGTTCATGGCCATGTTGGCGGTGCTCAATCCAATGACCTGGGCTATCGACGCGATCCGACCGTTGATTCTGACCGGGTGGGCGGATGCCCTGCGACCTCTGGGCATTGTGCTGCTGATCATGGTGGCCTTCGACGCCCTGTGCCTGTACGGGAGTGCGAAGGCGTTTCGCCGTGCGATCGGGTGACGGAAGAACCTGTGCCGGGTGAAACGTGTCTCGTGACACGTCAGACGGCCGACGAATATCGAAAGACGAGAGGCGAGCGACGCACGATGCCGACCGGCGAGAACCAGATTAAAGCGCTGATCCGGCTCCTGTCCGACGAGAACGACCGGATCGTCAAGACGATCACCGGCAAACTCATCGAGATCGGCGACACGGCCGTGCCCCTGCTTCAAGAGGCCGAGATCGAACAGCCGGAAATGGCCAAGCGCATCGAGGGGGTGCTCGATGAGATTCGGGGGAAGCGGCTGGAGGATGAACTCCATGCGCTCGTCTCCGCGTCCGACGACGGCGTGGATCTGGAAGCCGGCGCGTTTCTCATCGCCCGGTACGCCTACCCCAACCTGGACGTGCCGACCTACCGTGCCCAGCTCGACGCCCTGGCGGCCGAGGTGCGCGAGCGGATGGGCTTGCGGGTCTCCGGCGAAGAGGCGGTGAAAACACTCGGCCGGTACCTGTTCGCCGAGCAGGGCTTCCGCGGCAATACCAGGAACTATTATGAAACGGACAACAGTTATTTGAACCGGGTACTCGATCGGCGGACGGGGATTCCGATCAGCCTGTCCCTCGTCTATCTGCTCATCGGACAGCGCTTGGGCCTTCCCTTGGCGGGGGTGGGCATGCCGGGGCATTTCCTGGTCAAGCACGAGTCGGAGCGGTATAAGGTGTTTGTGGACTGCTTTAACGGAGGCGCGCTGCTGACCGAGAAGGACTGCGCGCGGTTCTTGATGCAGGCCGGGTATGGATTCGAAGAGCGGTATCTGGCCAAGAGTCCGTCCAGGGCCATTCTGGTCCGAACCCTCAAGAACCTCATTGCCATCTACCACAAATTGGATGAGACGGTGAAAGAGACGCGGCTGACCCGCTTCATCGAGGTGCTGGACGGCAGATCCAAGGGGTCGGAAGGATCGGATCAGGAAGAGGGCTGCGGGTCCTAGCGCCCGTCCTACGTGTGAGAGCCGGCGGCACGGCCGCCCCACCGATTTTGCTTCACAGGCGCACCGTCATTAAGTCGCGGCCCACCGTAATCCGGCCGTCGAACCGGCGTCCGGCCTGCCGCGCGACGTCGTAGCGTTCAGCGATCGGATAAAAGTGCGACAGGATCAGGCGCCTGACGCCGGCTTCCTGCGCCACCCTGCCACAGTCCCCCGCGTGCATGTGGCCGGGGCCCGGGCGGTTCTCGGGGAATGAACAGTCCAAGACGGCCGCATCCGCCTTGCGGCAGAGCGCGAGCAAACCGTCGCAATACATCGCATCGCCCGAGTAGACCAGCGTCTTCTTGCCGTAGCGCACCCGATACCCCAGACAGTGCAGCCGAGGACTGTGCGCCACCGTGCGCGCGGTGATCCGCGTTTTGCCGATGCGAAAGCTCCGGTCGGCCACTTCGCGGATCGTGATGCGGAATGGAGCGGTCCCGAACCCGGGGAAGGTGTGCAGCATGACGCCGAACAGCCGCTTCGTGCCGCGCGGGCCGATGATCGTCAGGTCCTCGCGTCTGCCGACATGCTTGGCATAGTAGACCGCATCGAAGAAAAAGGGAATAAAATCTGCGAAGTGATCGGCATGGAAATGCGAAAACAGGATGTGGGTGATCCGATGCCGGTCCACGCCGGTCTTGATGAGGTTCATGAGGGTGCGGGGGCCGAAGTCCATCAGGAAGATCCGGTCCGTCCGGACCAGGTATCCGGAAGCGGCGCGGGCGGGATGGACGTTGGTGCCGGAGCCGAGGATGGTCAGGCGCATCACGCGAGAGGGCAGCCCTGGCCATGAACCCATCGCAAGGGGTGCTCCCGGCGAATCATTTGGGAGGATGCGGAAACTGGACGTATGGCTGCGGCGGCTCCTGATCCGGCGGGAGAGCCGAGGGCGCCTGTTCACCGGCCGGTCCAAGATGCTTGATGAACCGGTACATGGCGCGCAAGTCGCGTTCATGGATCGTGCGGATCGTGAACCAGGGCATGGGGGGACGTGTTTGCAGGGTGCGGGCCGCCTGCACCCACTGGTCTTCGGTCATGGTCTGCATGTAGAGCCTGAGGTTGGTGGCGTAGGTGGTGCCCCAGGGCCCGCGCCAGCCGAGCTTGTCGCCCGCCAGCCATTGCTTCTCATCCACCGCGCCTCCGGACTGGGCGTAGCCCGGCGTGTGGCAGTCGTTGCACCCGCCGAGTTTGACGAGGTAGCGCCCCCGCTCCAGTGTCGCTGTCTCGGCCTGCTTGCTCGGTTTGTGCGGGGGCGTCGACGGCTCGGCGACATGGACACCGTACGATGCGGATGCAAGTGCTGCAGCGAGGGCGAGACGAATGCGCAGGCTGGGTAATGACATGGGTGGCACCTCCTCTTTGAGCAACGTCACACTGGTGGTTTCACCGGATCCAGGAAGCTGTCGCGGACACGGAGCAGCAAGGTGCGGAGTTGGTCCGCTTCTTTTTGCGTCACCGCCCGCTCGAAGCGAGGCCGCAAGAAGGAGATGTGGGCCGCAAAGGTCTTGCGGAACAATGCCTCGCCTTTGCCCGTCAGCTTGATCTTGGTACACCGCCGGTCCCCGGTCACGGCATCGCGCAGGATGAGGCCCTTGGCTTCCAGCCGGTCCAGCACGCCGGTCAGTGTGCCCTTGGTGACCAGGGTGCGGACGGACAACTCGGAGCAGGTCAGCCCATCCGTGTCGCCCAAGGTGACAATGACGTCGAACTGGGACGGGGTCAAGCGAAGGGACCGGATATGGCGATTGTCTTCGCGCCAGAAGGCCAGGTACGCCTCGACCAGCGGTCGCACGACTTTCAGGTAGGGATCGTCTTGGAGGTCAGGCAGTTCAGCCACGGGTTTCATATGTAGTCCTAGTTAGGATCATTGTCAAGGGGAAAGCGTCGGACAGGCCGTTGACGGCGTCCTCAACGACCCCCTATGATGCGCCGATGATGCGCGTACGGAATCAGCGGGGGCAGGCGAACGTGACCGCGGTGCTCACCCTAATCGGCCTGGTCGTTGCGGCGGTCTGGGCCTGGAAGCGGACGCCGCCCGAGGTCCAGGACCGGGTCCTCGAGCAAGCCCTGCCGCTGACGTTGCTGGGGCTCGCCGGCGTGGTGCTCGTGTGGGTGGGAGTCAGGAAAATTCGCCGCCGCCGACAGACCAGCCGGGAGCGGGACCGGTTGATCGGCTTGTTCCGGCAAGCCACCACGACTCAGCAACGACTCGATCTGGCCTTTGCCCTCGTCGAGTTGAACGGGTATCGACCGGAGGGGCTGGAGCCGGTCGCGGCGCCGATGACCGAACTGTTGATGCACACCCTCAAGACGGCCTTGGGTGACAAGCAGCACCGTGTGCGGGGGATGGCCGCCAGTCACCTGGGCGCATTGCGGGCCAAGGAGGCCATCCCCCTGTTACTGCTGGCGCTGGAGGACGACCATGCCTACGTGCGGGCCAGCGCGGCGCTGGCCTTGGGGCGGATGCGGGCGGCCGAGGCAAAACAGAAGCTGACTTACGTGATGCAGGAGGATTGGGATCAAACGGTGCGGAGCCGGGCGCGGGAAGCGCTGGAGCGGTTGGCGTAGCCTGGCTCCCCCGTGAGGGTGAGCGGTGAAAAGAGACGATCGGCTTACCGCCAGTCGATGACCACGATTTCAGGCGCGCAATTCAGCCGAATCGGGAGCATGGACCAGCCCATCCCACGATTGATGTAGAGCGTATGTCCATTCCGGTGATGGTGCCCCGCCGATCTGCGGTTGCACCCGTAGGGCAGCCAAAAAGGGTGCACCAGCGGGAAGCGCCATTGGCCCCCATGGCTGTGGCCGCAGAGCACCAGGTCGACCGCATGCCGGTGATCCAGGTGATCGAGCACATTGGGGGCATGCGCCAGCAGGACGGTGAACCGGCCTTCGGTCCGTGGCGGGATGCAGGCGAGATCGGCCCGGTGCAGCGAAGGATCGTCCAGGCCGACGATCCCCAGCTCGCCTCCCTCCGTCGGGACGAACATGATCTGGTTGACCAGCAGGTGCAGCTTGTGCCGGTCCGCCAGTTCGCTGAACTGATCCACGGGAACACCGCTGTAATGATCGTGGTTACCCAAGGTGAGGAATACGGGAGCCACGCTGCGGAGACCGGTCAGGAACCGCAACAGGTGAGGGAGCCCGTCCGCGACGGTCAGGAGGTCGCCGGTCACGAAGATCCAGTCCGGCCTCAAGCCGGCGATCGTGTCGAGCACTCTGTCATGGCGAGGATGGTACCGGTCCAAATGCAAGTCGCTGATCTGCACCGCTCTGCGGCCGGCCAGAGGGGCATGACGGTATTCAAGGTTGGTGATCTCCGCCTTGGCGTGGCCCACCTCAGCGGCAGGAAACAGGTTGAAGAACCAATGAAAGGGAAGGGAGGCCCGGTGGGCCAGCGCGAGTTGGAGCCGTCTGGGCCAGCGTAGCGGAAGCTTGATCATCCAGAAACCCTATTCAAGTCGGCCCGATCCGGGGCGGTAAACCGGTAGCCCTTGTCGTACAGGAGGCCCATGCTGGACATGAGGACCTCCAGCCCGCCGGTCTTCCGGACAGCATCGAATTTTGCATTGAGGACGGCCACCTGGGCCTCCGAGGCGTCTCCGGGTCGGAACGAGAGGCCGAACGACTCCAGGATGTCTTGCAACTCGCGTTGGCTGTATCGCCCGTCGTCATTTCCGTCACCCACCAGCGCAAATTCGTAGAAGGTGAGGCTGAACGACAGGGCGGATTGGGTCCGGCTGAAATCTTCTCTCGCGGCATCCAGTCCGCCCGGGTACCTGGATGGGCAGTCTGAAGTCTGAGCAGAACTTCGGTCCGTGGAACGAGCGGGACGGAAGGAAACGCCAAGCACCGGCGGCTGCGCCGGCTTTTTGTGTTGCTGGCGGTAGAACCATTCGGTGCACGTTTGAGCCTGGGCAAAGCCTGCCTTGTCGGTCTGAATCTGCTGTCGGATATGGGCGGTAAAGGAAGCGAACACATTGTCCGGGTCAGCCGCGAGGCGCGCGGCATGGGACGGGGCTGATAAGCCCATCGCGCCGCAGAAGAATGCTAGTATGGCAGAAACCTTGAGCGTGATCCGAGGCGTCATTGTGGTAACAGCGGAGACTCCTGATGTGCGTTGTGTTTTGAGTATACCACGGGCTGGCCGCTTCTGCCTGTGCGCGTAAGGCTTGCGCGACGAGGATTGAGGAACAACTATGGTCCCTGAACAGTCCCTCCCCTTTCTCACCGCAACGGTGCCGGGCATCGGAGGGACGATCCGGACGACGCCGGAGGACTTCCGGGTCGAGGAACGTCCGCTCTACTTGCCCTGCGGCCAGGGCGAGCATCTGTATCTGTCCGTCACCAAGCGGGGGTTGGCCACGCCCCAGATGGTGGACTGGTTTTCATCCCGCTTGGGCGTGAAGGCCCGCTGCATCGGCGTGGCCGGTCTCAAGGATGCCCGAGCCGTGACGACCCAGATGGTGTCCGTGCAGGGCGTTACGCCGGAGCGGATCGCCCAACTGCCTTCCGATGAGCATCTCCTCTCGATCACGATCCTGGGGCGCCACCGGAACCGTCTTCGGACCGGACACCATGCAGGCAACGGCTTCCGGCTGGTCATCCGCGGGGTGCGTCCCTGCGCGGCCGAATCCGTGCCGGCGATTCTCGACCAACTGGGCACACGCGGCCTGCCCAACTATTTCGGGCCGCAACGGCAGGGGCGGGACGGACTCAATTACTCGACGGGAGCCGCGCTGCTCGTGGATCCGGCGCGGCGCGCGAAAATGCCCAAACCCAAGCGGCTCTGGTATCTGCATGCCTACCAATCGTTTCTCTTCAACCAGATTGTGGCCCGTCGGATCGACCGCCTCGACCGGGTGTTCACCGGAGACTGGGCCATGAAACATGAGAACGGCGCCTGTTTCCTGGTGGAGGATGAAAGCGTGGAGCAGCCGCGCGCGGAGGCCTTTGCGATCAGCCCGACCGGTCCTCTGTTCGGCTCGCGAGCCCCCTGGGCCTCCGGGGTGCCGGGAGAGATCGAGCGGGCTGTCGTGGCGGAACAGGGGACGACCCGGGAGGCGCTCAGTGCGGCGGCGGCGGCCTGCGGCTTTCGCGGCGAGCGGCGGCCCTTGCGGGTTCCATTGGAAGGCTTGACCTGGTCGCTGGAGAAAGACGCCGTGACGCTGTCCTTTGTCCTGCCTCCCGGCTCCTATGCCACGAGCGTGCTGCGCGAAGTGATGAAAACCGGCAGCCCCGGCGCCGGCGTCTAGCAGCCTCGGGATTTCACATAAGCCGGATGGCGTATTGACCGACTGAGTGTTTTGGCCTAGCATGGCTCGGTACACTGCCCGGAGGTGCTTCATGCGCCGCCTCATCTGTTTCAGCTTGCTCCTGGCCGCATGTTCCTTGATCGGCTTGGCTCCCGCCTTCGCCGAGAAACGGGGCATCCGCGTCGATGGCAAGAGCCCCGAGGCCTACGTCGCCGAGCAGAGCGGCAAGGCCTACGCCGTCGTCATCGGCATCGACAACTATCAGAAAATCGGCTCCCTCCGGTATGCCGTGGCGGACGCGAAAGCCGTCGCGCAGACCCTGAAGCAGCGGGGCTACGAGGTCACGGAACTCTACAACGAGCGGGCGACCCGCCGGGCCATCGAGAGCGAGCTGCGGACGAAGCTGCCTCGCAAGGTCGGGGAACAGGATCGCGTCCTCATCTTTTATGCGGGCCATGGCCAGGATGAGAAAGTGAAAGGCGGCAAGGCTATGGGCTATCTGCTGCCCGTGGATGTGGAGCAGGATGAGCTGGCCGCGACCGGGGTCAGCATGGGGACCGTCAGAGAGTTGGCGGACGCCTTGCCCGCCAAACACGTCCTGTTTCTGTTGGATGTCTGCTTCGGCGGAATCGCGGGGACGCTGACCAGGGGCGCGCCGCCGGCCGTGACTGAAGCCTATTTGAAGCAGATCACGCGGGAGCGGGGGAGACATGTCATCACGGCCGGCGCGGCCGATCAGGAGGTGATCGAGTCGGCGCAATGGGGCCACAGCGTCTTCACCTATTTCCTGCTCAAGGGGCTCAACGAGGGCCTGGCCGATCAGGACGACAACGGCGTGATCACCTCGCAGGAACTGTACACCTATCTGGAATCGCGCGTTTTTGGAGAGGCCCAGCAGCAGGGCCATACCCAGACGCCGCAGATGGCGGAACTGTCGGGTGAGAAGGGCCAGTTCGTGTTCTTCACGTCGGCGCGGGGCAAGGGCAGCAGTCCCACGTCCGCACCGACTGGAAGTGCCGTCGGCTCCTCCGACGAGATGGTGCACATGCGGGCGGAGCTGGAGGCGCTCAAGGCGCAGATGACCAGGCCGGCAGAGGTCCCCAAACCGATGGACGTGGCGAAGGCCCCGGCCTACGAAGCGCCTCGCCAAACCGGCCGCGAGATCACGGGCAAGGACGGGGCGCCGATGGTGCTGGTGCCGGTCGGCGGCTTTCTGTACGGCGAGAACAACCAGCGGCTGTCACTCCCGGCCTTCTACATGGACAAGTACGAAGTGACGACCAAGCGCTACGCGGCCTTCATGCAAGCCACGAGCCGAGCGGCACCGGAAAAGTGGAATGAAGCCAGCCAGGTGAGCGATGGGGACCGGCCGGTCATCGGGGTGGATTGGAATGATGCCGACGCCTATTGCCGCCACTACGGCAAGCGGCTGCCGACCGAGCAGGAATGGGAGAAGGCGGCGCGGGGGACGGATGGACGCACGTATCCCTGGGGGAATGAGGAGCCGAGCGGCCGGTATGCGAAATACGACCCGGACGGCATAGCCTCCTGGAACGGCTATGCCACGCTGGCGTCGGTGGAGAGCTACAAGATGGGCAAGAGTCCCTATGGGCTCTACCACATGGCCGGGAATGTGTATGAGTTGACGAGTTCGGACTACGACGACAGTGACAAGTACAAGGTGCTCCGTGGCGGGTCGTGGAAAATCGATGCGGGCAACCTGCTATCCGCGGCCCGGTACCTCTACAGCCAGACGGACCGGAGCAACGACGTCGGGTTCCGATGCGCGAAGACTCCCTGAGCCCTTGGCCACTTGAACCCTTGGTCCTTGGGTTTTCATCCAAATCGGGCTCCCTCTCCAGAACTCACAGGGACAGATCCATCGGCGGCCTGTCCCTGAACTCTTTTTTTCTTTTCTCCGGCCACGGATGGAACGGCTGCGCGCTGAGGCGCGCGGCATGGCGGCCAGTTGCACGTCGCAGGCGACTGGGCTGCCGCGAGTCGTTCTTCTGATGGTCCGATGAGGCGAGCGGCCAACCGTCGGACTGTGAGAACCCACCCCTTCCCCAACGCATCATGCCGCCGTCGAATGCGCGCGCCGTTCGTCATCCGTGGTCTGAATGCCGCCTTAGGCAAGCGGGGCGAACTGATTTGGCGCGGACGGCAAAGGAACCGGCCCGGTGGTATGATAATAGCGTAGAGCTGTGGAGGCAGCCGAGCCATGACGAACGCGCAGGAAACGGTCCTCCTCCAGGGCCATATCATCGACTCCCTCATCCTGGCCAAGGTTCTTGACGCGATTCTCATGTTGGGCGGCGCCTTCGAGCTGCTCGACGTGCAGATCGGAAGCCAGCGCGACCAACCTTCACAGGCCCGAATTCTCATCCGGGCTCCGTCCGGCCAACAGCTTGCGGACATCCTGCAGGCCATCCAGCCGCACGGCGCGCGGGTCGAGCGGGAGTCCGACTGTGGCACCGAGCCTGCGCCGGCGGACGGCATCCTTCCCCCCACGTTTTACGCCACGACCCATTTGCCGACCCAGGTCAGGCTCGGCGGGCAATGGATCGACGTTGAGGGCATTGAAATGGATGTGGCGATACGCGTAGGGGCCGACACCGCAACGGCCCAGGCGGTTCCCATGGGGCAGGTTCGACAAGGAGACCGGATCGTCATCGGGCGGGAGGGTGTCCGGGTCCTGCCGCTGGAGCGGCCCAAGGAGCGCGACGTCTTCAGCTTCATGCAAGCCCAGGTGTCGTCCGAGCGGCCACACCGGCATATCATCGCCGATATCGCCGGCCGGATGACGGTTCTGCGCGAGGGCTACAGAGAGGCGCGCAGCGGAGGCCGTCAAGACTGCCTGGTGTTGCTGGTGGGAGGCCCGGCCATTGTCCATGCTGGCGGGCGCGATGCCTTGACCTGGCTCATCGAATCCGAGTTCATCCACGTGCTCTTCGGAGGGAACGCGCTGGCGGCGCACGACATGGAGGCGCACCTCTATGGGACGTCGCTCGGTTACGGCCTCTCGGCCGGTCGGGCCGTGTCGCATGGTCACGAGCACCATCTGCGCACGATCAATCGCATCCGGGCGATCGGCAGCATCGAGCAGGCGGTGGCGTCGGGAGTCATCACCGGCGGCATCATGGCGGCCTCGGTCCGTCACGATGTCCGCATGGTCCTGGCCGGATCCATCCGGGACGACGGGCCGCTGCCGGGCGTGATCACGGACTCGGTCCAGGCCCAGGCGGCCATGCGGGCCGCCTTGCCGGGGGTGAGGCTGGCGCTGCTGGTGGCGTCCACGCTGCATGCTGTCGCGACGGGGAATCTGCTGCCGGCCACGGTGCCCACCGTCTGCGTGGACGTAAACCCTTCCGTGCCCACCAAGCTGGCCGACCGGGGCAGCTTTCAGGCGGTCGGGCTCGTCATGGACGCGGCCTCGTTCCTGCGGGAACTGGCGCGGGAACTGGGATGGAAGGGATGAGCCGCTTTCTCGTCTGTCCGCCGGATTATTTTTCCATCGACTACGAGATCAATCCCTGGATGCGCCTCTCCAACCGCGTCCAGCCCGATCGTGCGCGGCTCCAATGGCGGGGTTTGATGGAGGTGCTTGCCGACAAGATCGGCGCTACACTGGAGCGGATGGAGCCGGTGCCAGGTCTGCCGGACATGGTGTTCACCGCGAATGCCGGATCCGTGCTGGGCCGGAAGGCCGTGCCGAGCCGGTTCCGGCATCCGGAGCGCCGGCGGGAGGAGCTGTTCTTCGACCGGTGGTTTCGGAACCATGGATATGAGGTGACGCAGTTGGATGAAGGCCTCTATTTCGAAGGAGCGGGCGATCTCCTGGGCTTTCCCGACACCTGGTTCGGCGGGTATCGCCAGCGCAGCGACATCCGGGCCTACAGTCGCTTGAGCGAGATCTTCGGACGGGAAATCATTCCGGTCGAACTGGTGGACCGGCGGTTCTATCACCTCGATACCTGCTTCTGTCCGCTCAGCGGGGGGGAATTGCTCTACTATCCCCCCGCGTTCGACCTCTATGCCCAGAAGGTCATTGCGGATCGGATCGGTCAGGATCTGTGTGTGGCGGTGCCCGAGTCGGAGGCGCTTCGCTTTGCCTGCAACGCGGTCTGCGTCGAGCAACAGGTGGTGCTGCCCGATGGGTGTGCCGAGACAATGGCGCTGCTCGCGGCCCGCGGCTACGAGCCCTACGCGGTTCCACTCGATGAGTTCATGAAGGCGGGCGGCTCCGCCAAGTGTCTGACGTTGGCACTGGACTGCATGTGAGGCGTCAGGCGAAAAAATCATCTCACGCCTTGCCCCGTACGCCTCACGATTTCTTGCGCAACAGCCACGATACATAGAGCCCTGCGACGGCGATCGTGACGAGCTCGATGGTCAGAAGAAGCCGACTGACGATTCCGCCGGTGACTTCTTTCCCGCTCAGGATGAAATGAAAACCGAGGAACTCCGGCGGATGTCCGGGCTGGCTTTCCCAGGGAGGGAACAGTCCCGCCAGGAATAGCAGGGCGGCCATGGCATAGAGTACCGGCAGATTCATATCTTCCGCCTCCAGCCTAGCCCGGGCCGTCTGGTCAGGGGAGAGGAATGGGTCGGCCACTGGCTTGCCGCAGCCGATACAGAACCGGCTGGCCGGGGGGAGTGCTTGTCCGCAGGCGCGGCAGTTCACAGGGGCCTCACGATGCGCCCAGGTCCTAGGGGCACGGTTGCACCTCCAGGGTCAATCAGCTAGAGTACCGCATCATAAGCGTCGGGATAAGCGCAGTAAAGACGGTTCTGGCAGGACATTGTCTCGGGTCGAACCATCGGCGGTGAAGAGAGGGTAGAAGCGATCCTCTTGGTGGGCCTGAGCGTCGCCGTTCGCCTGGAGGGACCAGCGCACTTTGACTAGGTTATCCCAGCAACACAGCCGGCCCAGCGGTTCTTCCCGCTCCTCTCGGCATCGGCCGATCCTTCCCGCGATCTTCCTGACCTGTCTCTCCTGCCTGCCGGTCCTGGCCTTTGGAGGCTGGATCGTCTGGTCTGCTTCGTCTGTTGTCGGGCAGGTTTCCCTGAGCCAGGCCCAGGCCAAGGCGGGGGAAGCGATGGGCGCCATTGAGGCGCTCTTGCTGGAGCGTCGCGGGGACTTGCTGATGCTGGCGGACATGTCGGCGGTCAAGGGGCTTGATCCCGCCTTCGTGTCTCCGGCGGTGGACCGCCTCGTCATGGCCAAGCAGCCGGCCTACCGCCTGGCCCTGGTGGCGGACGCCCAGGGGCAGATCCTGGCCGTGAACCAAGTTGACGGTGCGGGGCGTCCCATCGCATCAGGGGCGGTGATCGGGCAAATCGTCGCCCAGGAATCCTGGTTCCAGGACGCCTTGCGGGCGGTCAAACCGGTCGCAGTCGAGGGATTTCAGGTTGATCCGCTGACGCAAGCGGTGTTCGGCGCTGGTCCGCCGGTGCTCAGGATGTCCGTGCCCATCAAGGACGACCTGGGGACCGTCACGGGGGTGCTGTCGGTTCGCCTGGCGTTGCAGCCTGTGCAGGCGATTCTAACGCAACATGGGCGACCCGATCCAAGCGGGCATGCGTATTCGCTGGTGCTTGCGAATAAGGACGGACAACCGATTGCCGGTCCAGCTGAATTGCCGCAGGCGGGACAGACTCCGAGCGCGACAGTCCCGGCCATGGGGTTCCTGGCCGCTTCGGGGCTCAACTGGCGCTTGGCTGCCTATGAGACAGAAGCCCGGTCTGTGTTGCCGGAGCAGGGCCTTGCCTTGCTCGGTCTGGGGTTGAGCGTTCTTCTGACCGTGGGCGGCGTGGCCTGGACGGTCACGCAACGGAATCGGTCAACGGACACCGAACCGGTCGGGTCGACCATGGAGGCGGCGCAAGCGTATCGGGAGCAGCAGATCATCTTCGACTCGGTTCCGGCCATGGTGTTCTACAAGGACCGGAACAATCGGATCCTACGCACGAACAAGGCTGCGGCGGCCTCCATCGGGAAGCCGGTCGAGGAGGTGGAAGGAAAACTGGCCCAGGAATTGTGGCCGGACGAATCGGGCCGGTATCATCAGGATGACTTGGCGGTGATTCAGTCCGGGCGGCCCAAGGTCGGCATCATTGAGCCCTACCATACGGCGTCGGGAGAAAAGCGTTGGGTGCGGACCGACAAGATTCCCCATCGCGACGACCAGGGAGCCGTCATCGGGGTGATCGTGTTTGCCGTGGATATTACGGAGCAGGTCCGGGCCGAGGAGCTGCTGCGCGGGACGCAACAAGCGCTAGAGGCGCGAGTCAGCGAGCGTACGGCCGAGTTGAGCCAGATGGTCGAGACGCTGCAGCGCGAGGCTGCCGAGCGCAAGAAGGCGGAAACGGCGTTGGACCAGAGCGAGGAGCAGGTCCGCCAACTGCAACGGATGGAGGCGGTCGGGCGCCTCGCGGGGGATGTCGCCCACGATTTCAACAATCTCCTCACGATCATTCTCGGGCACAGCGAGCTCTTGCTCAAGGACCTCGATCCACAGGCGCCGTCGTTCCACGCGGTGGACGAGATCTCCAAGGCGGCCGGGCAGGCCTCCGCCCTGGCCCAGCATCTCTTGACCTTCAGTCGAAAACAGCCGCGACAACTTCAGCGGTTGAACTTGAACGACCTGATTACCGCCCAGATTCCGGCGCTGGGGCGTGTGCTGGGAAATCGGAACCGACTGGTCACCTCGTTGACGCCAGATCTTGGACTGGTCCTGGTGGATACTTCGCAGGTCGAGCAAGTGTTGTTGAACCTCTGCCTGAATGCGCGCGAGGCGATGCCGGACGGCGGCACCGTGACGATCGAGACCCGCGGCGTGACGGTGGACGAAGCCTTCGTGCAACGGCATATCCAGAGCAAGCCCGGCGCCTATGTCATGCTGGTGGTCACCGACCAGGGCGTCGGCATGGACGACTATGTCCAAGCCCATTGCTTCGAACCATTTTTTACGACCAAACCCAAAGGAGAGGCGACGGGATTGGGGCTCTCGACGGTCTACGGGATCGTGAAGCAGAACGGGGGCTTCGTTGAGATTGTCAGCGCCCCTGGGCAGGGTACTACGTTCAAGGTGTACCTTCCGTGCGCGGAGGCTCCTGCGTCGGCGACCGCGCCGCCCCCGGGCTCACAGAAGCTTCCGCGAGGCACCGAAACGCTGCTGCTGGTGGAGGATGAAGCCGGCCTGCGGATGTTGCTCTGGCGGGTGCTTGAACAGCAAGGCTATACGGTGCTGGATGCATCATCCGGTTCCGCAGCCCTCGGGTTGGCGTCCAATCACCAGGGGCCCATCCATCTCTTGGTGACCGATGTCGTCATGCCGGAGATGAACGGCGCCGAATTGGCCCGCCTCTTGAGTCCTGCGCGGCCGGAGATGAAGGTGTTGTATATCTCCGGCTACCCGGATGAAACGGTGGAAAGTCATGGCGTGGCCGATCCCCAGACGACCATGCTCCCAAAGCCGTTCACTCCGGAACGGTTGGCCCGCAAGGTGCGCGAAGTCCTGGATCGTCCGGCGGAGCGCTCTGCGGAAGCGGGCGGGCCGTGAGTGCGCAGGCCCTGTGAGGTCCGGTGCACAGCTGTGTTCTGGCGGCATTCCGATGAGACGCAGGTAGGGGAGCAGCCGTGAAAGAAACGCAAGACAGGACGCAAGCCGACGGACCGTCGGCTCAACGCGTCGGGGTGATCGGAGCCGGCGCCTGGGGCACGGCCCTGGCCAGGCACTTGGCCAACAAAGGGTTGCCGGTCATGTTGTGGGCGTACGAGCCGGATGTGGTGGAGTCGATCAACCGGCAGCGGGAAAATCGGCGGTTCCTACCCGGCGTCGCGCTGCCGCCCGCTCTATCGGCGACGAGCCGGTTGGCCGACGCGGTGCGGGATCAGGACTGGCTGCTCTTTGCCGTGCCGTCCCACGCGGCCCGATCTGTTTTGCAGCAGATGGGGCCGCTCCTCTCTCTCCCGCTTCCGGTGGTCAGCGCGACGAAGGGCATTGAGGAAGGGACCCTGAACGTGATGACGCGGATCATGCAAGACGTCTTGTCCGCCGGGATGCATCCGATGCTGGCCGTGCTGTCGGGCCCCAGCTTTGCGGCGGAGGTCTGCCGCGATCACCCGACGGCCGTGACCCTGGCTTGCAACGACGACCAGGTATGCCGGTTCCTTCAAGCCTCGCTGATGACGCCTCTGTTCCGGGTCTATGCAAGTCGGGATGTCTTGGGCGTCCAACTCGGCGGGGCCCTCAAGAACGTCATTGCGCTCGCGGCCGGCATCGTCGACGGGCTGGGCTTGGGGCATAATGCGCGGGCCGCCCTGATTACCAGGGGCTTGGCGGAGATGAACCGACTTGGATCAGCCATGGGGGCCGACCCCAGGACATTTTATGGACTGTCGGGGATCGGGGACCTGGTCCTGACGTGCACGGGAGCCCTGAGCCGCAACCATCAGGTGGGCATGAGGCTCGGTCGCGGCGAGCGGCTCGATGACATTCTCAAGGACATGCAGGCGGTGGCCGAGGGGGTCAGGACGTCGCACGCCGCTCTGGGGTTGGCCGAACGGCATGGCGTGGATATGCCCATCGTCCGCGAAGTCTGTGCGGTCCTGTTTGAGAACAAGTCTTGCGCACGGGCTGTGACGGACCTCATGGAACGGGCCGCCCGAGGGGAGATGGAGGCCTCGCCGACGGACGGCGAGCGTTCGTAACGGAGCCGATGCCATGGACCACAAACGGCTGACACAATTATTGAAGGATCTGCGGGCCGGCAAGCTCGATGTGCCGCGTGCGGCTGCGCGTTTGCGGAGCCTCCCGTTCGAAGAACTCGGCTTTGCCTCTCTGGATCATCACCGCTCGATCCGACAGGGCTTTCCGGAGGTGATCCTCTGCGAGGGAAAGACCAAGGCCCAAGTCGTGGCGATTGCACGGAGCCTCCTGAAAAAAGGCGGGCCGCTCTTGGCCACCCGCGCCGAGCCCGAGGTCGCCAAGGCGCTGGTCCGGCTCGACCGCCGCGCGGTCTATTCCGAGTTGGCGCGCACCGTGGTGGTTCAGCCGCGGACGCCGGCCGGCAAAGGCGATGTCCTGATCGTGACCGCGGGCACCGCCGATATTCCGGTCGCCGAGGAGGCGAGGATCACGGCGGAAGTCATGGGCAGCCTGGTCGAGGTCCTCTACGATGTCGGTGTGGCGGGGATCCACCGGCTGCTCAGTCGGACCCATCGGTTGCAGCGGGCGCGCGTGCTTGTCGTGGCGGCCGGGATGGATGGGGTGTTGCCCAGCGTGATCGGCGGATTGGTCGATTGTCCGGTGGTGGCGGTGCCGACCAGCCGGGGTTATGGCGCGAGCTTCGGCGGGCTGGCGGCCTTGCTGACGATGCTGAATTCCTGCGCCGCCGGGGTTGGCGTCATGAACATTGATAACGGGTTCGGGGCCGGGTGCCTGGCCCACCGTATCAATATGCTGGGGGAGAAAGTTTGAAAGTCGATCAGGCCGAAAAGTTTGAAAGTCTTAGAACTTGACGGACTTGACGACTGGATAGACTTTCCGACTCGCTTTATTTCACTTCCAAGGTGCCCCGCTTGGGCCAGGAGACCATCCGCGTGCGTGGGCCCTTCTCGCCGACGGCCAGGAGTTTCGCGCGCACTTCGTAACTGTACGTTCCCTGCTCCACGATGTTCTGATTTTGGTCTGTTCCGTCCCAGGTCAGCGTGACGGTCAGCTGGGGCTTGGGTTGGGATTCCGACGAGGGGGCTTGGTTGGGCTGGGACAGGGCCGCGGCGCCGACCGGCTGCCGGTTTGACAGGAACCGCATGGATCGTTTCGAAGGGGAACTAATGAGCGAGGACACTTCCAGGATAGTTGCGTCGTCCAGGTCTTTGGGCAACTCGATCCCGATGGCGATGTTCAGCGGGCCGTTTTGGAACGAATAGGAGATGGGCGAGGGAGTGATCGCGAGGATCCGCAGGTCCGGTTGCGGCCGGTAGGGAACCTTGCGCTTGGCCTCCGCCGAGCCGGAAGGAATCAGCAGCAGGAGCGAGAGGCAGCAGAGGAGCAAGGCCGGCGGAATGACGGAGGCGGTCTGCGGGCAAACCGGTCGGGCCTGTCGGTGGGGAAGTGATGCCATGGTTCAGAGCGAGGTGCCTCGTCAGGGTTGCCGGAGCCGGGCAAGGTATTGTGCAAGCCGCTTGTGGATAGCATAGGGGGGCGGGGCTGTCAACCGGAAGCCGGGCGGCGGCGATTGCCGACCGTTCGAGCCATACGCTAAGATGGCCGGGGTGTCACGGTTTTCGAGGAGACGGAGAGCAACGTGAGGCATCTGCATTGCGATTGTTTTTCGGGGGTCAGCGGCGACATGCTGCTGGGCGCGTTGGTGGACGCGGGGTTGCCGCTCAAGGACTTGGCGCGCGGCCTCAAGTTCGTGCGCGCCGGCGAATATGCCTTGAAGGCGAAGCCGGTGATGCGGGGCAGCCTGCATGCCACGAAGGTGGACGTCGTGATCCGGCGGGGCGTTGCCGCTCCGCTGTCGTTGAGCCAGATCCGGCGCACCATTACATCCAGCCGGCTGCCGGCGCCGGTGAAAGAGCGCAGCCTGGACGTGTTCGACCGGCTCGCGCGTGCGGAAGGTCTGGCGCATCGGGTGCCGCCCGCGAAGGTCCACTTTCACGAGGTCGGGGTGGTGGATTCGCTCGTCGACGTGGTGGGGACGGTGCTGGGGTGCCATCTCCTCGGCGTGACGCGCGTGACGGCCTCGCCGATCAACGTGGGGGCGGGAACGATTACGAGCGCGCATGGCGCTCTGCCGGTCCCCGGTCCTGCGGTCGCGGCCTTGGCCCGGTCGGTGCCGGTGTACAGCGCCGGCCCCGCGCGCGAATTGGCGACACCGACGGGGGTCGCGCTGCTGCTGGCCCTTGTACAAGACTTCTGTCCCTTGCCTCCCATGCTGCCCACCTCCGTCGGGTACGGCGCCGGTACGGCCGATCCGCCCGGGTGGCCGAACGTGCTGCGTGTTTTTCTGGGCGAGGACCGGTCGTCCGCCTGGGGTTGTTCCGAGACGATCGTCCAGATCGAGACGAACCTGGACGATCTGAACCCCCAAGCCTATGAGACCGTGATGGAACGGCTCTTTGCGGCCGGGGCCCTGGATGTGACCCTGACCCCCGTGATCATGAAGCGCGGGCGTCCCGGGATTACGTTGACCGCTCTGGCGTCGCGCGATCAGGTCCAAGCGGTGGCGGGGGTGGTCTTGCGGGACACGACCACGCTGGGCATCAGGATGCAGGACGTCGGCCGGTTGGTTTTGTCCCGGCGCATCCAGAAGGTTCGCACGGCGGGGGGCGTCGTGCGGGTCAAGGTGGCTCAGGCCGGAGCGGGCCGTGAAAAAGCGGCGCCCGAGTATCGGGACTGCCGGCGGATTGCGGAGCGGACCGGAAGGCCGGTGCGCGAGGTCATGGACGACGCGCGGCTCGCGTACCGCACGCGCAAAGCAAAAGTACGGAGCCACAAGTGATGGACGGGATGCCACAAGGGAAATTTATCATTTATCATTTATCATTTCGCACGCGGAAGCTTCCGTGACCGTCCTGCTGTATGTCCTGCTGTTTTTGGTTTCCGTGGCGGTCACGCTGGGCGGCTGCGCGCTCTTTACGAACGGCATCGAGTGGCTCGGCAAGCGCCTCAAGGTGCCGGAAGGGGCGATCGGGAGCATCTTCGCTGCCGTCGGCACCACCTTGCCGGAAACGTCCATTCCGGTGATCGCGATCTTTTTCGGCACGGGACAGGAGCGGACGGAAGTCGGGCTTGGCGCGATCCTGGGCGCTCCGTTCATGCTCAGCACCTTGGTCTTGCCGATTCTGGCCGGGTTGTTGGTACTCTACGCCGGCCTGGGGAAGCGCCAGCCCCAGTTCAAGTTGCATTACGGGGAGGTCCGGACCGACTTGCTCTTCTTTCTGATGGCGTATGGCATTGCGGTCGGCTGCGCATTTGTGCCCTCGCGCCTCCTGCATTATGTCGCGGCCGGTTTCTTGGTGACCCTGTATCTCCTCTATATGAAAATCAAGTTCAGCGGAGATCAGGAAGGTGGGGAGGCACTGGGACCCCTCTTCTTCGCCCGCCGGTCTGCCGTTCCTTCTTATGGGGCTATTGCCGCTCAGGCGGCAGTCGGCATGGCCGGCCTGATCGGCGGCGCGCATCTGTTCGTCACGGCGGCCAAGGCGATGGCGGCCACCCTGGACGTTTCTCCCTTATTGCTGGCCCTGTTGATTGCGCCGCTGGCCACCGAGCTGCCGGAAATGTCCAACAGCTTTCTCTGGCTCTACCAGAAGAAGGACACCTTGGCGGTCGGCAACGTGACGGGCGCGATGGTCTTTCAAGGAACCTTCCCTGTGTCGTTGGGGTTGATCGGCACCGATTGGTCGCTGGCCTCCTCCGCGTTGATCACGATGGGGCTGGCGATGGTCGCGGTCGGGATGAGCTTGGTGCAATTGTTTTGGGGCGGGCGTTGGAGGCCCTGGCTGCTCGGGAGCGGGGCGCTCCTCTATCTGGGGTTTATGGTCTTTCTCTATGGGCGCTGAGGGGAGCGGGCATCCGGGCCATAGTCTGTCTGCGGGAGCGCCGGACCTGCGCACCCGGGAAGTGCGGTGGGTGCTGTGGGCGGTCTTAGGCCTCAATCTGCTGGTGGCCTTGGCCAAGCTGCTCTATGGGGTGGTCACGGCCTCGCTCGGCATGCAGGCCGACGGGTTTCATTCGCTCTTCGACGGGGTGTCGAATATTGTGGGGCTGACCGGGCTCTGGCTCGCTGCGGCTCCGCCGGATGAAGTCCATCCGTATGGGCACAAGAAGTATGAAACCCTGGCGGCGGCTTCCATCGGGGCCATGTTGTTGGGCACCTGTGTCTATCTCCTCTGGACCAGCTATGCCCATTGGCAGGGTTCGGTCCAGCCTCAGGTGACGCGCGCCAGCTTCGCGATCATGCTGGCGACGATGGCGATCAACTACGGCGTCATGCGCTGGGAGCGGGGCAAGGGCCAGGCGCTGCGCAGCGAGATTCTGGTGGCGGACTCTCATCACACCGGGAGCGATCTGTTGACGTCCTGCTCGGTCCTCGCCGGCCTGGTGGCGGTCAAGTTGGGGTATCCCGCCATGGACCCGATCGTGGCCGTGGTGATTGCGGCGATTATTGCGAAGACGGCACTGTCGGTGCTGGCTGAAACCTCCCAGTCGTTGACCGATCAGGCGCGGCTGGACCCGGAGCAGGTCCGGGCCGTAGTCTTACGGAACGCCGGCGTGCTGGATTGTCATAAGATCAGGACCAGGGGACTGCCGCATCACATCTTCGTGGACCTCTCCGTCCACGTTCCGGCCGTGATGACCGTGGGAGACTCCCATGATCTGGCGCACCGAGTCGAAGAGGCGATCAAGGAACGGTTTGACGGGGTCGCGGAGGTGATTGTGCATGTGGAGCCGGAGAACTGTGGCTAGCAGAATGCTGAAAATGTCCCCCAACTTTGTTCTCGGTCGCTCGACCCCCTCAACATACGGCAGAACTGGAGGCAAAGTACCATTTTGAGCATTCTGCTATATGGTGGGATTCTATGAGTCTTCGCCGAACGATTGACAGGCGGCCCTTCCTCGCGCTGACGATGGGCGATCCGGCCGGCATCGGGCCCGAGGTGATCGTGAAAGCGTTAGCCAAGCCCGAGGTCCTTCGCCTCTGCCGTCCATTGGTCATCGGCTCCCGGGACGTGCTGGAGCGGACGGTCCGGTCCTTGCGGCTTCCCCTGCTGGTGCGGGAGGTGATGGACCAAGAGACGCCCTTGGGGCGGCGGGGCGAGATTCCGATCCTGGACCCCCTGGAGAAGCCCTTGGGTCCCTTCAAAATCGGAACGGTGGGGCGGCAGACCGGGGCGGCCTCGGTGGCATTCATCAAGATGGCGGTCAGGCTGGCGGAGGACGGCGTCGTGGATGCCATCGTCACCGGGCCCATCAACAAAGAAGCCATCAACAAGGCCGGCTTCAACTATCCGGGCCATACGGAGCTTCTGGCGGATCTGACGCACAGCGAAGAAGTCGGGATGATGATCCTGGGAGGTCCGCTCAAGATCATGTTCGTAACCACGCACGTGGCGCTGCGCGATTTGCCCGATCAATTGACGCAAGTGCGGATCGGGAAAGCCATCCGTCTGGCCGACCGGGCGTTGCGGGACTATTTTGGCGTGGCCAGACCCAGGATCGGCGTGGCGGCGCTCAATCCCCACGCGGGCGAGGGCGGGCTCTTCGGAGATGAGGAGCGCAAGGTTATTCTGCCGGCCTCGCGTCGTGCGCGGACAATCGGCATCCAGGCCAGTGATCCCTTACCGGCCGATACGCTATTCGGCAAGGCGGTGCGGGGAACCTACGACGGGATCGTGGCCATGTACCACGACCAGGGACTCATCCCGCTCAAGCTGGTCGCGTTCGGCACCTGCGTGAACCTCACGATCGGGCTGCCGATCATCCGTACCTCGGTGGATCATGGCACGGCCTTCGATATCGCCGGGAAGGGCTTGGCCGATCCGGGCAGCTTGATCGAGGCCATCAAACTGGCGGCCAGGCTGGCCGGCAACCGAATCAAGAAGGGACGCGCCAGATGACGGACCCCGTTCGGCAGGCACTCGACATGATTCACCAGCAGATCCAGGCGCTGGACACGATTCTCGAAGAGGCTCAGACGAGCCTCAATACCGTCGCGGCGGGGGAACGGTTGGTGAAATGGAAAATCAAAACGATCCCGGTGATCGCCCAGCATCTGGGACAGCAGGAAGCGCAGCGATTTGCCGACACCAAGCCGGGTCCTTCGTTTTCGAACGATCTACTGGAAGAGCTGGGCGATGACGTCGAACTCTATCGCGATTACCTGGTGGCGTTGGCCGAAAAAGTGAAGAAGGATGGTTCGACGAACCATGTTCCCTAACAGAACCGGTTCGGTATGACCCCAGCCCTCCCGCCTGCCCGCAAACGCCTCGGCCAGCACTTTCTCGTGGATCCCAATATCGTCCGGAAGATCGTGGCGCTGGCCGAGTTGCGGCCGGACGAGACGGTTTTCGAGATCGGCCCCGGGCGGGGCATCCTGACCCGCGCCCTGTGCGCGGAGGCCAAGCAGGTGGTGGCGGTCGAACTGGACGTGCAACTGGGCGTATACCTGCGGGAGGCGACCAGGGATTGTCCGAACCTGGACCTGCGCGTGGGGGATGCGCTGGAGTTTCCCTACGAGGCACTCCCGGAGGGGACGGTTGTTGTGGCCAATCTTCCCTATTACGTGTCCACGCCGCTCCTCTTCAAGCTCCTGGAAGCGAGACAGAAGATCGATCGGATGGTCCTGATGCTCCAGACCGAGGTGGCGCGCCGCCTCGTGGCGCAACCGGGGACGGAGGACTACGGCATCCTGTCGGTCCTGACGCAATATGCAGCTGCGGCGAAGCTGGCATTCACGGTGTCGGCCAACTGCTTCCGGCCTCGCCCCGATGTTGGATCCTCCGTGGTCTCCCTGGCGTTGCGGCGACAGCCGGCGCTGGTCGTGCAGGATGAAGCCTCGTTCGTGCGCACGGTCCGTGCCTCGTTCGCCCATCGGCGGAAGACGCTTGCCAATTCCCTCCGGGACGAAGGCCTGGCCCAGGACCGGATCATGCAGGCTTTGGTGCAGGTGGGAATCGACCCCAGACGCCGAGCCGAAACGCTGACGCTGCACGAATTCGCGGTTCTTGCTGAAGTCTTGGGCAGGGCGGTGCCTGGTGAGGAGCTGAAAGCTGATGGCTGACAGCGTCTTCGTTTTATGTTACCATCCCGCCCATGGGTGCACCCACCACGGCGAAGCGCGGTGACGCTCGCCCGGCTTCTCGTGAACCCTCACAGCTCAAACATGAGGTGGTCGGCGTCCTTCTGATCACCTTCAGCCTGCTGACGTTGCTCAGTCTCCTCTCGTTCGCCGAAACCGATCCGCTTCTCTTTTCGTCCTCAGGGTCCGCCTCTTCTTCGACTCGGAACATGATCGGCACGGTCGGCGCCACGCTGGCCAGCGGCTTGTTCTGGTTTGCGGGAGGGGGGGCGTACCTCTTGCCGTTTTTGTTGGGTATGTTGGCGGGTCGCTGCTTCGTGGCCGGCCTGCTCACCGTGACCATCCGCAGCGCCGTCGGGTCCCTGGCCGCCTTGCTGTTCCTGAGCGGCCTGTTCCACCTGGAGATGCCGGCCGTTCCGACCATCCTGAGCGGATGGGTCTATCCGGGACTGGGAGGCGGGCGAGTGGGACACCTGCTTGCGGACGGCCTGCGGCTCTACTTCGCCAGCACCGGCGCCCATATCATCGTGCTGGCCGGACTCCTGGTCTCGTTGCTTCTGGCCGCGCCCATGTCCCTGGCCGATCTTTGGCAGCGCGTGCCCGGCTGGTGGGCGAAGCTGAAAGAGACGATCCTGGCTCTGATACCGGAACGGACCGAAAAAGAAGAGCAGCCGGAGAAGGTCAAGAAGGCCAAGCCGAAGCCGGTCAAGATCAATCGTCCGGCCGAGATCGAGCCGGTGGACGTCCCGGCGGCGGAGCCGCCTTTGGTGGTCGCCCTGCACAAGGAAAAGCCGGCCAAGAAGCCGAAGGCCGTCCCGCTTCCCGAGAAGGAAGACGAGGAGGAGCGGCCGCTCGTGGCCGCGAACCTCGTCTCGACCGGGTACGTGCTGCCGGACCCGAGAGAGTTGCTGACCGATCCGTCCGGCACGCTGGACCGGATGAGCGACGAAGAACTCAAGGCCCAGTCGGAAGTCTTGACGCGCGCCCTGCAAAGTTTCGGCATTGAGGGGAAAGTCACGGAAGTACATCCAGGCCCGGTCGTGGTTATGTACGAGTTCGAGCCGGCGCCGGGGGTTAAAGTCGCCCGCATCGTCAACCTGGCCGATGACTTGGCCCTGGCCTTGAAAGCGGAGAGCCTCCGTATTGTGGCGCCGCTGCCGGGCAAGTCCGTGGTCGGGATTGAAGTGCCGAATCGCTACCGCGAAACCGTCTCATTGAAAGAGGTCATGATCAGCGAGGCCTTCGTGAAAGTCCAGGCCAAGAGCAAGCTGGCCCTGGCCCTGGGGAAGGACATTTTCGGGAAGCCGGCCGCGGCCGATCTCAAGTCCATGCCGCACTTGCTGGTGGCCGGGGCGACCGGCGCGGGGAAAAGCGTCGGCCTCAATACGATTCTCCTGAGCCTGCTGTTCTCGGCCAGGCCGGACGAAGTGAAGCTGCTGTTGATCGATCCCAAGATGCTGGAGTTGAAATCCTACGACGGCGTGCCCCATCTGCTGCGGCCGGTCATCACGGATGCGAAGTCCGCGGCGCGCGGGTTGAGCTGGGTGGTGCAGGAGATGGAGCGCCGCTACAAGCTGCTGGCCGAGGCCAACGTCCGCAATATCGATTCCTACAATCGGATGGTGGCGGAGCAGCAAGGCGTCGTGCCGGAGCCATCCGACAAGAAAGATTCGGAGTCACCCGAGCCGCCGGTCGAATTCCTGTCCGAGGACGCACGGCTTGCCGCCGGGGAAAGTGCGGTGCCGGAATCAATTCAGCCGCTGGGCTCCTCCGCCGAGCCCACAACGCCTCCGGCGCCGTTGCCGTATATCGTGGTGATGATCGACGAGCTGGCGGATTTGATGATGGTCGCGCCCAAGGAGGTGGAAGAGAAGATTGCGCGCCTGGCCCAGATGGCCAGGGCTTCCGGCATCCACTTGGTGCTGGCCACGCAGCGGCCCTCGGTGGATGTGCTGACCGGCCTGATCAAGGCGAACTTTCCCGCCCGCATCGCGTTCAAGGTGTCCTCCAAGACCGACTCGCGCACGATCCTCGACGCCAACGGGGCCGAGTCCCTGCTGGGACGCGGCGACATGCTGTTCGCGGCCGGCACCGGGACCCTGAACCGGTTGCACGGCTCGTTCGTGCCGGACGACGACGTGCGGCAAGTGGTCGAGTTCATCAAGAAGCAAGCGGCTCCGGCCTACAGCGAAGAGCTGCAGTCGCTCAAACAGGAAGAGGCCAAGGAAGAAGAGGCGAAGGACGAGGTGTACGAGCAGGCGAAGGATCTGGTGATCTCCTCCGGCCAGGCCTCCGCCTCGCTGATCCAGCGGCGCTTGCGTGTCGGGTATCCCCGCGCCGCCCGCATGATCGAACAGATGCAGGAAGAAGGGATCGTCGGCGCCGCAGGCCGGGACGGCCGGCGCGAAGTCCTGGTGCGTAAGGGGCCGGTGGGGGAGGAGCAAGAATGAAGTCCAAATGCAAAATGCAAAATGCAAAATTGGCGGCCACCTTTTTTGCGTTTTTGATTTTGCCGTTTGCGTTTGCGGCCATGCCGGCCCTCGGGGCGGAGGACGTGCGAGAGGTGGTGAAGAAGCTGCAAGCGCGGTATGAGCAGACCCGCGACCTGTCGGCGGACTTCAAACAGACGACCAAGATCGAGGGGTTTGCTACGCCGATCTTGTCCAGCGGGCGGATGTATATCAAAAAACCGGGCCGGTTGCGATGGGACTATGCCGATCCCAACGTGGAAGAGATTTATGTGAATCAGAACGACGTCAAGATGTACGTGCCGGAGCACAAGCAAGTTTTAATCGGCAAGTTGACGCAGATGGCCGCCTCCCAGGCTCCGTTGCAATTGTTGCAAGGCGCCGCCAAGCTGGAGGAGCAATATGTCCTGGACCAGAGCCGGGCCGGCGGTCGAGGCGAGGGGGGATTGCCGTTAATCAGTCTGCTGCCGAAGCCCGATGGCAACGAAGCCGTTCGCACGGTGGTGCGGATCGTGCTGGAAGTCCAGCCCAAGACCTATTTTATCAAACGGGTGTCCATCCACGAGATCAGCGGGAATGTCTCCACCTTCGAATTCGCCAATCTGAAGCCCAACGCCGGGCTGAAGGCGGATCTGTTCGAGTTCGCCGTTCCGCCGGGAGTCGAAGTCGTCAAAGCGCCGTCCCTGAGCCCGCCCTAACGACTGTCTCAACTGATCGTCCGGCATTCCGTTTCATCGTTGGCCTTTTTTATCCCGGACAGGTATCTTGCACTGTGCCATGAGGCTTCCTCTCCACCTCTTCCGGTCGTTCCCGCATGTGTCGCCGCCGGCTGATATCGCGCATGATGCCGCCGTAGGCGATGCCGTCCGCTGTCTTCCAGGACGACAGCGACAGCTCTAGGGGGAATTCGCTGCCGTCCTTTCGCAAACCGTGGAATTCGACGGTCGCGCCGGCGATAAGTGAGACAGCGGTAAATCGGAACCGTTCGAGGCCTTGCTGGTGCGCTGCGTGGTAGCGAACCGGCATCAGCACCGTCAACGGCCGGCCCTGGACTTCCGGTTCGGTGTACAAGAACAACCGGTGCGCGCCTTGGTTCCAGGTGATGATGTGGCCCCGATGGTCGGCCGTGACGATGGCGTCGGGTGTTGACTCTACGAGGAAGCGGAGGCGCTCGTCTCGTTCCCGTAGCCGCTGCTCTTTCCGGGCGATGACAGTTTCCCCTGCCTTCACGGCCAGCGCTCGACGTAGAAGGGCCTTCAGCACCTCGAGGTCGTAGGGTTCAGAAGCAAACGCCAGGGCGCCAAGGTCGAGGGCGGTTGCGATCGTATCCTTGTTTGCGTTCCCGGCCAGGAGGACCACCGGTAAGTGCGGAGCCTCCATCTGCATGGCGGTGAGGATCGTCGGGATTCGATCGGAGGAGCCGTTGATATCGAGAAGGGCGGCGTCGATCTTGTGCCGTCTCACGATGGCGATGGCATCACCGCCGGATCCTACGACACGGACACGGAATCCTTCTTCCCGGAGCACCTGACCGAACCGCTCCTGTATGAGCGGATTGGGATGGACGAGTAGGATCGAGATGGGGCCCAATCGAAGGTCGTCACTGTTCGTCATGATCCGGGTCACGTTGCTCCTCATATGTCCGTTACGGCATCTTTGTTGGCGCGCTGCCGATCATTCTCGCAATCTACAGGGTTGGTTGCTGGTTCAGGGGAGCAATGAGCGTGCCATGCAGCGAGTATTGGTGTACCCTGTGGCGAAGCTTGGCAGGCGCGAATGTACAGTCGCAAGTCAGTACGGTGTGGAATCGCCAGGTAATAGGACTGGTGTTCGTCAGTATCAGATCGAGTACAGAGCTTATCCGAGACGATACGTGGGGCTGGATTCGTTCGGTTTAATGGGAGTCTCGATCGGGAGAGTGAAACAGAATCGGCTCCCTTGGCCCCTGCTGCTGGTCACCCAAATGCGGCCTCCGTGTAACTCCACCAGGCTCTTGGTGATCGAGAGCCCCAGGCCTGCGCCTCTCGTCTCGATGGGCGCGGAGGGCCCACGGTAAAACTTCTCGAATACCCGATTTAGCTCCTGTTCGGGTATCCCGCAGCCACTGTCCGAGACGCAGATCTCAACTTGTCCCTCCAACGTGGTGGCCTCGACGAGGACAAGGCCGTGCTGCGGCGTGAATTTGATCGCATTGTGGATCAGGTTGGTGAGGACTTGATGCAACTTGTCCCGGTCGGCCGTGATGGGGGGCGGCGCCGCCGCGTATCGTTGGCGGAGCGTGATGGATTTAGGCTGGGCAAAAGCTTGGGCGCTGTCCATGACGTCGGCCACCAACTCAGGAATCGTGATCGGCGCCAGGCGCAGGTCAATCAACCCGGCTTCGATTCGGGAGAGATCCAGGAGCTCGTTGGTCATGCGCGTCAGCCGATCGGCGTTGCATTTGACCCGTTCGAGCGACTGGGCCTGCCGATTGTTCAGGGGGCCGCTGATGCCGTCCAGCAGATTCTCCACGTAGCCTTTGATGGACGTCATGGGGGTGCGCAGTTCATGTGAGACAATCGAGACGAATGCCGACTTGAGATGGTCCAATTCGCGCAGCTTCTGGTTCGCGGCAGCCAGGTCCTGGTTCAGCCGCTCCAACTCCCGGGTACGTTCGCGCACCTTGGCTTCCAGCCCGACATTCAAGGCTTCAATTTGGGCGTAGGCGTCCGCATTGTCGAGCGCGATGGCGACCTGATTTGTAACCGTCACCATCAGGTCAAGGTCGGCCTGCCCCAGGCCGTTGACCTCGGTTCGGTCCACCGTCAGCGCGCCCATGACCTGGCTTTTGACCTTCAACGGGACGGAGATAAAGGACTTTGCTCCCGTCATGGTCGCCAGCTGCTGATGGAGCGGATGCAGGCAGTGCCAGACTTCCTGAAGATTCCGGACCAGGATCGGTCGGCCTTCCAGCAGGACGGCGCCTTCCAGCAGGTGCGGGTCTGTGACGGGGATTGCCAGGTTCTCCGCAAAAGCTGTGCAAGCCTCGGAGACTCCCATGATCCTGATTTTATGAGCCACCCGGCGGTCGCGATCGTACAGGGAGATCATGGCCCGATCGTAGTGCAAGTCCTCATTGAGGGCGCGGAGCACGGAATCGAACAGCAGGTCCCGGTCTAGGGTGGAGCTAAAGAGGAGCCCGGCCCGATGGAGAATGGTCAGTTGCCCGACTTTGCGGCGTAATTCGACCGTGGTCTGTTCCTGCTCCAGATAGGCCTCGCGAAGCTCTTCATGCCGGGCCTCGACGGAGCGGAGCTGTTCGTCCACCAACTGCTCCCGCATCTGGCTTCGGGTATGGCGTGCCCACCAGCGCACAATCAGCACCGATAGGAGGGCGGGCGCGGACGCCAACAACAAGGCCTGGATGGTGGTGAGCGTCGGATGTTGGTGGCGTAGGAAGAACCAGCAGGCCATGCTGGCCAGGAAGCCGACCGCAACCCACAGGGGTTGCCGGGATGGCTCGGGGTCCCAGGTAATGTCCCACTCACACCACTCATCTCCCTCGGCCATGCACGACAGGTCTGTGATCGCGGCCGGCCGGCCATGATGAATGCGCTCGGGAATGGCCGTCAATGCACCCTTCGAGGCGGCGCAGACCAGGGCCGCGCAGGCCTTCCGATAGGGTCCGAACTGGCCGTCCACCGCGTCGGTGAATTTCATTCTGAGCAGCGCGTGGCGATCGGTCACTGATTCCGCCTCCATGTACATGGAGCCCTTCACGAACTTTTCCCCGAAATGCGGAAACATTCGGTAGATCTGCGAGACCGAGAAGGGGCGGCCCAGGGTCTGGATGATCGGCGAGAGAAATTTGGCCTGGGCCATCTTGAATGCGAATTGCGGATCGCCGGCGATGATGCAGCAGAACTCGCCCAGGAAGCAGCGGAACTCGTACGAATAGCTGTGCCACATGTTCCTGAGCAAGGCCGGAGCGACGTGGTAGGCGGGGTCCCGAATCCGTTCGTTCAACAGGGAGCAGAGATTCTCGACCGCCTGCATGCCTGCAGCCGGCCCCGCTTTCAGGCTGATGGATTCCTCGAGATACTCGATGTTGGCGCGGATCGTCATGCCGCTCACGTCGCGAATCTTCTCGCCCGTGGCATCCGCCCCGAAGGGGCGGTACTCCATCATGCCCTTCTCAAGGATGCTATGGGTCTTGGGAAGCGGCTGCTGCGCCGGCCCGGCAATTTGTAGCTCCGGCGACGGACGCTTCTTGAGCAGTTCGTCGAGGGGTGCGCCGGATGCCGATGAAGGGGTCATAAAGGGCGCAATGTAAAGAGATCGGCGAACTTGTCAATCGGGGGAAGCACTCGATGGAATAGGAGAGAGTACGGAAACCGCTTGGCGCTGCCTTGGGGAAGACGATACCGGGAGGAGAGGATTGTCTACTGGTGCAAGTGTTTCAGGGCGGCGGCGCAGAGGATGATGAGGAGGCCGAGCCATAAAGCCACGCGCTGGAAGGGGACCGGCTCCGCCATCTGCTCCTCCCGCTCCTCGGCCGTTTCTTCGCCGGTCGGCTCGGTCTTGAAGATGATGGTGTAGAGGAAGAGCGTCAGGATGCCCAGAACCAGGAACAACTTGATGAAGAACACGGTCAGGTACTTGGCATGGTGGGGAATGCCGGCCCCGGTTTGGGAAACCAGCAGCTGGTTCACATAGTGGAGATTGATTCCGCCGGTGAAGAGAATCACGACCAGCAGGACGCCCACCACGCGCTTGTACTGCCGGTAAAACGTGTCGGCGATGGGCTTGATGTATTCCTTGGGCACCGCGGTCTTCAAGCCTGGCGTCACCGCCATGACCAGGAAGGCCAGGCCGCCGATCCAGATGACGGCCGAGACCAGGTGCAGCCAATGGTTGACGATCGGGATCAACTGGTTGAGATCGGTCAGGAGTGATTGCAGCGCGTCCATTAGAATTTAAACACCGGGGCGTCGTTGCCGAAGCGCTTTTTGCGGAGCTC
Source organism: Nitrospirota bacterium (assembly GCA_004296885.1). Taxonomy (NCBI): domain Bacteria; kingdom Pseudomonadati; phylum Nitrospirota; species Nitrospirota bacterium. The sequence continues at coordinate 61,296 of SCVN01000007.1, read as the reverse complement.
TTCCATCAACTCGACGGTGATGACGGCCAGGCCTTGCTCGCGCGCGTGCCGCTCGACGCCCTTCCTGACCATGGCACGGAGAAAGTAGGGGATGCGGTCGAGCCGGGTCTGCGCCGCCTCTTCCCAGACCGCGGTGCTTTCCTCCGGCGTGTTGAAGGCCACCTGCACCTTCGCGCCGCCCTTCGGGGTGTAGAGGCACCACTGGTCCTCGTCCAGCCAGTCCCCGTGATCCACATACGGCCTGGCACGGCAGCCGCCGCAAATTTCGCTGTATTCGCAATCTCCGCATTTGCCTTTGAGATGCGGATAACGGAAGGAGTCGAAGATGTCGGACCGTTCCCAGAGATCCACGAAGCTCTTCTCGCGGACATTCCCCGCCGAGAGCGGCATGTAGGGACAGGGGGTCAGCTCGCCGTTCGGAGTCACCCGGGCGTAATTGGTGCCGGCCAGGCAGCCCCCACCCATATACCCCTGGGCCTTGGTGATCGGGGAGTTGGGGTCCTTCTCGTAGGCCAGGCGTTTGAAGTGGGGTGCGCAGCGGGCGCGGACCAGCATGTCCTTGTACTTGTCCTGGCAATCGACCAGGTAGCCCAGGACTTCTTCATACTGGGCCGGGGTGATGTCGGTCAGCTCTTCGCCGCGGCCCGTGCAGACCATGAAGAAGACGTTCAGCACCTTGGCGCCCAGGGTATGGGCCCACTCGACCACATCCGGCAGCTCTTGATAGTTCATCGGCTGGGCGCTGAAATGCACCTGGAACTGGAGCCCATTGCGCTTGCACGCCTCGATGCCGGCCACGGCGCCTTCCCAGGCCCCTTCGAGTCCGCGGAAACGGTTGTGCTTCTTGGCGTCCAGCGAGTCGATGCTAATGCCCACGCCCATGACGCCGATCTCCACCAGTTCCTTGGCCATGCGGTCGTTGATCAGCATCCCGTTGGTGCCGAACACGACCATGAAGCCGAGCCCCACCGCGTGGCGTGCGATGTCCAGAATATCCGGACGGGTCAGCGGTTCCCCGCCGGTGATCACTAAGAGGCAGCCCCGGTTCACTTCCGCAATCTGGTCGATCAGGCGGACGCATTCCTCCGTGGTCAGCTCGTCCGATCCTCCGCCGGCCTTGGTGGTGGCGTCCAGGTAGCAATGGTCGCATTTGAGGTTGCAGCGCTTGGTGAGGTTGAGGGCGATCAGGAAGGGCTTGAAGTCGTCCACCGTCCGCCCGTCGCCCGGCGTCACGCCGGGCGACGTCACGAACTGCTTGATCTGCTGTTCGAGCGAGTCGAATTTGCCCGCGAGGGCGGGAAAATTGAAAATCGGAAGGGCCTTACCCATTCTGGGAGGATCCCGGCTGGGGGCCGACGCCCAGGCGTTCGAGGATATCCTTCAGGTTGCCCGTCTTCATTGCTTCTTCCATCGTGCCCTTGGCTTGTTCGATCCCCGCATTGGCCACGTCGAGGGTGATCGTGGTCGCGCCGACCTTTTCGGCATGCTTCAGGATCAGCGCCTTGGTACAGTCGCGCATGAAACCGGGGGGCACGCGGTCGAGGCGCGCCTGCGCGTCCGGGGTCCAGGTGAGAGGGGCGGGAGCAGACATCGAACTACCTCCGTTGCCGCCGGTTGCATGCCCGTTGCCATGGCCGTTACTTTGGCCGTTGCCTTGGTCGGCATGGAGCGCGGCCTCCGTCTCCGGGGCCGTGCCGGTGCCTTTGTTCGCAAAGATGGGGGTATAGTCCTCGGTCGCCGCTTCCTTGATTATCGGCGCCGCATACTCGAGCGTAATCGTGGTCATGCCCAGCTTCCGGGCCGTCTTTTCGATCTTGGCCTTGGCGCGCCGACGCTGGAACCCGGCCGGGACGCTCCGGATGGCTTCCTTGGCGTCCTTGGTCCACTGCATTGGCACGTCGTCGTAGGCCAGTTCCGTTTCCAGCTGCCCTTCCGCCTTGGCCGCCGCTTCGAAGATGCTCTTGTCCACCTGCTTGAAACGCGCGCCCTCCGCCATGCAGACGGGACACTTCACCGGCGTGTCGCCCTTGCCGATGTAGCCGCAGCCGTCGCAGACGAAGTAGGTCTGGCTCATCCGGTCCAAGTAAGCTTGGGTGCCGGCGCTCACCGTCGGCTTCTCCTGCACGATCTCGGTCATCATGCCGCTGAGCGTGCCGCCCATCAGGTCCTTGGCCACGGAATCATCGGCCTGCATCTTGTCCCGGTCGATGCCGGCGGCGTCCAGGCTCCCGCCGAGCGCCCGCATGGCGTCCATCGCGCCTTTCGGCAGGATGTGCCCGACCGCCGCGTCCACCACCGTGTTGCTGATGATCGTGTGGCCCTTCTCGATCGCATACCGGTGGATGGCTGTCTTGGCCACGCCGCGCGCAAACACCGGAATCCTCTCCATCCGTCGCAGGGCCTCTTCGGTCCAGGCGATGGTGTACTCGGCCTGGGTGTCGATGGGCGGGGTATACTTGCGGTTGGAGACCAGCACGTTGCAGGGGGCGGCGCGCAAAAGGTTCTCCGTGTTGCTGCCGATGTCCATGTCCTCGTCGCTGTGCACGCCGATTCGGCCGACGATCAGGAGCCAGGGGACGTCCTTGCGGACGTACTGGATGACCTTCTCGAAGGCCTTCCCGTCCAGCAGGGTGGTCTTGATGTCCGTGTTCTCGGCTTGGGCGATCTCGCGGGAAATGTCCAGGTGCGACTGGTAGATCTTGGCCAAGCCGCTGTCGATGATTTCTTCGTGCAGCTTTTCCTGCTCCTTGAACCGGAAGACCTTGCCGGCCTCCTCGTTGAGGACGCCGGAAATGCTGTGGAACGCCGCATAGTGGAAATAGGGGTCGAAGGCCGAGATGGCTTCCACCGGCCGATTCAAGGCCTTCCCCAAGGCCAGGGCGGTCATCAGCCCGCCGAACGAGTAGGCGCTGCCGTCCACCGCGACGACGATCTTGCCGCTGGTCGTCGGCTGCGTGTTCTTGATGATCAGCATGTCGGAGGTCCGCACGCGGCGCACGACGCGCTCGGTGTTGCTGCCGATCACGCTGTCTTTCACCGCGCCGACGCCGAGGGCGCCCATGATCACGAGGTCGTAGGCGTTCTGATTGATGTCTTCGGCCAGTACCTTCCAGTTCCGCCCCTCCAGGGAGCGGCGCTCCAGGGGCAAGTTGGCCTCGGTGCATCGCTTGTCCACGTAGTCGAGGTAGGAGTCGGTGATGATTTGGAGGCCGCGGGTGATCAGCGAGTCGTGGATCTGGCGTTGCCGATCCAGTTCTTTTTCGTCGTGATACTCCTCCGGCAGTCCGGCCTCCATCTGTTTGAAGCGCTTGTCATGCATCTTCGCCGCATAGACATGGCTCCCGACAATTTTGGCGCCGAACGTTTTGGCCAGGTCGACGCCCACGTCGACGGCTGTATTGGAATAGTCCGAGTTATCCACCGGGACATAAATCGTCTTGTACATCTACCCGCCTCCTTCAGGCCCCCTGGCAAACGTCGAGATCGAGAAAATCGTTAGGAAATTGAACCGATTCCGAGATATCGCCGGGCTAAAATGAGAAGGCATGATAGCATCGGAAATGTTGAGAATGCAAGCAGCATCTGGGGGGATGAAAAGGGGCGTTAGCCCGCTCGGCTGACGGCCGGCCCCGATGGCGAAGCAGCTGAAGAACCAGCGGTTTTTCGTGACCTGAGAATCTCTTCCAGCGTCAGCAGAGCCTGGCGCCCGCTGTTGTGTTCGACCCCGCGGATAAGGCTGCCGTCCGCATAGGCTTGGGGCTTGGCGGAGAGGGAGCCGGACCAGGGACGGGGGTCCTGACTCCCCTGTTTCTTATGCCAGGCGGTCAGGCAGGCCTTGGCGATGATTTTGTTCAACGGGGCCGGGTTATAGAGGAGTTTTCTGATGCTGGTCGGGGTGAGCATCAGCGGATTGTAGCCGGCCGAGAGGTACCCCTCCTCCAGCAGCCGATGTTCCAAGTCCGTGTTCGGTTGGATGCCCAGGAAAAACATCAAGGGAAACACCCGTTCCTCGCCCAGGATTGAGGCGACCGTTTTGTACGATTCGACGCTCTGCAAGAGGGTGTCCTCGGTTTCCTTGGGGGAGTTCAGGGAGTAGTTCAGGATGACCTTGCCTTGAAAGCCGGCTTCGGCCAGGTACCGGCAACCGTCATAGAGCCGCTCCAACTTGAACCCCATATGGAGGTTGTTGAGGACCTCCTGCGAACCGGAGGTAATGGCCACTTCCAGGTCTCCGACTCCCGAGCGGACCATGAGCTTGGCCAGGTCCGCCGTGATCAGCGAGGTTCGGATGTAGCCGGACCATTGGATGTCCAGCTTCTCGCGGAGGATACGCTCCAGAATCTCCGTACATTGGGGATAGGCTTCCTTACCGGTGATGAACTGGGCGTCCGTGAACCAGAACTTGCGCGCGCCCCATTGGTGATAATGTTGCGCGATGTCCTTGACGACCATCTCCGGCGGCCGGTACCGGACCCGTTTGCCCTCGATATAGGGATAGAGACAGAAGGCACAGTCGTAAGGACAGCCGCGCTTGCTTTGGACGCCGATGGATTCGTCGAGATAGTCCCGGTATTGGGGGAAGATGCCGGTGAGGTAAGGCAAATCCACGGTCAGGGCGTCCAACAGGGCAGGCGATCCCTGTTCGCCTTTGGAGACCTTCCCCCCTTCTTTGACGATAAACCGTTCCTCCGCGAGGGAGCGGCCTTCCACCATCTTGAGGATGGCGTCCTCGCCTTCGCCGAGGATGCCGACCGTCCCTTCCGGCAGTTTCTCGATCAACTGGTCCGCGAAGGCGGTGAAAGCCCCGCCCCCGATCATGATCTGAGTCTGGGGGAACTCGTTCCGGATCAGCCAGGGGTAGGACAGGTTGGTCCGGATGTCGTTGTAATACCGATAGAGCTGTTTGACACCCTGGAACGAGGCGGCGATTTTCTTGATCGGGTTGCTCGAAAAGTAAAAATTGAACGCATGTTCCAGCGACGCATCCCCTTCGTGGGGAGAGAAAATCTGAATGTCCCGCCAGGAGAAACAGACCAGGTCCGGCGCGAACGCCATGGCTGCGTCCCGCAGGACTTTCGGCCGCTCCGTTTGCGGGTAGACCGACAAGTCCAGAATTTGTTGCCGGACATCGGGTCGCCGCCGATGGATAAAATCCGCCAAATAAGTGATCCCGATCGGGTACACCTTTTTGCACGGCAGGAAGACGTAAAGAATCGAGTTCATGGTCTATAAAGTCGCAAAGTTGCAAAGTCTATAAAGTCGAGAATATCCTGGGACTTGATGACTTTCAGACTTGATAAACTTGTCAACTATTTGATTGCCACATGGATCGCGACGATCCCGCCGCTCACATTGTGATAGTCCACCTGCCGGAACCCGGCCTTGAGCAAGAGGGATTTGAGTCCTTCCTGGTCGGGAAAGGCGCGGATGGAGGCGGGCAGGTAGCGATAGACGCCGGTCTTATCGTGGGCCACGAGCGTGCCGACCTTGGGCAGGAGGCTGAACGAGTACCAGTCGTAGAGGTTCAGCAGCCAAGGGCTGACCGGGCGGGAAAACTCCAGACAGACGAACCGGCCGCCGGGCTTCAAGACCCGGCAGATTTCCGTACAAGCCCTCAGGAGATCGCTCACGTTCCTGATGCAAAATCCCGTCGTCACCGCGTCGAAGCTGTTGTCCCGGAATCCTAACTGTTCGGCATTGGCGCGCAGACAGGTGACATGGCCGTCGAGTCCTCGTCCGGCGATCTTGCGCACGCCTTCCCGGAGCATGGCCTGGTTCAGGTCCACCGCCGCCACGCGGCCTCCTTCGCCCATGCGCGGGTGGATCAAGAGGGCCAGATCGCCGGTGCCGGCGCCGATATCCATGGCGCGGCCGGCCTGAGTCGTCGGGACGAAGGCAGCGGCGCGGCGTTTCCAGCGATGGTGCAGGCCGAAACTGAGGAGCGAGTTGTTCAGGTCGTACCAGCGGGCGATGGCGGTGAACATCCGCTGGACCGCCTGCTCCTTGCCCTTGCCGGACCAGTCGGGCACGGTCCCCTCCGGCGGAGGCGGAAGAGGCCTGGCCGACGCCGGTTTTTCCTTCAATTCGAGCATCGCAAGGAGGTAGCACCCGCGCCGCGGCTTTGTCAAGGCAAGGCGCGCCCCGCTTGGCCGAGCCCCATGTTATAATTCCGCGCCTGGGGAGGATGTTCATGGCCGGCTCGATTCTCATCCGCGGCGCGCGGGAACATAACCTCAAAAATCTGGACGTCGAAATTCCGCGCGACAAGCTGGTGGTCATCACCGGCTTGAGCGGGTCCGGCAAGTCCTCCCTCGCCTTCGACACGATCTACGCCGAAGGGCAGCGCCGCTACGTCGAGTCCCTCAGCGCCTATGCCCGCCAGTTCCTCGAACAGATGGGCAAGCCCGACGTGGATTCGATCGAAGGCCTTTCGCCGGCCATCTCCATTGAGCAAAAGAGCACCAGCCACAATCCCCGCTCCACCGTCGGGACCGTCACGGAGATCTACGACTATCTGCGCCTGCTGTTCGCCCGCATCGGGCGTCCCTTCTGCTTCAGTTGCGGCGAGGAGATCACGGCGCAGACGGTCCAGCAGATGGTGGACGCGATTCTGGCCTTGCCGGCCGGAGCCAAATTCCAGGTGCTGGCCCCGATCATCCGGGGGCGGAAGGGGGAATATCGCAAGGAACTCCTCGATATGCGGCGGGCCGGCTATGTGCGGGCCAGGATCGACGGTCAGATCGTGGACCTGGGCGAGGACATCGCGCTCGACAAGCAAAAGAAACACACGATCGAAGTGGTCGTGGACCGGTTGGTGATGAAGCGGGTCGGGCCGGACGATCCGCTGGCCCGGCGACTGGCCGATTCGGTGGAAACCTCGCTCAAGTTGGCGGGCGGTCTCGTCGGTGTGCTGACCGAGGACAACAAAACGAAACTCTTCAGCGAAACGCTGGCTTGCATCCGCTGCGGCCTGAGCTACCCGGAGATCACCCCCCGCGTCTTTTCCTTCAACAGTCCCCATGGCGCCTGCCCGGCTTGCGACGGGATCGGCTTTGCGGTTGCGCCCGGCAGCTCGGAAGGGGAGATCGAGGAGGATTTCACCCTCCTGGAGCCCTGTCCCACCTGCAAAGGGGCCAGGCTCAGGCCGGAAAGCCTCTCGATCAAGCTGGGCGGAAAATCCATCGCGGAAGTGACGCAACTGTCCGTACGGACGGCGGCCGCCTATTTCGGTTCGCTCAAACTCAGCGAGCGGGAGACCTTTATCGCCCAGCGCATCTTGAAGGAAATCCGCGAGCGGCTGGGCTTTTTGAACAACGTCGGGCTGGACTACCTGACCCTGGACCGGGCGGCGGCGACGCTCTCCGGCGGCGAGGGGCAGCGCATCCGCCTGGCCACGCAGATCGGGTCTGGCCTGGTGGGGGTCCTCTACATTCTGGACGAGCCGTCCATCGGCTTGCACCAGCGGGACAATCGGCGGCTGCTCCAGACCCTGATTCGGTTGCGCGACATGGGCAACACGGTCGTGGTCGTGGAGCACGATGCGGAAACGATGATGGCGGCGGATCATATCGTGGACATGGGGCCGGGAGCCGGCGCCCTTGGGGGGAAGATCGTCGCAGAAGGGACGCCGAAGGAGATCATGGCCGACAAGGCCTCCCTGACGGGTCGGTATTTGCGCGGAGAGTCATCCGTTACCCTGCCCCACCGGGAACGGAAAGCCAAAAAGTTCCTCGGCGTGGTCGGGGCCAGGAAGCACAACCTCAAGAACATCACCGCCAAGATTCCCCTGGGGCTGCTGACTTGCGTGACCGGCGTGTCCGGATCGGGCAAGAGCACCCTGGTGCTGGAGGTCCTGTTCCATTCCTTGTCGCAGCTCCTGTACCAGAAGAAGCCCAAGATCGATGGCTGCCAATCGCTCCAGGGCGTGGAAGCCCTGGACAAAGTGATCGACATCGACCAGTCGCCCATCGGGCGGACGCCCCGCTCCAACCCGGCCACCTACACGGGCCTCTTCACCTTTATCCGGGACCTCTTCACCAAGCTGCCTGAGTCGCGTGTGCGGGGGTACAAGGCGGGCCGCTACAGTTTCAACGTCAAGGGCGGGCGTTGCGAGGCCTGCGAGGGGGACGGGCTCATCAAGATCGAGATGCACTTCCTCCCGGACATCTACGTGACCTGCGAGGTCTGCAAGGGCCAGCGGTACAACCGCGAGACCTTGGAGATTAAATTCAAGGACCGGAGCATCGCCGACATCCTGAACATGACGGTGGACGAGGCGCTGGAGTTCTTCGAGGCTATCCCGCTGATCAGGACCAAGCTGCAAACCCTGCACGACGTGGGGCTCCACTATGTGAAGCTAGGCCAGTCGGCGACGACCCTCTCCGGAGGCGAGGCGCAGCGGGTGAAGCTCTCGCGCGAGCTATCCAAGCGGGCGACGGGCCGCACGCTCTACATCCTGGACGAGCCGACGACTGGCCTGCACTTCGCCGACATCCAGCGGCTGCTGGATGTGCTGAACCGCTTGGTGGAGGCGGGGAACACGGTGCTGGTGATCGAGCACAATCTGGACGTGATCAAGAACGCGGACTGGCTGATCGATCTCGGACCGGAGGGGGGAGACCGGGGCGGGGAGATTGTGGCCGAAGGACCGCCGGCGGCGATCGCGAAGGTGGCGAAGTCGTACACGGGCCAAGTGTTGAAGGAAGCCGGACTCGGCTGACGGCTGGTGGGTCGGAAGCGGGCTGACGAAGGGGTAGTCGGTCTCAGCCGCGCCATGATGCGTTGATGCGGGATCGGCTTGCAATGTCGTCCCGTTGGCTTCGCGCCTTATCGGATGAGCAGAACGGCGCTCGGCGTCTTCCAGCCATCAGCAGGCCATGCCCGCCATGTCGCGTGGCTTCGCCGACTACCCCTTCCAGCCCCGGTCTAGAAAGAGAGAGAGGTGGCGGCTGATGGCGCTTATGGCCCTCAGCCGATCGGAAGACTTCTTTCCTTATCTTGCCAGAAAAAACCACCGCCATATACTGCGCGAAATCTGGCCGCGAGGTCCTTTTGAAGGGGAGATTATGCATACGATCGTGCTGCTGACGATTTCGAACATCTTCATGACGATGGCCTGGTATGGGCATCTGAAGTATAAGGAGTCGCCCTTGTGGATGGCCATTGGCGTGAGCTGGGGGATTGCCTTCGTGGAATATTGTTTTCAGGTGCCGGCGAATCGGATCGGCCACTATCAGTTTTCGGCGGCGCAGTTGAAGACGATCCAGGAGGTGATCACGCTGGTGGTGTTTTGCGGGTTTTCCGTCTGGTATCTGAAGGAGCCGCTGAAGTGGAACTATCTGGCCGGCTTTGCCTTGATGGTCGGGGCTGTGTTCGTGATCTTCAAAGAGTGGTAAGAGGGACGAAGAGCTAATGGCATATGGCTTATGGCAAGAGGATCACTCGGCGAGGCCTCCGATGTCATCTTGCCATTCGCTATCAGCCATACGCTCTTTTCCGGCAAGGCCTCAGGCGTCGCACTTCCATTTATCATAGAGGCGGAGCAGATCGATCGTCAGGCGCCCTCCATACGTGGGCCCATAGTCTTTCTGGTTGATCAGGTCGTTCCACGTTTCGAACGTCACGAACGAGTAGCGGAAGGCGATCGAGACGAACCGTTCCTCCAGCGCATCCCCCTTGCGATCCACGAACAGTCCTGAATCCACGGTGAAGGCCAGTTCAAGTTCCCATGTGTCCGATTCGTTCCGGCTGGCGCGGTAGTCTCCGGCACTGATGGAAAACTGGCCCAGATACGACTGAGGCGCGATGACTGGGAAGGCGCTGCCGCCGTAGAGACGCCCGTACCGGCCCATCGCTGAAAACCGCACCCAGTTGGAAAAAGTCCGGAGCGCCGACGAGGTTTCACCGGTTGCCGAGTGAAAGACATCCGACAGCGCGACCCGGCGCAGGCCTGCTTGCGCGTAAGGCTCTTGATAGAGCGAGCCCATCGCGACACCGAGACCGGCGAAGCCGTCCTCCCGCTGCCCGAACACCGGCGTCCATTTGGTCAGGGTGCCGCTGACCATGTAGTCCAAGGCTTCGCGTTTCGCGCCGACCGGGACCGGGGCGAAGCCGCGGAGCTTGTGGATCACGTCGTTCTGGAGAAAACGGGTGAGGCCGTCGTCGGTGGGGCCGATGCCGAGGGTCAGGTTGGTCTGCCATCCGGGCAGTTGTTGCCAGCGTTCCGTCCAACTGACGGAAGCGAAATTGAATCCCATCGTCTGGTTGATGTCGTTGTATTGCTTGCCGGCTCCGTCGTATTGAGTGAAGCGGTTCAGCGTCAAGCCTGTGGCGAGGGTCCGCTCTTGATCGGGGTAGGCGATGGCGCCCCAGTGGACGCTGGGGGCCGGTGTCTCCGCCCAGGCAGAGGCGGCAAGGAGGGAGAGCCAGAGGCTGACAAGGAGGATGCGGCTGATCGGCATGGGCAGCTCCAGAACCAGCATAATGAAACGGCATGGGCCTGGCAAGAATTTGTCGGAATGAGTGCAGGCTCCGAAGCGGCATCAGGCGGTTCTTGCGGTCGGGACGGCCGCGCCATACAATGGCTTGGCCGCGGGACATGGTGGGCGGCTGAGTTGGGAAAGGAGCCGGTGCATGCAGGACTTTGAAAAGCTGGGGGTCTTCTACCTCGGACGACCCTATGACCTCGCAAAGAAAAAGCCCAAGAAGGGCTGGCTGCTGTATGAGTCCAAAGACCTGCTGACCCACGCAGTCTGCGTGGGCATGACGGGCAGCGGCAAGACCGGCCTCTGTCTGGGCCTGCTCGAAGAGGCGGCGATCGACGGCATCCCCGCTATCGTGATCGATCCCAAGGGCGATCTGGCCAACCTGCTTCTGACCTTTCCGCAGTTGCGCGGGGAAGACTTCGCCCCCTGGATCAACGAGGACGATGCCCGCAAAAATGGCCTGACGCCGGCGGACTATGCCCGGCAGCAGGCGGACCTGTGGAAGAAGGGCCTGGCCGAATGGGGGCAGGACGGGGACCGCATCGCGCGGCTCAAAGAGGCGGCCGACGTTGCCATCTACACGCCGGGTAGCAACGCCGGCATCCCCGTCTCCATCCTTAAGTCCTTCGCCGCCCCGGCGCAGACCATTCTCGACGATGCGGAGCTTCTGCGTGAGCGCATCGGCACGACGGTCACCGGCCTGCTGGGCTTGTTGGGGATCGAGGCAGATCCGATCCAGAGCCGGGAGCATATTCTGCTTTCGACGATACTGGATTGCGCCTGGCGGACGGGGCGCGATCTGGATCTGGCCTCGCTGATCCAGCAGATCCAACAGCCGCCGGTCGCGAAGGTCGGGGTCCTCGATGTGGAATCGTTCTTCCCGTCGAAAGATCGGTTCGGCCTGGCTATGAAACTCAATAACTTGCTGGCCGCACCTGGTTTTTCGACCTGGCTGGAGGGGGTGCCGCTGGAGATCGATCAGATCCTCCACACACCGGAGGGGAAGCCGCGCATCGCCATCTTCTCGATCGCCCATCTCAACGATGCCGAACGCATGTTCTTTGTCACGCTGTTATTGAGCCAGACTCTGGGGTGGATGCGGGCGCAATCGGGGACGACCAGCTTGCGGGCGATGCTTTACATGGACGAGATTTTCGGCTACTTCCCGCCGGTGGCCAACCCTCCGTCCAAGGCCCCCTTGCTGACTTTGCTCAAACAGGCCAGGGCCTTCGGGCTGGGGGTGGTCCTGGCGACGCAGAATCCGGTGGACCTGGATTACAAGGGCCTGGCCAATACCGGCACCTGGTTCATCGGGCGGCTGCAGACGGAACGCGACAAGGCGCGGGTGCTGGAAGGTCTGGAAGGAGCCGCCGCCGGGAGCGGCAAGAAATTCGACCGTCCAAAGATGGAACAACTGCTGGCCGGCCTTGGCAGCCGAATCTTTCTGTTGAACAACGTCCATGAGGATGCGCCGGAAGTGTTCGAGTCGCGCTGGACCTTGTCCTACTTGCGCGGTCCGCTGGCGCGCAACCAGATCAAGACACTCATGGAATCTCGTAAAGCGTCAGGCGTGAGGCGTGAGGCGACAGAAACAAAGGTGGAGAGCGCAAGCTATCCCTCACCCCGTATACCTCACTCCTCACGTCCGTTGCTGCCGCCGGAGGTTCCGCAATATTTTGTTCCTTTGCGGGGCAACCAGCCGGCGGAGAGCACATTGGTCTATCAGCCGATGTTGTTGGGGGCGGCCCAGGTGCGCGTGGCGGATGTCAAAGCCGGCGTGGATGTCACGCAAGATGTGGCGTTTCTGTCGGCCATCACCGACGCGCCGGTACCGGTCAACTGGGACGAAGCCCGCGAGGCTGGGATCGCGGTGTCGGATTTGGAGCAGGCTCCTCAAAACGCGGCGCAGTTCGCCGCCTTGCCCGCTTCCGCCGGCAAGGCGAAGAACTATGATGCCTGGGGAAAGGAATTTGCGGCCTGGCTCTACCGAACTCAATCAGTGACCCTGTGCAAGAGCGCCCGGCTCAAGCTCCTATCCAAGCCGGGCGAAACGGAGCGAGACTTCCGAATTCGCCTCCAACAGGCAACCCATGAACGGCGGGATCAGGAAACCGAGCGGTTGCGGCAGAAGTATGCGCCGAAGTTCGCGTCGCTTCAGGAGCGGAAGCGGCGGGCCGAGCAATCGGTGGCGCGGGAAGAAGAGCAGGCCAACCAGAGCAAGGTGCAAGCGGCTATCTCAGTCGGGGCGACGTTATTGCAGGCCTTCATGGGGAGAAAGACGGTGAGTGCCTCCACGATCGGGAAGGCGACCACGGCGATCCGGGGGGCCGGGCGGGCGATCAAAGATACGAAAGATGTGGGGCTGGCGAAAGAGAACGTCGCGGCGCTTGACCAGCAGATCGCGGAACTCGAGGCGCAGTTTCAAGGGGAAGTGGACAAGCTGGCCGTTGCGCTCGACGGACAGACGGAGCCACTCGAAACCCTGGCGCTCAAGCCAACCAAGAGCAACATTGCCGTCAAGCTGGTGGCCCTGGCCTGGATGCCATGCTGGAGAAGCCGGCAGGGTTCGTTGACGGCGGCGTCCTGACGCGGTTAGAAATTGACGCGCAGGTTGAGTGAACCGACGTGGAGCGTCGTATTGTACGTGCCGTTGACGACGCCGGGCAGAGCCAGCGGGGCTTGGTTACCCGTGACGGTGCGGGTTTCATAGAAAATCGCCCGATAGGCCAGATCCACGCCGACTGCCTTCGGCCCGAATCCCTGCTCGCTGGAGGGGCTGCAATCGATGAATCCCAGAAAGTGGCCCTGCCCCTTGCACATGAAGCCGAAGCCCAGCGTCATCGAGTTGCTGTTCGCGTTGGGGAGGGACGGATTGAACGTCGCGTCGGGAACCGGCGTCTCCGCATACCAATAGCCGGCGCGGGCGGCGATTTCCCAGTCCGGCAGCTCGTCCACGTGGAGCCACTTGTGTTCGGTGCCGAGCATGAGCGTGGTCGCGTTCTGCCAGTGGCGTGGGGCGGAAATCGTGGAGCCGGTGGACAGGGTCACGTTGTTGTTGCGGAAGTTCTGCCAGCCCGTGTAGTCCAGGTCGATTTCAAGTTTCCACTCGCGGTCTCTGTCTCGCAGAGGCCAGTAGGCGACGCCCAGCGTATAGGACTCCGGCAGGACGAAATTGGTGGAGGCATTCGCGGTGGCTTTCCCATTGGACAGGAACTGCCCCTGCAGGTTCAGGGCGGTGCTGCTGCGATAGACAAAGCCCACGTTCAGCAACGGCTTGCCGTCCTCGTTGCGCAGCGGCGTGTACATCGTGCTGAAGTTGAAGCCGACCGCCGTGTCCCGCCCGTTGATTTCGATGCGCGACCCGGCCGGCGGCTGGCCCGGGCCTCCGGCGGAGTTGAAGATGTTTTCGGCCTGCCCCTGGCCGATGAACGGAACAAACGTGTAGATGTCGAGGCCGGCTCCGAACGACAGCTGGTCGTTGAGCTTGTAGGCCACGGTCGGCTTGAAGTCCAATATCTCGACCGCCACATAGGTCGTTGCCGTGGCGAATGGGCCGTTGGCCGGGTACCCGTTCTGGATGCCGAACGGCGAGATCACTGCAAGCCCCAGCGTGGTATCGCCGAGGGCTCGAATCCCCAAATCCTTGAGGTTGGCGGTGACGTACAGATTGACCGGCGGAGGGTAGGCCACACTGTCGCCGAACCCGCCGGTGACACTAGCGCCGCTCGGAGCTTTGAAGCTGGTGCTTCCCCCGAGGAACAACATGCCGCCGGAGAACTGCACGCCCCGCAATTGAGTCATGCCGGCCGGGTTGTAGTACACCGCCGAGGCATCGTCCGCTTGAGCCGAAAACGCTGATCCTTGACCCGTGGCGGAGGCGCCTTGGTCGAAGATGCGGAACCCATTGGCGCGGACTGCGTCAGGGACTGCCACGAACGTGATCAACAGCAGAAGGGGTGCAATCCAGCTGATCGCGTTCTTCGGTCCGTGACGCATCGCCCTCCCTTTTTGGATTACGTAAGACTTGCCGTCAGGCCTGGTAAACAAAGGCCGTAAATATCCCACGGGTTCACCTGCCTGTCAATGCGGTATTCCCACGCGGGATTCTTCGTAGTCCTACGGTTCGCCTGTATCCGTGAGTCTTCCGTCCGCAACCTTCAATGCTTGCGGTCTCTCTGCATCAGTTTGTCCGTATAGGCCAACAAGATCGCAGAACCCAGGAAGGTCATATGGATCAGAATCTGCCACTTGATATGCTCGACCGGCACGTTGCTCACATTGACGAAGGCCTTGAGCAGATGGATGCTGGATATGCCGATCAAGGAGGCTGCGAGCTTGACCTTGATCGTGCCCGGGTCCACGTGGCTGAGCCAGTCCGGCCGGTCTCGATGTCCTTCCAGATCCAGCTTGCTGACGAAGGTCGCGTAACCGCCGATCACGACCATCGTGAGCAGGTTCGCGACCATCGTAATGTCGATCAGCGACAGGATGCCGAGCATGAACACGGTCTCCGTCAAGGTGCTGAGGTGATAGACCATCTCTCCGAGTTCGGTCAGGAATTTGTAGGCATAGAGCAGCTCTGCCACGATCAAGCCGACATACAGGGGGGCTTGGATCCAGCGGCTTGCGAAGATCATGACTTCAAATCCCTGTTCGATGCGACTCACGCCGCCTGGACCTGTTGGGACGATTGTCGTGGAGCCTGGATGGGTCACGTTCGACATGGGGCCTCCTATGGGCTAAGGGTTGCAGTGCCTGGCTTCACGGGACGAAAGGGACGACCGAGCGACGACACCCTGGATTCGGAGTCGTGCGGTGTGGGGTATTCAAGGGCGGGGAGAACTCGTGTTGTGAAACGCTCAGGAGTGGCCGACCTCGCCCTTCCGACCGCGTCGTTGAGCCTGCATGCGCCGGCTCCGGTCGGCAAGGTGTGGCAAGAGGTGGGGCTTCATCAGGAAGGCTCGTACTCCAGGGCGATGGCTGTCTTGCACGTTATCGTCTCGTCGAATCCCGTGTGGAGGATAATAGGCAAGCCCGGCCCGATTCGCAAGAGCTCCGTGTCGGCGCGTCGCCGGGCTGACAGGCCCGGCATGGTCGATGATGACGAGGGCGGTGCATCAGGCTGGGTGCGGAAGGCAGGCGAGAAAGTGGGCAAAGGCCTGGCGTTACGGAATCGTCCACGAAAGCGCCGCTTCGTGAGGCGGGGGCTCGCAGGGCCTGTACAGGGGGCAGTACCCATTCAACGTTTCACGGACCGTCCGTTCCAGGTCTTCCACGTTGAAGGGTTTGGGTAGGAAGACGACTCCCGTGGGGACGGCCCATTCGTGAAAATCGGCCGCATTGATAAAGCCGGAGATCAGCAGGACCTTGATGTTGGGGGCGCGTTGTTGCGCCCGTTCCGTGAGTTCACGTCCCGTCATGCCGGGCATCTGCACATCCGTCAATATGAGATGAATAGGCTCGGAGAATGAGTCGAGCAGTCGAAGCGCCTCTTCTCCGCCGGCTGCCTCAAAGACGCGGTAGCCGTTCATCTTCAGGACGACGCGGATTAATTCGCGTACAGCCGGCTCGTCGTCGACCAGCAAAATGGTTTCGGAGTAGGGTGGCGCCGGGTCCGTCATGAGAATGATCCTTTCAATGCAGGCTGCGTGCGAGACACGGATTGGCTCATATGTTCACCACGCGGTGGTGCAAGGCATAGCGGATTAAGCGCGCACGCCCGCGTACTCCCAGCTTGGTATAGACTTTGGAAGCGTGATTCTCGGCGGTGCGGACGCTCATCTTCAGCGCGTCGGCGATTTCCTTGTCGCTGAATCCCTCGCCGATAAGCCGCAGCACCTGCCATTCCCTGTCCGAGAGCCGATCCAAAGGCAGGCCGGTACGCGCTCTGGACGGGAGATGATCGGGAGTCTGCTGGGCCTGGGGATAGGAGGTGCCTTCTGCCGCGACGCTTTCAGCCGTTTTCTGCAGATAGAGCGTGATGTTGCAGGCCCCCTCTGCGGCGGCTTCTGAGGTGCCGCAGAGCGCCGGTGATCCGGCGCAGGGCCCGAGCGAGGTCTTGGCATATCCAAGCCGGTTTCCGGCCACCTCGCCGAGCATGCCGGCATAGAGCCAGCACAGGTGCAGGGGGGCATCACCTCGTGGTTCGAGAGGGCAATCGAGGATGGCCAGATCGAGACGGTCCAGGCTTCTCCCCACGATCTGATAGCGGCACCCCCATTGCGCCTTGAGCAACTGAAGGCAGTCCAGGAGCTGTTCGTGCAGGGAGCCCATTGCAGCCTCGTGCTCGGGTTCTTGTCCAACCTCTTTCACCGGTCCGTCGGGCTTGTAAAAGCTGGTTCCCAATTCACGGCCGATCCCGCGAAGCAGGTGCGGCATCATTGAGGGCATGAGGAGTGATCCGATGGTGCTGCCGAGGGTGACGATGACGGCTTGGAGTAGGGCTCGTTGCGGCGGCATGGATGGACTGTCTGGTTCCTGGTTTGGATAGTGGGCACGTTGTTCATTACGGTGCATGGCAGGCAGGCTCAGGTTCGTCGGGATTGCATTTAGCATCTGCCGGTCCCTTTCTTAAGTTTTGTCTTAAGTTTTGTCATTCGCCGGTTTTGATTTCTAGACGTCTACTCGATGGCTAGTGGTTTTCTGGCAAAGCAATGAATGAGCATGGATCATGCCTCGATGAGCAAAGTACTCTCCGGCATGGTTATATTTATAAGTTAATGAATTTATTGTAATACTTTATTTGTAGTCGCAATGTCTTAATGAAGAATATTGAAGAAATTTGGAATAGTACCCATCGCCTTGCCATGGTCGCCATGGTCAATCAGCCATATTGATGATCTTTGAACTTTGTTTTTTCTGTAAAGAGTGCTAGGCCAACGGCACAAAGGCAGAGGGTATGGGCTGGTCGTGTGCGAAAGAGAGAAAACGTAAGGATCTGCATTGTGCGAGAGGAGAGGAAGATATAGCGGAAGTCTTGCCGGACACCTGCCGGATCAATGGAGCACGGACGGCGTCCCCAAATGGTAAAGAGCTGTCAAAAACTGAGATCGCCAGATGTGACACAAAACTTGAGGCGGCGAAGAGATCGAGGGCTGAGAGGAAGGGAAGGCTGCGAGGTCTATGCCAGGGCCTTGCGGATTGCCGCAGCCGTCTTCGCATCGACGCCGGCTGCATCCCGCAACGCTTCGTCGCTCGCCCGGGCGATCTGCTCCAGGCTGCCGAACGTTCGCAGAAGGCGGCTGCGTCGGGTTTCACCGACGCCGGAAATCTGATCCAGGCGTGAGGCGAGGAGGGCCTTGCCGCGGAGCTTGCGATGGTAGGTGATGGCGAACCGGTGGGCCTCGTCCCTGATCCGCTGCAACAGGTGGGTGGCCGGAGAAGAGGCCTGCAGGACGATCGGGTTCTTGCGCCCCGGGAGGAACACGCGCTCCTGTTTTTCACCCCGGGCTTTGGCCAGTCCGATGATGGGAATCCCGGTGCGACCGACTTGCCGGAGCCCCTCGACGGCGGCGACGAGTTGTCCGAGCCCTCCGTCGATCAGAATGAGATCCGGCAGGGGAAGGGCTTCCGTCTCCCCGTATCGCCGGACGACGGCCTCCTGCATGCTGGCGAAGTCGTTGGCTCCCTGCACGGTCTGAATCCGAAACTTGCGGTAGTCCGCCTTCTTCGCCTGCCCGTCCTCCCAGACGACCAGCGAAGCCACCGACTGGTCGCCCATGGTATTGGAAATGTCGAACCCCTCGATCCGCCGGGGCGCCTTCTCGAGCCTGAACAGTCGCTTGAGTTCTGCGGCCGCCAGACGATCGATCTCCTCGTCGCGCAAGTGATCGGCTACCGCCGCCGCCGCGTTTTCCTCCGCGAGCAGCAGGAGCTGGTGCTTGCCCCCCCGCTCGGGGGCGAGGATGCGCACCGACTCGCCTTTTTTCTCGGACAGCCAGGCTTCGAGCAAAGCGGTTTCGCCGAGTGCCGTCGGGACCAGCAGTTCCTTGGGCGGCAATCCGTCCTTGTTGTAGAACTGTTCGATCGCGGCGCGGACCAGTTCTTCGTCCGACGCCTCCGCGACCGCCGGCCAAAAGAAGTCCTTCCGTCCGATGAGCAGCCCGCCGCGCACGAACAGCATCTGAAGATCCACCGCCGCGCCCTGCCTGGCCAGCCCGATCACGTCCTGGTCCGTCGAAGCAGTCTGGGTCACGCGCTGTTTTTCCAGAGTCCGCTCGATCTTGACGATCCGGTCGCGCAAGCGGGCCGCTTCCTCGAACTGTTCCCGGTCCGCGGCCTGCTGCATGTCGGCGCGCAGGCCGTTCAGCAGCTCGGTGTCGCGGCCCTCCAGAAACTGCCGCACCTGCTTGACGATCCGATGGTAGTCCTCACGGCTCTGGTTGCCGGTGCAGGGCGCCATGCAGCGCTTGATTTCGAATTCGATGCAGGCCCGCTCGGCGGTCCCGTCGATCTCGATCTCGCAGGTGGCGAGGGGAAAGACCTTGCGGATCACTTTCAAGGTTTCGCGCAGGGCATTGGTCGGCACGTAGGGGCCGTAGTAGAGGGCCCCGTCCTTCTGCACCCGCCGCACGATGGACAGGCGCGGGAACGCCTCTTTGATCGGCAGGCGCAGGTAGGGGTACTGCTTGTCGTCGCGCAGGACGACGTTGAAGCGGGGCTTGTGCCGCTTGACCAGGTTGCTTTCCAGGATCAGCGCTTCCAGCTCGGAGCGGGTGACGATCGTTTCGAGGTCCGTCACCTGGCTGACGAGGACCGACGTCTTGGGCGTCTGGTCGCCGGCCTTGGCAAAGTACGACCGGACCCGGTCGGCCAGCACCAATGCCTTCCCGATGTAGAGAATCTCGCCCCGCCCGTTCTTCATCAGATAGCAGCCGGGCTGCGCGGGCAGGTGGTCGAGCTTGGACTGGAGCATGGGGGAGATCGTGAAGCTGCCGGCCATGAAGGAATTGTACGACCTAGCGGTGTGCCGAGCAAGCGCGACGGTCCGCCCGGCTGTTCGCGCGAGTCGGTTAGGCCGGCGCCGTCCCGGGCGGGCGTTCGATCAGCTCGATCTCGTAGCCGTCCGGCGCGTCGATGAAGAGAAAGCGGCTGCCGGACGAGCTGCGCGTCGGACCGTCCGTGATCTTCACGCCGTTGGCGGTGAGCTGCGCGACCGTGTCGTCCAGGTTCTCGACCTCGAAGGCCAGGTGGACGAGGTCCTCTTGCACCTTCACCGGGCCGCTGGGCGGAAAGCTGCACAGCTCGATC
Source organism: Nitrospirota bacterium (assembly GCA_004296885.1). Classification (NCBI taxonomy): domain Bacteria; kingdom Pseudomonadati; phylum Nitrospirota; species Nitrospirota bacterium. The sequence continues at coordinate 41,563 of SCVN01000007.1, read as the reverse complement.
AATTCCTCGCTGTTGGGCACGGCCAGAAACGCCAGGTGCGAGCCGCGCGGGGAGGTATGACGCTCCAGGACTTCGAGCCCCAGCACATTGCGGTAGAATGCGATGGTCTGGTCCATGTCGCTTACCCGCATGCGGGTGTGGAGGAGCTTCTTGACGCGCATCGATGACTCCATGAGCATACAGCCGTCAGCTCTCAGCAATACGGACCGCTGATGGCTGAGTGCTGATAGCTACCTTGTTCTCGCCGGCCCCATCGTTTTCCGTAACAACAACTCTGCGTTGCCTGGGATCAACAGGTTGGGCATCGGTCCGATCTCACGGTACCCCTGCCTGACATAGAACCGCCTGGCGCCGTCGTTGAAGTCGGACACGCAGGCGAAGAGGTTCTTGGCCCGTGCGAAAGTGATGGCCTCGATCTGCGCGAGCAGCAGGGCGCCGTATCCCTTGTTGCGTGTCGCCGGGGCGATGGCCAGCAACTCCAGATAGTCCCCCATCAGGAACTTGGGCCGAAGCAGCGCCACGCCGGCCACGGCCCCGTCGGCTTCCAACACGTAGCCCTCGCGGCCCTCGACGATTCCATCGGTCCGGAACAAGCGGGACCAGTCCTCGTCCCCGTACCCGAGCTTCCGCCAGGGATCGGATCCGGCGAGCAACCGGACCACCGGCTCGCGATCCTCCGGTCTGTAGGCTCTCATTATCGGGCGGTCACCGGGCATGGGGCGGCTCTCCCTGGCATTGGCCCAGCAGCTGGGTGACGGTGACGGGACGAAATCCTCTGGCGACGATCACCTCCCGGTACAGATCTTCCACCACATCTTTCGTGTGTGCGCCTTTCCCGTTGGCATGCAGGACGATAATGTTACCGTTCCTGGCCTGGGCGGTCAGCCGCCCGGTGATCTGTTCCCGACTCAGCTTCGGGTCCGGGTCGCCGGAGATACGATCCCACAGGATGAAGCGGAGCCCCAGCGCCCGCACCACCTCCACGGTCACGTCGTTGAACTCGCCGTAGGGGGGGCGGAAGAGCGACGCCTCGATCCCATACTTGGTCTTCAGCAGATGCACCGTATCGGTGATCTCCGCGCGCTGCTCCGTTGTATCCAGCATGGGCAGGTGTGCGTGGACCTGTCCATGCGTACCGATCTCGAAGAAGGGAACCGCCTGTAACTCCCGAACCTCGGCCTCGTGGCGGTCGATCCAGCGTCCGGACATGAAAAAAGTCGCCGGGATCCGATGCTCGATCAACGTCTTGATCAGGGGCTCGTCATAGCCACGCCCGTTGCGCACCGGACAGAGGTCGAAGGTCAAGGCGATGGCCTTGCAGGCCGAAGGGCCGGAGCGGACGACCTGCGCCTCTGCGCCGGGGGTGTCCAGGCAGAACAGCAGGGCCAGGATAAGGAAAGGGAAACGCCGGATCATGCGTTCCATGCCGTCTCCAGCCGGGGCGTCGCTATCGGGGTGTGCGTGCCGGCGGCACTTCGACAATGACTGCTGCATGCAGGCCCTGGGGAACCTTGAATGAACCGCCTTCCCCGGCGGTGGAGCCGCGTATCACGGTCCGCTCGCTCTGGACCGTATAACTGATCGCGTCTTCCTTCGAGAAACAGACACTGACCGATTGCCCCGGCTCGATCACGGCTTCTTCCTCGTTGGCCCAGAAGAGGGAAAAGCCGCGCGCGCAGGACACCTCGTCGAGGGAGTCCCTGAAAAAATACACCCAGATCGGACTCAGCCGGTGGTTTACCCAGCGGACCTCGTCGCCGATGTGCACGATCAGGTCTTGGGGAGAGACCCGGTCTTCTGTGATCAGAATGTCGTGGACCTCGCCGCTCAGGCTGGTGGTGGGAAGGCTGGCGCAGGCGGTGGCGAACCAGCAGACGGCGGGCAGCAGGAACGCGCGGCCGAAAATTGTCCGACGTGGAGTGTGCATCGAGGTTGATTATACCGGAAACGGGATGGATATTGACGCCTCTTCGGTCCGACTGCTATGGATACCAGCCTGGAGGCATGATGCTGGGCACCGACTGGGAAATCGGACGTATTTTCGGCATCCCGATCAAAGTCCACATGTCCTGGTTTCTGGTCTTCGGGTTTGTGACCTGGAGCCTGGCGACCGGCTATCTGCCGGATATGCTGCCGGGCCTCTCGCCCCAGCGCTATTGGGGCATGGGCGGCACGGCGGCCCTCCTGTTGTTCGGGTCCGTGTTGCTGCATGAGCTGGGTCATTCCTACGTGGCGCTGCGGTACCAGATTCCCATCCAGCAAATCACCCTCTTCATCTTCGGCGGCGTCGCCCAGATGCGACGGGAAGCGCCGGGGCCGAAGGCCGAGTTCCTGATTGCGATCGCCGGCCCTCTCGTGAGCTTCGCGCTGGGCGGGATGCTTCTGGGGTTGGCCGGGACCGTTAATACGGGCCAGGGCTTGATTGCCTTGGGGCTGCTCCTCGGTTCCGTGAATCTGCAACTCGGGCTGTTCAATCTGATTCCTGGCTTTCCCCTGGACGGTGGGCGGGTGCTGCGGGCCGGTCTGTGGGCTTGGTCCGGCAATTATCACCGGGCCACGCAGCAAGCCTCGCTGGTCGGCCAGGGGTTCGGGCTGGTCCTCGGCTTGCTCGGATTGGCGCTAGTGCTGGGCGCGTCCGCCGGCCTGATTCCCGGCCCGCTGGCGGCCAACGGGAGTTGGGTGGCCCTGATCGGGCTGTTTCTCTTCAGCTCGGCCAGGGGCAGCCGCCGGCAGGCCAACCTCAGGGCGTCGCTGGAGCAGGTCTCGGTCGGAGACCTGATGGTGCGCGACGTGGCGACCCTGCCCGCGGATCTCACGGTGGCGGACGCGGTCGCGCAGCATTTTCTGCCCCTGGGCCACAGCGGTTTCCCGGTGGTGGAAGAGGGCCGGCCGATCGGCATGGTGGCGGTGCAGGACGTGCAGGCCTTGCCCCAGTCGCTCTGGCCCTGGCGAAGCGTGCGGGACATCATGCAGCCCTGGTCGCCGGCGATGGAAACGGGGCGCGACATGTCGGCCTTGGCCGCGTTCGAACAGATGCAGCGGGAAGACCAGGACCGGCTTGCCGTGATGGAGCATGGACAGCTTGCGGGGCTGGTGACGAGGGGCGGGATCGCCCGCTTTCTGCAACTCCGTGGGCTGCGCGGATAGCGACCGCATTCCACGAATAAATCCACGGGCAACGAGGCAAGGTCTGACCCGCCACGGTTGCCTCGGTACGGGTCACTCCCGCCTTGTTTCGTCCAGCCGGCGCACGATGGCGGCCCCGAACAGCAGCAGCGCCGCCGAATAATAGACCCACAGCAGGAACAGCACCGTGACCAACAGCGATCCATACATCCGGCTATAGACCGAGAGATGCTGCACATAGGTGCCGAACAGATGCTTGGCGACTTCCCAGAGGAGCGCCAGCACCAGGCCCCCGACGGCCGCATCGCGCCACGCGGGACGTTCCGCCGGCAGGTAGCGGTAGAGGCAGGTGACGGCGGCCAGGACCAGCGCGAAGGGCAGGACGTAGGCGAGCAGCAGCTTGTGGGCGGCGACGGCGACCAGATCGATGCCCCCGATCCGTGGCGCGTAGGACACCAGACGCCCCAGGGTCTGGGTGACCAGATACGACAGGACCAAGAGGACCTCCACCATCCCCAGCAATGCGAACGAGGCCAGTGAGGACAGCAGCGCGCCGCGCTTCCGTGGCGTCCCGAAGACGACGTTCACCGTATAGTTCATCTCGTAAAAGACCAGCATTCCGAACCAGACGAACGCCAGGAAGACGACCCAGCGCACGATCTGTTCGCCGGCCACCCGTTTGACTTCCTCGGCCAGGTCGGCGCCCAACATGGGCAGAAATCCGTGCAGGAAGTTCAGCAGGAATTCCTGTCCGATCCGTTCGTGGCTCACGAAGAAACTGACGAGGTACAGCAGCAGGTAGATCATCGGAAAGAAGGACAGGAGGGTGAAGAAGGCCAGCGACGCGGCCAGGCTCGTACAGCCGTGCCGACGGAAGTCGGACGCCGCGCCACGCAGCAGTCGGAGGAACGCCATCGAAGGAACCTGCGTTGCGGTGAACGTCGACGAGCCTCCTTCCCGTGAAGGGTCCAAGTCCCGCGCTTACTTCAGCGCGAGGATCGCGTGTTGGGTCAACGCGACGAGGGGGTCTGGATACAGACCGAAGAAGACGACGCCGGCCAGCGCGCAGGCCAGCACGATGGTCAACGCCGGCGAGGCGGCCAGGCGCGGGAGGACCGTGACCGAGGCCTCCGGCTCCCGCATATACATGACCATCACCACGCGCAGATAGTAGTAGGCCGAGACCGCGGCGAAGAGCAGCGCTACCACGGCGAGCCAGGTCAGGCCCGCGCGCACGGCGCCCATGAACAGGTAAAACTTGCCGATGAATCCGGCGGTGGGCGGGATGCCGGCCAGCGACACCATGAATACCAGCATGAGGAAGGCCGCCACGGGTTGCCGCTTGGCCAGTCCCGTGTAGTCCTCGATCTCTTCCCCTTCCAGTCCTCCCTTGCGCAGCAGGGCCACGACCGCGAAGGCGCCCATCGTCATGAAGGCGTAGATCGCCAAGTACAGCATCACGCTGGCGAGCCCCAGGCCTCGGACCTCGCTGGACGCCGTCGCGTGCCCGGCCACAACCACGCCGATCAGCGCGTAGCCGGCGTGGGCGATGCTCGAATAGGCCAGCATGCGCTTGATGTTGGTCTGCACGATGGCCACCACGTTGCCCAGGATGAGCGTTGCGACGCAGACGATCAGGAAGAGCCCGTACCAGTTGGTCTTGAGCCCGCCCAACCCTTCGAGGAAGACCCGCAGAAAGGCGCCGAAGCTGGCGGCTTTGGAGGCCACGGCCATGAAGGCGGTGACGGACGTGGGCGCGCCTTCATAGACGTCCGGCGTCCACATGTGAAAAGGCACGGCGGCAATCTTGAAGCCGAAGCCGACGACCAGCAGGATCATGGCCAACAGCAGCGTCGGATCATCCAGACTGCGACCGTGGATGGCCGCGGCGATCGCCGGCAGTTTGGTGCTGCCGGTGATTCCGAACAGGAGAGAAATGCCGTAGAGCAGGATGCCGGACGAAAAGGCGCCCAGCACGAAGTACTTGGCCGAGGCTTCCAGCGAGCGCCCCGAGGTCCGCTTGATGCCGGCCAGGACGTACAGCGACAAGGACATGAGCTCCGTGCCCAGATAGATGGTCAGCAGGTCGGCGGCCGAGACCATCACCATCATGCCGACCAGCGAGAGCAGGAGGAAGCCGTAATACTCGGCCAGATGCATGGCTTCTTCCTTCAGGTAGGCGAGCGAAAGCAGGATCGTGAGCCCGCTGACCAGGTAGAGCAGGAGCTTCCAGAAGCTGGCGTAGGGGTCGATGATCACCAGGTCGCTGAAGGCCATGACCTTGACGCCCATCTGCGAGGCCGTGACACCGATGCAGGCGGCCAGCGCGCCCAGGCCGATCCAGGCCAGCCACTCCTTGCGTGACGCGGGCGTGATCGGGTCCAGCGCCAGGATGAGGCAGGCCGCGCCCGTCACGATGAGCTCGGGCAGGATCGCGAGGATGTCGGCCAGGGGAAGCGTCATGGAATACTCTTGTCCGGCCTGTGGCGAGCGGCAAGGGGCAAGGGAGCGGGGAGCGGTTCTTGCCTATCGCCCCTTGCCGCTTGCCCCGTGCCTATAATTTGCGCCAGCGCCGTTTCTTCCTGGTCCATTTGATCCAGCAGGTTCGCGACGCTGGCATGCATGGGGGTCAGGACCTGGTTTGGGACCAACCCGATCCAGAAGACGAGCACAAGCAGTGGGGCCAGCAGCGCCATTTCGCGCAGGTTCAGATCGGACAAATGGACGGGCCGGTGTGCGGATTGTTCGGAGCGCGTGCCGAACGCCACGCGCTGCACCATCCAGAGCATGTAGGCGGCGGCCAAAATGATGCCGAGCGAGGCCAGCGCCGCCACCGGTTTGCTCCGGAAGAAGGTGCCGGCCAGCACGAGAAACTCGCCCACGAAGCTGTTCGTGCCGGGCAGACCCAGGGACGAGAGGGAAAAGATGACCAGGAACGTGGCATAGCGCGGCATGGGCCCGGTCAGGCCGGTGTTGTCGCTGATCAACCGGCTGTGGGTCCGTTCGTAAATGATGCCGACGCAGAGGAACAGGGCGCCGGTCGTGATGCCGTGATTGACCATCTGGAGGATCGCGCCTTCGATCCCCTGGGTGTTCAGCGCAAAAATGCCGAGGGTCACGAATCCCATGTGGCTGACGCTGGAATAGGCGATCAATTTTTTCAGGTCGGCCTGGGCCAGGGCCATGTAGGCCCCGTAGAGGATCGCGATCACCGAGAGAGCGATGATGATCGGGGTATACGCGATCGTCGCATCCGGAAGCATGGGGAGCGTGAACCGGAGGAATCCGTAGGCGCCCATCTTCAACAGCACGCTGGCCAGGATCACGCTGCCCGCCGTGGGCGCTTCCACGTGCGCATCCGGGAGCCAGGTGTGGAAGGGGAACATCGGCACCTTGACGGCGAATGCGGCGAAGAAGGCCCAGAAGATCCAGCTCTGGAGCACCGGGGCGTAATCGCCTTTGCTGAGCTGGAGGATGTCGAACGTGTGGCCGCCCTTGAAAAACAACACGATGATGGCGACCAGGAGCAGGACGCTTCCCACCAGGGTGTACAGGAAAAACTTCACCGCCGCGTAGACCCGGTTGGGGCCGCCCCAGACCCCGATGAGCAGGTACATGGGGATCAACATCGCCTCCCAGAATACGTAAAACAGCACGAAGTCCAATGCGGCGAAGACCCCCAGCATGGCGGTTTCCATGACCAGGAGGCTGGCCATGAAGAGCTGGACCCGGCTTTCGATCGCGCGCCAGGAAATCCCCACGCAGAAGGGAGTCAGGAACGTGGTCAGGAGGATCATCGGCAGGCTGATGCCGTCCAATCCGAGTGCATAGTTGATGGCGGGCGACGTGATCCACGACGCCCGCTCGGTGAACTGCATCTGGGACGTCGTGGCGTCGAAACCGAACCAGAGGGGCAGCGACAGGGCAAAGTCCGCCAGCGTCACGCCCAGCGCAAGCCAGCGGGCCTGCTGCGCCTTGACGAAGAACAGCGCCGCTGCCCCGGCGAGCGGGAGGAAGATGATCGCGGTCAGCCAGGGAAAGTGGCTCATCACATCACCAAGAGAGCAAATACACGGTCAGAATCAGCACGGCCCCCAAGGTCATGCCCAGCGCATAATGTTGGGTCTGGCCGCTTTGGATCAGCCGCAGGATCCAGCCGAACCAAGCCACGCCGCGGGCGAGCCCGTTCACCGCCGCGTCGATGATGCCCACGTCCACTCTCTGCCAGAGCCGGTCCGCGAGCTGGAACGTCGGCTTCACGAAGGTCCGGTCGTAGAGCTCGTCCACATACCATTTGTTGAAGGACAGCCGATAGGCCCCTTGCCATTGATTGGCCAGACTCTCGGCGAGGCCGGGCAGCTTGACGTACATCAAGTAGGCGGCGGCGATGCCGCTCAGGCCCAGCAGGGTCGCCACGATCATGATCCCGGCGGCGGCGCTCCCTTCGTGGTGGCCTCCCGTCCCCTCCGGACCTGGCAAGGCCGGCTCCAAGAACTGCGGAATCCCCACATAACCGGCCAGCAGGGCCAGAACTGCCAATATCACCAGCGGGACCGTCATGGTCTTGGAAGGTTCGTGCACGTGCCCCGCATGATGCGGGTCCACATGGGAGGGGCCCCAGAAGGTCACGAACACGAGGCGGAAGCTGTAGAACGCGGTGAGGCCCGCGGTCAGGAGGCCCGCCACCGCCAGCGTCTTGCCCAGGGCGCCGGCGGACCAGGCGCTCACGAGGATCTCGTCCTTGCTGAAGAAGCCGGAGGTCAGGGGAAAGCCGGCCAGGGCCAGCGAGCCGATCACGAAAGTCCAGTAGGTGACGGGGAGCTTGTCCTTCAGGCCGCCCATCCGGCGCATGTCCTGCTCATGGTGCAAGGCGATAATGACCGACCCGCAGCCCAGGAACAGCAAGGCCTTGAAGGCCCCATGGGTCAGCAGGTGGTACATGCCGGCCGTATAGGCGCCGAAGCCGCAGGCCATGACCATGTAGCCGAGCTGACTCACGGTCGAGTAGGCGACGACCCGCTTGATGTCGTACTGGGTGAGCGCGATCGTGGCCCCGAGCACCATCGTCAGCCCGCCCACGACCGCCACCACGTTCATCGCGGCCGGCGACAGGTTGTAGAGGGGGGAGAGCCGCGCGACCATGAAGACCCCCGCCGTGACCATCGTGGCCGCATGGATCAGGGCCGAAATGGGCGTCGGGCCTTCCATCGCGTCCGGCAGCCAGACGTGCAGCGGCACCTGGGCCGATTTGCCGATCGCGCCGACGAAGAGCAGCAGGCAGATCAGGGTGAGCGTCGAGACGCGCCATTCGCCGCCGAAAGGCCGGAGCAGGTTGACCGTATCGGTCGTGTAGGCGGCGGCTTGGGCGAACACCTGGTGATAATCCAACGTGCCGAAGCTCGCCAGCACCAGCAGGAGGCCCAGGAGGAAGCCGAAGTCCCCCACGCGGTTGACGACGAAGGCCTTGGTGGCCGCGTTACAGGCCGAAGGTCGTTCGTACCAGTGGCCGATCAGGAGGTAGGAGCAGAGGCCGACCGCTTCCCAGAAGACGAACAGCTGCAGGAAATTATCCGCCATCACCAACATCAGCATGGAAAAGGTGAAGAGCGCGATGTAGGCGAAGAACCGGGCGTAGCCCTTTTCCCCGTGCATATAGCCGATGGTGTAGACGTGCACCAGCGAGCTCACGGTGGTCACGAGCAGCAGCATGACGGCGGTAAGCCGGTCGATGGACAGGCCGAGGGCGATGGTGACGTCGCCGGACTGCAGCCAGGTATAGAGCGGCATCGTGGTCTGCCGTCCACCCGCCACGTCCAGAAACGCCAGGACGGACAGGAGGAACGATACCACGACCGCCGGAACCGCGATGAAATGCGCCCGGTCCTTGATCCAGTGACCGAAGAGGCCGAGGATCAGAAACGCGGCAAAGGGCAGCAATGGGATGAGCGCGTATTCCATAAATCAACGATGAATGATGAATGATGAGTGATGACCGGCGGCGATACGGTCCTGCAGGGCTTTCCTTCGTTCATCGTTCATCATTTCGCGTTTACCATTTAAGAAGCTGGAACTCGTCCACGTTGATGCTGGACTTGCTCCGGTGCAAGGCGATGATGATGGCGAGGCCCACCGCCACTTCCGCCGCCGCCACGGTCAAGGCAAAGAAGACGAAGACTTGGCCGGCCACGTTGTGAAAATAGTGGGAAAACGCCACGAAGTTGATGTTCGTGGCGTTCAACATCAGCTCGACCGAGAGCAAAATGATGATGATGTTGCGCCGCACCAGTACTCCCACGAGTCCGGTGACGAACACGATCATGCTCAGAATCAGGTAATAGGAAACGGGAATCATAAGCTTCCTCGTGAAATGCGACGCGTGAAGCGTGAAACGGCACGCCGCCGCCGGCTCTCCTTGCGCCTCACCCCTTACTCCTCACGCATCCCAAGGTCTTTTTTCGCCAGGATGATCGCGCCGATCATGGCGACCAGCAGGATCAGCGACGCGACCTCGAACGGGAACAGGTACGCGGAGTAGAGGACTTCGCCGATCGTCTCCGTATTCCCTGCCTGGTCGGCGGCGGGAGGGCCGGCCGGCGCGACCTGGTAGGTCCGTTGGCTGACCAGCAGCACGACCTCCGTCAGAAGGACGAGCCCCAGGAAGGCGGCGGCCGGCGCCTGGACGTGGTACCGTTCGTCGCGTTTCACGTTCAACAGCATGACGACGAAGAGATACAGCACCAGGATCGCGCCCGCATAGACGATGATCTGGACGGCGGCCAGAAACTCCGCGTGCAGCGTGACGTAGAGGCCCGCTACGTGGAAGAACATGATCAGCAGGGACAGGGCGCTGTAGACGGGGTTGCGCAACGCCACCACCAGGATGGAGGTGACGACGATCACACCGGCAAAGTACAGGAAGAACAGATAGCTCACTATGGCAAACCCTCTCGCCTGCTACGCGCGTCAGCCCACGTGACTCGTGTTCGCCCGGCCAGAGGGCGAGAACAATCGCGCTACGCTTCCTTTTCGGGCAAGTTCTTGAACGCCACGTTGAAGAACGCGACGTTCGGATGTTGGAACTCCAGCCGCTTCTCGCGGACCGGGTACGACCGGTCTCCGATCGCCAGGAGCTGTTCCTTGTTCAACCGCAACTGCCGCTTGTCGTACACCGCCCATTCGAACTCGCGGGTCATGCCCAGCGCGTCCACCGGGCAGGCGTCCACGCAGAGCCCGCAGAAGAGGCAGCGGGTCATGTCCATGTAATATTCCTTGGCAAACCGCTTGGTCGGTTCGCCGGGCACTTCGGCGCTGAAGACCTTGATGACCCGCGAGGGACAGGCCGCTTCGCAGAGGTCGCAGCCCACGCACTTCTCCGTGCCGTCGTCGTAGCGGAGCAGCGCCAGCATCCCCCGGTAACTGTCCGGCAGGGTCCGCTTCTCGTGCGGATACTGGAGCGTGATCGGCTTGTAGCGCAGCAAGTGCGAGAGCGTGGCCTTCATGCCCACGAGGATCTCGTAGAAGATGATGGTCTTGATCCAAGCTGTGAATTTCGTCATCTGAGTTCTCAGTGGTCAGTTTTCAGTAATCAGTTTTTCCGGAACGGTGAACTGATAACTGTCAACTTCTTCGCGTCACCTTGGGAAGAGATACGCCGCGATGGCCGTCACGAGAATATTGCCCAGGGCGATCGGCAGCATCACCTTCCAGCCGAACCGCATGAGCTGGTCGTACCGCAGGCGCGGCAGCGTCGCCCGCAACCAGAAGAACAGGAACAGGAAGAAGTACACCTTGACCGTGAACCACATGACCCCTTCCACCCAGGCCAGCGTTTCCGGCAGGAGGGTGCCGGGGTAGGGGGCATTCCAGCCGCCCAGGAACAGGGCGGCGGCGATGCAGGAGACCAGGATCATGTTCGCGTATTCGGCCAGGAAGAAGAAGGCGAACCGCATGCCGCTGTACTCGGTGAAGAAGCCCGCAACCAGCTCGCTCTCCGCTTCCGGCAGGTCGAACGGCAGCCGGTTGGTTTCCGCCACGGAGGAGATCACGTAGACGACGAACGCGAAGATTTGCGGGAACGGAAAGGCGAACACGTACCAGTGCCAGAAGCCGCCGGCCTGGGCCTCGGTGATCTTGACCAGGCTCAGCGAGCCGGCCAGGAGCAGGACGCCCACGATCGCCAGCCCCACGTTCAATTCGTAGCTGATGACCTGCGCGGCCGACCGCAGGCCCCCCAGCAGGGAATATTTGCTGTTCGAGGCCCAGCCGCCCAGGATGATCCCGTAGGCGCCGATCGAGGTGAAGGCCAGGATGTACAGAATGCCGATGTTGATGTCGCTGATCACGAAAGGCTGGAACTGGTAGCCGAACAGCTCGATGGTCTTGTTGGGGCCGAACGGGATCACCGCGAAGCCGATCAGCGCGGGCACCAGTGCCAGGATGGGCGCGAGGGAAAACAGGAACTTGTTGGCCCCGGCCGGGACGATGTCCTCCTTGAAAAAGAGCTTCAAGCCGTCCGCGATGGGCTGCAGCACGCCGTAGGGTCCGACTTCCATCGGGCCCATCCGGTCCTGCATCCAGCCGAGCACCTTGCGTTCCGCCAGGGTCAGGATCATGACCGTGAGCAGTACGATGCCCAGGACGACGGCGATCTGAGCCAGTGAAAACGCAAGTTTGATTCCGACTTCGGTCATGACTGAGTCCCTCAAGTTAAAAAGTCATCACGTCAAAAAGTCCGACGCCGACTTGGCTACTTTCGGACTTGATAGACTTTCCGACGCTACAGACGCTCGATCTTCACCTGCGCCGTTCTGTAATACGGCACGCCGGTCACGACGTCAATCGAGATCGACAGGAGCCGGCGCGCTTCCTGGTCGAAATGTTCCGGGAAGCGGCACAGACCGGCCGGCACCCGGTCCCACAACTTGGCCGTCGTGCGGCATTGTCCCAGTTCGTTCGAGATCAGGACCCGGTCCCCCTCGGCGATCCCGAGCCGGGCCGCGTCGGCCGGGTTGAGGCTCAGCGCGCCGCCCGCTTGCAGGTGCAACAATCCCTTCGCCCTGGTGGAGAACTTGCCTGAATGGAACAAGGACTGATCCACCAGCAGGGTCAACCGGCCTGCGGCCTTCACCGGAGGGGCGTAGCCGTATCGCTCCACCAGATCCTCCGCATAGCCCTGTTTCAAGTAGCGGGCGACCGCCTCGTCGTCCGGACGGGACGGTTTGGGCGCCGGTCCCGGCAGGCCGTAGCCGGGAATCAGGGCCCGGATCTCCTTCAGGATTTCCTTGGCGTCGCCGTATTCCAGCGGATAGCTCATCAGCCCCGACAGGGCCGAGAAGATTTCCCAATCGGGGCGGCTCTCGCCGACCGGCTCGATGGCGTGCCGGACTTGCTGGACATGGCCCTCGGTGTTCGTGAAAGTCCCGTCCTTTTCGGCGTAGGAGCAGGCGGGCAGCACCACGTGGGCCAGCCGCGCCGTGTCGGTCAGGAACAGCTCCTGGCAGACCAGGAACTCCAGGCCTTCGAGCGCCTCCTTGGCGCGGGCCGAATCCGGCAGGGAGCCGGCCGGATCTTCGCCGACGAGGTACAGGGCCTTGATGGTCTTGCTGCGCGCTTCCTCCAGGATTTCCGGGATCGTCCGGCCCGGCCCTTGGGGCAGCTCCTCCCGCCAGAGCGCCGAGACCCGTGCGCGGGCTTCCTGGTCGCCGAGGTCGCAAGGGCCGGGCAGACACTCCGCCACGGTCCCCATTTCCACCGCGCCCTGGTCGTTGTTCTGCTCGGCCAGGGGCGCCAGGCCGCAGCCGGGACGGCCGTGGTGGCCGGTGAGCAACAGGAGATCCTGTAAGGTGGCGGCAAGACCGCTTCCGCCAGGCTCCCGCAGCACGCCGGCGCCGACGATGATCACGGCGCGCGCGGTCTGTGCAAACGCCCGCGCCGCTTCTTTGAACGCCGTGGCGCTGCTGCCGGTGGCTTGCTCGATCGCGGGCCAGGACAGTTTCTGCACCGCCCCGCTGATCGCCTGGAAGTAGGCGGGAGCCTTCTGCGACAGGGTCCGGTCCGCCAGGCCCTCGTCGATCACCGCCTTGATCAATCCGAGCACCACCGGTTTGTACTGATCCGGGTGCGCCGTAAAATGGTGGGCGGCCAGGTTGGCGATGTTGCTGATGGCGCCCACCGTCGGTTCCAGCGACTCGACCGTCAGCAGGACGGCGCCTCGTTTTTTTACCGCCTCCTTGACCCGGAGGCCCGTGATCGGGTTGGCCTCGGTGATGTTGGTGCCGACCAGGAGCAAGGCCTCGGCGGCGGCAATGTCTTCGAACGTGACGGGCCAGCGGTGGGTGCCCTGGACGCGACACAGGGCGCGCACGGCGTTGACCTGCCCGTAGCGGGCGCTGCTGTCGAGCTTGTTCGTGCCGAGGGCCAGCCGCATGAACTTCTGGAACAGATAGAGGTCTTCGTTCGTGCAGCGGGCGGTGATCAGGCCGGCAAAGGCCTGGGCCCCGTGCTTGAGCTTGAGCCGGACGAAGGTTTCGGCCACATATTCCAGCGCCTCGTCCCAGGTGGCCGGTACCAGCCGGCCGTCGCGTCGGATGAGGGGAGTAGTCAGCCGCTCCGGGTTGGTGGTGGCGTGGTAGCCAAAATAGCCCTTGGCGCAGAGATCGCCGTTGTTGCGCCCGGCCCCGAGCGAGGAGTTGACCTCGATGAGCTGGTTGTCTTTGGCCTGGATCGTGATCTGGCAGCCGTCCCCGCAGTAGGTGCAGACCGTATCCGCGCGCTTCAGCATCCAGGGGCGAAACTCGTACATCGAGAGACGGCTGGTGATGGCGCCCACCGGGCAAATCTGGATGCAGCCGCCGCAAAACTCGCAGTCCAACTCATGGGCGCCGAAGTGCTTGATCTCGGTCATCGTGCCGCGGTTCACCGGCGCCAGGGCCTTCACGTCCATGACCTCGTCGCAGTAGCGCACGCAGCGCAGGCACTGGACGCAGCGGTTCATCTGTTTTTCGATCAGCGGGCTGAAGTATTCCTTGTCGAAGACCCGCTTGACCTCGATGAAGCGGCTGGTCGTGGGCGTGTATTCGTGGGAGAAGTCCTGCAAGTCGCAACGGCCGCCCTGGTCGCAGACCGGGCAGTCCAGCGGGTGGTTGGCCAGAATGAACTCGAGGACCGACTTGTGGGCATCGTTGACGACGGTGGTGGCGGTGCGGACGACCATCCCATCGGCCACCGGCGTGCTGCAGGCGGTCTGCAACTTGGGGATCTTCTCGATCTCCACCAGGCACATGCGGCAGTTGGCGTCCGGCTTGAGTTTCGGATGGTAGCAGAAGTGCGGCACCATCACGCCGACCTGGCGTGCCGCCTCGATGACGAGCGTCCCCTTCGGCACGGTGAGGCTCTGCCCGTCGATCGTCAGTTTGACTGTTTCTGCTGCTGTCGTGGCCATAAGTCAGTCGATAAAGTCTAAAAGTCCGTCAAGTCTTAAAGTCTGAAATTCGAAAGTCGCTGGTCATGAGACTTTACGACTTTCGGACTTTCAAGACTCGTCAATGCCGCGCCGCCGCCATCGGAAGCTCGTGTGCGCGCTGGGCCTCGGCCTCTCGGATCAAGGCCTCGTATTCGGGCCGCCAGTACTTCAAAGTGCTCAGGATCGGGGCCACCTCCGCGTCTCCGAAGGCGCAGACCGTGCGGCCTGCGATGTTGTTGCACAACTGCACGAGGGTTTCAAGGTCTTCCATCCGGCCCCGCTTGGCCAGAATGCGGCGCAGGGTTTGCACCAGCCAGGAGCTGCCTTCCCGACAGGGGCTGCACTTGCCGCAGGACTCGTGGTGAAAAAACTCCATCAGTCGCAGCGCGGCCCAAACCATATCCGTGCCCTCTTCCATCACCGTGACCCCGCCGGAGCCCAGCATCGAACCGGCTTGGGCCACGGATTCGAAGTCCAGCTTCACGTCCAGATGGTCCGGTGTGAGAAAGGGGGCCGAGGCGCCGCCGGGAATAAAGGCCTTCAGCGGCTTGTCTCCCCTCATGCCGCCGGCGTGCTCGAAGATCAGCTCCCGGCACGTGACGCCCATCGGGACTTCATAGTTGCCGGGCCGCTTCACGTGTCCACTGACGCAGAAGATGCGGGTGCCCGCGCTCTTGGGCGGGGAGCCGATCGAGGCGAACCATTCGGGCCCCCGGTTGACGATATGCGGGAGGTTTGCCAGTGTCTCCACGTTGTTGATCACGGTCGGCTTGCCGTAGAGGCCGCTCGTAGCCGGAAAGGGCGGCTTCACGCGGGGCAGCCCGCGCTTGCCCTCCAGCGATTCCAGCAGGGCCGTTTCCTCGCCGCAGATGTAGGCGCCGGCGCCGCGGTGGACCCAGATGTCCAGGTTGATTCCCCTGCCGAGAATGTTCCTGCCCAGGTAGCCGGCCGCGCGCGCTTCCGCGACGGCCTTGTCCAGAATTCTGGAGCCCAGGACGAACTCGCCGCGGATGTAGATGTAGGCGGTTTCCGATCCGATCGCATAACAGGCGAGGGCGATCCCTTCCAGGACCTGGTGCGGATCGCGCTCCATCAACTGCCGGTCCTTGAACGTGCCCGGTTCGCTCTCGTCGGCGTTGCAGCAGAGGTACTTGGGGCCCTGGTAATCCTTCGGCAGGAATCCCCACTTGACGCCGGTGGGGAACCCGGCCCCGCCACGGCCGCGGAGGCCGGATTTGATGACCATGGCGGTCACATCCGCAGGCGCGACCTTGCCGACGACTTTTTTCAAGGCCTGGTACCCGCCCGCCCGCTCGTACTCCGCGAGCGAACCGGTGTAGCCAGGCTGCAGCATGTTCTTGAGTAGGACTGGTTCGTGTTTCGGCATGGTTTGTACTAAGAGCTTATGGCCTATAGCTTATGGCAAGAAAGTTCTGTCTGTCCGAGCCATAGGCCATATGCGCCTATGGCTTTGCTCCGTTGGGCTCGGGCCACATGAAGGGACCGGTCTTCAAGGCGCTGGTGCCGTCCCGCTTCAGGTCGGCCAGGATCCGGTCCACCTTTTCTTCGGTCAACCGCTCGTAATAGTCGTCGTTGATCTGCATCATCGGTCCGGTCCCGCAGGCCCCCAGACATTCCACCTTGCTCAGCGTGAAGAGACCGTCCTTGCTCGTTTCGCCGGACTTGATGCCCAATTTCTTTTCCAGCCAGCCGATCAAGGTGTCGGAGCCCACCAAAGCGCACATGAGCGACTTGCAGACCTGGAGGTGAAACTTCCCGACCGGCTTCAGGTTCAGCATCGTATAAAAGGTCGCCGTCTCATAGACCTGAGGCGGCGTGAGCCGCAGGAGTCCGGCAATCTCCTGCATCGCCTCTTCGCTGATGTAGCCGGCCTCGCGCTGCGCCAGGTAGAGCAGGGGCAGCAAGGCCGAGCGCTTCACGGGGTAGCGGGACAGAATTTCCTCGATCTCGGTCTTATACTTTTCTCTCAGCATTGCAACTCACCTACGTGTCTGAACGATAAATGATGAATGCTGAATGATGAATGGGAAGCGGTCTGTTCGGCCATTCATCGTTCATCATTCATACTTCATCGTTATCGATCGCACTCCCCCATGACGATGTCGTACGTCCCGAAGATCGTGATGATGTCCGAGATCAAATAGCCTCGCGCCATATGGTCGAAGGCGCCCATGTGCACGAAGGAGGGGGCGCGGATTTTCATCCGGTAGGGCCTCGGGCTTCCGTCGCTGATGATGAAGAAGCCCAACTCGCCCTTCGGCGCCTCGGTCGCGCAATAGGTTTCCCCCTTGGGCGGCTTGAAGCCCTGGGTGAAGATGATGAAATGGTGGATCAAACTTTCCATGTCCCGCATCACGTGGGCCTTGGGCGGGGGGATGATCTTGGGCGCGTCGGCCACGATCGGCCCCTCCGGCAGCAGATCCAGACATTGGGCGATGATGCGGGAGCTCTGGCGCAGCTCTTCCATCCGCACCCAGTACCGGTCGTAGGTGTCGCCGTTTTTGCCGATCGGCACTTCCCACTCGACCTTGTCGTAGGCTCCGTAAGGCTCCAGCTTCCGCACGTCGTAGGCCACGCCCGACGCGCGGAGCACCGGGCCGGTGAGCCCGAAGTTGATCGCGTCTTCGGCGGAAATGACCGCCACGTCCTTCGTGCGGCCCACCCAAATCCGGTTCGTCTGGAGCAGGGTCTCGTACTCCGCGATGTGCGCGGGGAAATCCTTCAGGAAGGCGCGCAGCCGTTCCACGAGGTCCGGCGTAAAGTCGCTGTCCACCCCGCCGATGCGGAAATAGTTCAGCGTCAGCCTGGCGCCGCAGAGCTTTTCGAACATGTCCAACAGCACTTCCCGCTCGCGGAAGGTCCAGAAGAACACCGTCATCGCCCCGATGTCCAGGGCCTGGGTGCCGAGCCAGAAGAGGTGCCCGATGATCCGCTGCATTTCGGCCACGATGGTCCGGATGTACTCGGCGCGCTCGGGAATCTTGAGCCCCAGCAGCTTTTCCACGGTCCGTACGTAGGCGTAGTTGTTGGTCATCGAGCAGACGTAGTCCAGCCGGTCCGTGTGGGGGATGATCTGCATATAGGCCAGCCCCTCGGCCAGCTTCTCCACGCCGCGGTGCAGGTAGCCCAGGTCGGCCGTCGCCTTGGTGATGCGCTCCCCGTCCAGTTCCAGCACGACCCGCAGCACGCCGTGGGTCGCCGGGTGCTGCGGTCCCATGTTCAGGAGGAGTTCTTCGGTCCGACGGGCCGACGAGTGGCCCGGCTCGGTCCGGAAGGCACGCTTCTCCGCTTCAGGGATGTCTCCCCCGGTTTCCGCCACCGGCGCTTCGTCGAGACGGGGCAGGAAGTCGAACCGGCTGCGCCAACCCCGGCCCTCGGCGGGGAAGTCCTTCCGCAGCGGATGCCCTTCGTCGTAGTCCTCCGGCATCAGGATGCGGCGCAAGTCCGGATGGCCGCTGAACGTGATGCCCATGAGGTCGTAGACCTCCCGCTCCATGAAGTCGGCGCCCTTCCAGACGCTCGTGACCGACGGGACGACCGGATGCTCTTCGGTCACGCGGGTCTTGACGCGAATCCGGATCCCGTGCGGCAGCGACAGAAAATGGTAGATGACCTCGAACCGCTCCGGATCGTCCGGATAGTCGGCCGAGCAGATGTCGGTAATGTGGTCGAAGGCCGCGACCGGGTCGTCGTGCAGAAACCGGGCGACCTCCAGCAGGCGCGGGGCGGCCACGCGGACGGAGAGGTCCCCCCGCTGCTTGTCCTCCTGGACGGCCAGGACCGCCTCGGGGAACCGGCTCTTTATCGTGTCGAGCAGTGGATGCATGGTGCCATTCGTCATAAAGTCATCAAGTCTATAAAGTCATCAAGTTAAGGGACTTGAAAGACTTTCGGACTTTACGACCGTTACTTCACAAAGACCTTTTCCCGTTGAATTTTTTCCTGCAGCTTGAGCAACCCATCCAGCAGCGCCTCGGGCCTCGGCGGGCAGCCGGGAATGTAGACGTCCACGGGGACGATCTGATCCACCCCCTGCACGACGCTGTAGCTGTTGTAATGGTTGCCCGACGTGGCACAGGACCCCATCGAGATGACGTAGCGGGGCTCCGGCATCTGGTCGTAGATGCGCCGGATCACTTCGGCCATCTTGCGGGTCACCGTCCCGGCCACGATCATGAGGTCGGCCTGGCGGGGCGAGGCCCGGAACACGCCGGCGCCGAACCGGTCCAGGTCGTAGCGCGAGGACACGGAGGCGATCATCTCGATCGCGCAGCAAGCCAGCCCGAACGTCATGGGCCAGAGCGCCGACTTGCGCGCCCAGCTCACGACGGCATCCAGGTTGGTGGTGATGACGTTCGCTTCCAACTGTCTATCGAACATGCCCATATTCTTCGTCCTTCAAGTTGGAAAGTTGTCAGGTCGTAAAGTCTCGAAGCCCTAGGACTTTACAACTTTCAGACTTTATCGACTTCTAGACTCACAGCTCAATCCCACTCCAGCGCCCCCTTCTTCCAGGCGTACCAGAATCCAACGACCAGGATGGCGATGAACAGGACCATCTCCATCAACCCTACCAGCCCCAGTTTGCGGAACGACACGGCCCAGGGGAACAGGAACACGATCTCGATGTCGAAGATCACGAACAGCATCGCGATCACGTAGTATCGCATCGGGAACGGGACCCGCGCGTCTTGGAACAGAGGGCTGCCGCTCTCGTAGGGGGAGAGCTTGGCCCGGTAGGGCTTGCTGGGGCGCACGACCCAGCCGGCCAGGAGCGACACGACTCCGAAGGCCAGGGCGACCCCGATGAAGATCAGGATCGGCAGATAATTGAGCGGAACGAGATCGCCCCCCATCAGGTGCTCCAGTCGTTCGTTAAACCTTACTTGGCGTACGCGGGCATGCGCAACGCCGAGCCGAAAAAGGGCTTGAACCGCAAGCCGTCCAGCTCGGGGAGCGCCACGCCCTTGTGCTGCGCCAGAATCTTGAACGTCCGCCCCATCCCCTCCGGGCGGAGCAGATGCACGATCGCCTGAAAATCCCGCGATCCCGGCTCCAGTCCGTCCAATATCTGCTCCACGCCCAGGCCCATCAGAAAGCTCATCTGGTTCGTGAAGCCGGTGGTGGCGAGCCCTGCTTCTTCCCCGGCGGTGGCCAGGCTCGTGAAATCCACGTGGGCCGTCATGTCCTGCAGGCCGACGCGCGTATAGGGATCGTCCGAGGCCATTTGATGGTAGTAACAGAGCAGCGTGCCCTTGCGCCGGTCCGGTCCGTAGAGGTCCTGGGCCGTGTGTCCGTAGTCGATCGTCAGGACCAGGCCGCGTCCCAGCACCCGCGCCACGTCCTTCATCCAGGCCACGGCGGCAAGATTGACTTCCGTGCGGTAGCCCTCGGCCAGCGTGATGTCGATGGACGAGAGACGCTGTAGATACCGTTGCAGGTCCTGGTTGGCCAGAGGCTGTGCCTGCTCGACAAACCGGCCCTGCTCCCATCCGACGAAGAGTTCCTTCGGCCGGCCCTGTTCGACCGTGATCCGGTGCACGGGAAAGGCATCCACCAGTTCGTTGGAGAGCACGATGCCGACCAGACTGCCTGTTTCCAGTTGGGCCAGGTCATCGAGCCAGGACACGGTTGCGGGGGCGTTGAGCCAGCGGGTTAATTGCTGCCGTTGCGAGGCCCGCATGGCGGGGCTCCGCTCAATGATCACGTAGCGGAGGCGGCGGAAGAAATCGCCGGGCGTGCGCTCACAGGCCGTCAGGAAGTCGCGGGCCAGCAGGCCCTTGCCTGCGCCCATCTCGAGGACGGTCACCGGATCGGGCCGGCCGAGCGCCTCGTCCACTTGCTGGACTTGGCGGGCCAGGGCCTGGGCCATGACCGGATGAACGTCGCTACTGGTGTAGAAGTCGCCGTTCCATCCGATACGGTCTTCGCAGGCTCGACCTGGGCCGATGCGGTCTTCGCGGGTTCGCCCCAGGCCGGCGCGATTTTCGGAGCTTTGATCAGAGTCGATCCGTTCGTCGCTGTTCCTGTCGGTTGTACGGGTGTAGTAGCCGAATTGCGGATGGTAGAGGGCCAGTTCTATGAAGCGGGCAAACGTGATCGGACCGGAGGCGTGGATATCCTCCGCAATGGCGGCGACGAGGCCGGGATGTCCGATGGCAGCAGGCTGCGTCAAGACAAACTCCCCCGTATAGGTCCAAAGGGAGTGCTACATTAGCCGGTGGGCCAAGAGCAAGTCAAGGGGGAAAGACCTTGAAACGCCAGTGGTTTGTAGGAGTTTTGAGTACGGAGATGCCCATGGTCAAAATAGGCCGAAAGACCTATATCGGGGAGAGGGCGGAAATTCGTCGCGGTTGACCGAACGGCCGAGCCTGTTCATCATAAGGTAGTCAGAAATCATATTGCGGCATCATGACAGGAGTAAGATCAGGACGATGCGGGCAGCCTGGGTCACGGACATACACTTGAACTTTCTGAGCGCCGAGCAGGTGCAGGCCTTTTGCGCGGCCCTTCGCGCCGAGAACCCGGACATTGTCCTGGTCGGCGGCGACATCGCCGAGGCGGATACGGTCGAGTGGTACCTCAAGACCATGGCGGCGGACATTCAGCGGCCCATCTACTTCGTGCTTGGCAACCATGATTTCTACCAGGGGTCCATCCCGACCGTCCGCAAGAGCATGGACGGGCTCTGCCGCGCCGAAAGCCGGTTGACCTATCTCTCGCACGTTGGCTGCGTGAAGCTGACCGACACCACCGGCTTGGTCGGCCATGACGGCTGGGGCGACGGGCGGCTGGGCGACTATGCCAACTCGACGGTCCGGCTCAACGACCATCGGTTGATCCGCGAGCTGAGCGGCCTGGATCGGAGCGAGTTGCTCGCGCGCCTGAAGCGACTCGGAGATGAAGCGGCGGATCATCTGAGGGCCGTGCTGCCCCCGGTGCTGGATGCCTATGAGCGGGTGATTCTCCTCACTCATGTGCCGCCGTTCGTCGAGGCCTGTTGGCACGAAGGCAAGACCGCCGACGATAACTGGGCGCCGTTCTTCACCTGCCGGGCGGTCGGAGATGTTCTGTTGGAGGCCATGACCAAGCGGCCTGACCGGCAGCTCACCGTTCTCTGCGGCCATGCGCATGGGGCCGGCCGCGCGCGGCTGCTCCCGAACCTGGAAGTCTTGACCGGCCGGGCCGAATATGGGGCGCCGGAGGTGCAGTGTCTGCTCGACATTCTTTAGCCGGGTGGAGCCTGAAGAGGCTGAGGCGATGAATCTGCGGGATCAAGTGGACGTCGGCCGGTCGCCGGAAGTTGTGTGGCGGTTTCTCGAAGATCCCAACAATCTGCCGGCCTGGAATCCGAACGTACAGCGGGTGGGGCCCATCACCTGGGGAGCGCCGGCCAAGGGCTTCCGGTATCGCGCCACCTATGTCCTCCGGGGGAACGCGAATGAAATGGACGCGGAGATCGACGAGTACCAGCCGCCGGTCAGGCTGGCCGTTCGCGTCTCGGGCGGCAAGATGCCCAAGGGGGCCTTCGCGCGGGAAGTCTACGACCTGACGCCGATCCCCGGCGGTACCAGGCTGGTGCAGACCATCGAGCTGGGCCGCTCCGGCATCCCTCTGGTATTCCGGGCGCTGATGTGGTTCATTCAACGCTTCGGAAAACCCACCGGGAAGACCTTCCTGGCGACGTTCAAGGAATTGGTCGAAGAGGGGGGCGCTCCGGATCGTCAGGTGTGACAACGAGAGCAAGGAAGGAATTGAGGATGGCCGGATTGCGATGGACCGACGAGAAACCAACCGGGGCCGGCTGGTACTGGTACCGAGGCGGAGCGGGCGATATGGAACCCTTCATCGTCGAAGTGGATTCGTCCGGCTGCTTTCAATGGCCGGACGGAGGGTTTCAGGAAGTGAAGCTGGCGAAGGGACAGTGGGCGGGGCCGATTCCGTTTCCGGATGATCTGTGATTGCCGCCTCTCCGCCCACAGTCTTTAAGGCGTGGGCAGCTTCAGGAACGGGTTCAACGGAAAGGAGGGATCGCGAAGCGCCTTGGCCTGTTCCACGCCGATGGCCGGCAGGAGCTTGGGATCCAACAGCCCGACCTGTACGAGCAGCGAAGCCTGGTCCCAGTAGATGTGTTCGTAGGCGATCTTGCCGTCGGCGAATTTCATGACCACCACGACGGGCATCTCCACACGTTTGCCGGTCGGCGGGATGCCGGGCAGCATGAAATCGAGCCGGATATCGTGGGTGAAGCTCACGAGCAGTTCGTCCACCACTTGCTCTCGGCCCACCGTCCGCGACACCTGCTCCACCTTCGTGTCGGCCGGCCACTTTCCGACGAAGTAGGTTCCGTAGAAGCTTCGCACCTGATCGACGCCTCTGCCCCCGGCCAGGGTGGGGAGGTGCAGCAAGTCCGGCTGCGGAGCCATCGTCCGCATCGTCGCCTCCACGTCATGCTCCACGAACTCATGCTTCACATGGGCGTCGAACACCGATCCGAGGTCGTTGGTGTCTGCCGTGGCCGTCCTCCCATGAGTGCCGCTGCAGCTCACCGCCGAAAGTAGAAGAATCGGAACCGAACTGATGATAAGCAGGCGGTAGAGCGATCGCCTCATGCCCGGTCCTCCTTCGCTGACAGTCTCTCAAGGCTACGCGAGTATGCCATACTTCCGCCGAGGATTTTGTCTATAGCCTAAGCCCGTTTGTTCTAGTACTTAAGCGGGTCTGTGCCGTAAGGCCTAGTCTTCATTGGCATTGGTATTCCACATGCGCGCTTCCAAAAATGAGAATCTCCGAGGAGCCAATGGTAGATATTGGCGTAAATGTAGTCGGGGTGAACTTTGAAGCCGATGCCGCCAATCCTCTCTGAATCTCTTACGAGTATCAGCTTGATTGCCTCAAATACAGGCGGGGCATATTTTTTCTCGCCAGCAAGGGCTGCTATAGAACAAGAAGCAACCACGTCTGCAAGCTGAAGAAGTCGTACGACTCTCGCATGTGCTGAAAGTACATTCAGAGCGATATGGTCAGGCTTGACATAGGCTGTTCCGGAAGCAATCGTTTCAAGGCAATCTGCGAGGAAACGGTCTTCATCAGAGCGATCTCCTGTCGGTCTTGCAACTACGACCACACCATACTTATCACTTCGCACCAGTTCGTTATGTACTCGTTCTAAAAATAAGCGAGTCACATCGGCTTCGGGATTTGGCGCGCCAGCTGTGGCTCGGCGGTGTCCCGTATCTTCAGCTATTACTAACGCTTTGACTCCGCTAGTTTTGGCAAGCTCCAGTATGGTCAAGAAAAATTCTTCTCTTCGAGGGTGTCTGAGGTTGTCTCGCATCCATAGTTCACGTCCCGGGGACCATTTGAAACTCTCTCGCCCAGGGAAGCCAAAGTCTTTGCAGATATCGTTAAGGGCCTTCTCCAGAACTGGAACTTGTTCGTCAGGAACGCGTATGCCACCTATGCCAACAAGAGGACCCATCCTGGCTCTCGATGGTGTGGCCTGACGTGAGTCATCCGCAAAAAAGAAGTCCATGTTATTCGATAAGAGGTGCTCGTCTCTCTGCGGTAATCGAGATCATAAGTTGTGGACGATCTTCGACATGTCCGGACAGCACAAAACCAGTATCGCTCGAATTTCCTGAAAGTATTAAGGTGAAGCTGCCAAGTGGGCCCAGAATCGAATTGGGCTGTCCTCGATAGTGTGAAACATAAATTCTTGCCTTTACTGAAGACCCTTCCGTTTCATAAGTGCCACGATATAAGTAACTGAGATCGCCTCCATGAAGCTTCCCACGGTCTGCCACTACTAACCCGATGCCGGCATTTCCGCTTGGCGCTGAAAACACGACGGAATAAAGTCCTGGAAGCATGGAGGGCCTCTTTCGGTTAGCGTTGGGATGGAATGAGGATAAGCTACTTTTTTAACAAATGAGTGTCAACCGTGTTCCTCTCGGCTGGAATGGGTGCAGGTCGAGGAGAAGGCGTGGCGAACATTGCCTGTTTGATAGCGGCGCGGGTACCGGACGCCGTTCAGTTTATCCGGCAAGGCGTTCGGCCAACAGGAAGGTATCAGTAGGAGTCTGGCTCCAACGCATCATGCCGCCGACGAGGCCCGCACCGTTCGTCAGCCGCGCTCACTAAACCCGTGACTCGGTGAGCTTGACGTCGGCGCAACGGCGCCACGCGGTACACCCTTCTCTTACGCGTCCAGCAGCTCGCGCAGCTTGCGCACGAGCACGTCGGGGGGGAAGGGCTTTTGCAGGAACGGTGTGCTGGCGTCCAGCGCGCCATGGCGGACGGTCGCGTCATCCGTGTAGCCCGACATGTACAAGACTTTGATCGTCGGATGCCGACGGGTGACTTGTTCGGCCAACTCCCGCCCATTCATGCCCGGCATCACCATATCTGTGAGCAGCAGATGCAGCGGTCCTGTGTGGGCTTCAAGGGTCTTTAAGGCCTCCGCCCCATCCCGTGCCGTCTGCACGGTGAAGCCTTTTCTGCGGAGTACCGCCGCCACCAGCATCCGGACCTTCTCTTCATCTTCAACGAGCAGGATGGATTCCGAGCCATGCGGGGGCTGCGTCACGACCGACGTCGGGGCGATGTCCAGGGTCTCCTGCCTGATCCGCGGCAGGTAGATCTTGAAGGTCGTGCCGCGTCCCGGCTCACTGTGGACGACGATGGATCCGCTGCTTTGGCTGACGATCCCGTACACGGTGGACAATCCCAGCCCGGTGCCTTTGCCTTGCTCTTTGGTGGTGAAGAAGGGCTCGAAGATCCGCGCTTGGGTCGTGGCGTCCATCCCCTGGCCGGTGTCGCTGATGGTCAGCATCACGTAGGGCCCGGCTTGGGCGACGCCGTGCGCATGGATCGGGGGCTGATCCAGTTCGACCGTGGACGTCTCGATGGCCAATCGGCCGCCCTGCGGCATCGCGTCGCGCGCATTGACCGCCAGGTTGACGATGACTTGTTCGATCTGTCCGGGATCGACTTTGACGAACGCCGGCTCCTGGATCAGTTTCGTCGCCAGATGGATGTCTTCCCCGATGAGGCGCCGCAGCATGCCTTCGATGTGGCCCACGATCGCATTGAGGTCCAGCACTTTGGGCTGCACCACCTGTCGACGGCTGAACGTGAGCAGTTGGTTGGTCAGCGCGGTGGCCCGGTCTCCTGCCTCCTGAATCTCCTGCACATGCTCGCGCTGGGGATCGCTGCGGTCCAGGGTCTCCAGGAGCATCTGGCTGTGGCCTGTGATGACCGTCAAGATGTTGTTGAAGTCGTGGGCGATCCCGCCGGCGAGCTTCCCGATCGCTTCCATCTTCTGCGCTTGGCGCAGTTGTTCCTCCAGTTGCCGGTGTTCCGTGACGTCGCGCGCCGTGGCGTAGATCAGGCGTTGTTCCGGAAACGGAGCCGCGTTCCATTGGAACCACCGGTACGAGCCGTCCTTGCATTGGTAGCGGTTCTCAAAGGAAATGGTCGGGCTGCCTTCCGCGAGCTTCCGCATCGCGGCGATCGTCGCGGCCTGATCGTCCGGGTGGATAAATTCGTGATAGGGCCGTGCGCGCAGTTCCGCAATAGTCCAGCCGAGCGTCTTCTCCCACGCGGGGTTCAGGTGCTTCCAGGAGCCGTCAAACCCTGCGACGCAAAGCAAGTCGACCGAGACGGCGAAAAAGCGGTCGCGCTCCGCTTCCGCCCGCTTGCGTTGGGTGATTTGATCCCGCAACGCTTCGTTGGCTCTCAAAAGGTCCGTGGTGCGGTCCGCGACCCGGTATTCCAACTCGCCGTGCGCGTTGCGCAGCGCGATCTCGGCCTGTTTGCGTTCGCTGATATTTCTCACGATCATCAGGATCTGCTGGTTCGGCAGGGGGGCCAAGCGGGCCTCGTAATAGTCCGTTCGATTCCGCGCCGTCAGGGCATATTCCACGCTGACGATGGCGTTGCGTACCTGCACTTCCCGGATCGCGTGTTCGAATTGGGTGCCGGCATTGGCCAACGGCACGTCCTGCAGGCGTTTGCCCAGCAACTGTTCCGGCGAGAGGTAGAAGTCGGTGCTCGTGCCGCCCTTGTAGCTCAAGATCGTGCCTTGTGTATCCAGCAGGAAGAAAATGTCCGGGAAGGCCTGCACCACGGCCCGCATCTCCGAATTCGCCTGGAGCAGTTCATGGGAACTCAGGTCAAGGGAGCGCTCCAGCACTTTTCTGTCCGCGTCGGCGGCGAGATAGGCTTGATCCACGGCGTCAATGAAAGCTTGCCAGTGCTTCGGGATGGGCTCCGCATCGCCGAGGAGCCGCTTGAGCTGACGTTTGAGTAAGCTGTGCTGGGCCATGCCTATGGCTCGGTCAATGTGGTGATGGTCATGGTCTGGTTATGCAGGGTGCATTTCTCGCGCGGGGCAAACGGAGAAATTTCCCCGTAGGAATAGAAGCCGGCGAAGACCGCCCGTTCGCCGAGGATGTCGCGCACGCCCTCCACTTCCTCCTCGATGCGTTGCTTCAGCACGAGTTTTCGGCCGACGCAACTGATCAAGATGGCCAAGTCCGGCGACGAGGAGCCGATCGCCTCGAAACTGGTCTGTGCGGCGCCCACGGCGCCGTCGATCAGTCGATCGAAGTTCGCCTTCATCAGCCGGGCATAGGTGCCGACGGGCATGTCGCCCGCGAAGGTCATGCTCTGCTCGACTTCGTTGATCGAGAGAATCGTGCGCACCACCCCGGCCTCGCCTTCCTTGGTCCGGAGGCTCAACGGGAACAGTAGTCCGGTGGCCGGGAGCCCGTTGGCATGCTCGCCCAAGTATTGTTTATAGAGTTCCAGGGCGGATTTTCCGTCGAGCTCGTACAGCACGTTGCCCACCGATTTCGTGATGAGACGCTCGGGACCGAAGGGGTCCCAGCCGCCCAGCGAGCCGTAGCCGACTTTGAGACGGGCTCCGTACAGGCCGAGCACGCTCACCACGTTCCGCTCCGGCGGGCTGTCGAACAACGTCAGCGTCTCGGCGAACCGCGCTCCGTCGCCGGCCAGGCCGCCGGTAATGGTCACGCCCCTGGGCAGATGTGTGGTCAGCCCGCGGACGAGATCGCTGCCGTTGACGTTCAAGCCGTCGGAGAGCACGAGCACATGTGTCAGTTCGGTGGGATCGAGGGATTTCGCCAAGCGCTCACCCACGTGCACGCTATCCCCGTTGTCGCCGATGACGATGCGGGTTCCCGCGATCTTGGTATGTTCAAACTGCACCGCCGTCACGACCAACGAGTCATCCAGCACCCGGGTTCCGCAAATTTCGCCCGAGGTGGAACACCCCATCAGATGGGCATGGGGATAGGCTTTCTTGACGGTGTCGAGGAGGGGCCGTTCTTTGAGTCGCGCGGGACTCCCGAAAAGCAATACGAGGTTGGCGGCCGTGTCGAGCCTGCCCGGCGGTTCAGGGTCCCAGCCAGTGGCCTCCGTCCAGCGGGTCTGCTCGATATGCATCGCGCCACCTCCTGCATCCTCATCGGGACAACAAAGACGACCGGTAAGATTCTAACGCCCTCGAGACCAAACGGCAAACAGGAAGAATCGGACGGGTACCGGCATCGGGAGATAAGAAAGGCCACAAGCAGACGCGACCGGCGCAGCAAGAGGGCCTTGCGAACAAGAGCTTAGGAGCGCCGCCTCTATTAATCAATGAAATACGACAGGATGCCGGTGCGCATCCGAACGGGCGCTCCCCCATACGCATTTGGAACGGGGCTCATTGGTCGGGAGGCGAGAAGGATTCGAATCCATGATGGAACCGTAAACGGGTGTCGCCGGGCCGGCGGGATGGCTTGCATCGGCAGGCCGATGGTTACGCATCGGACCGGCCACCGATGCGCGCGCACCGTTCGTCGGTCGAGCCGAGCTTCAGGATTAAAACCGTGATTCGGCGAGCTTGACGTCGGCGCGGACCCAGGCTTGCCGGAAGCGATCCTCCACCGTCCGAGCGTCCTCCATCTTCTCTTGCGCGCGCAGGCTTTGGGCCAGACCGAAGAGCGACCAGCCGTTCTCGGGGTTCCGTTTCAAATCTTCCCGGTAGACCGTTTCCGCCTCGATCGGATGTCCGACGGCCATCAGCAGGGCGCCCAGGTTCTGCCGCGCCGGAGCGTGCCAGTAGGGAGGCTCGCTGTAGCGGAGGGCGTCTTCCAACGCGACTGCTTCTTTGAGCGCCCGGATGGCTTCGTCGAAGTCCCGGCGCTTGGCCGCCAGCTCTCCCGCCGCCACCCGCTCGGCCACCTTGAGCACCTGCCGCTCCGTCTCCGCCTCGGCTCCGCGCTGTTTGGACAGGAGCTTGATGCTCTCGAGGAGTTCGGCCTGCTCGGCTTCCGCCTGGCCGAACCGTTCCGTGGCGGTCAGCGCCAGGGCGCGGGCGTAATGCCAGAGGCCGACGGTGAGCCGCCACTCCGGCTTGGGGGCCGGCTCGCGCAGCAGCTCGTCCCAGCGGCCGAATCGCGCGAGGGTCAACAGCGGAACGGAGGCGAAGAAATCCGGATGGCTGACCTTGTCGGGATCTTCTTCTCGCATCGTGGAGATGAGCCGGTGGGCCGCTTGCAGGGCCTCCTTGCTCCGGCCTTCCATCAGCAACGCGGCCCAGAGAAAGTGAATGTTGTGCAAGTAGTAGCTGTGAGGATAGTCGCCCGTGAGGCGGCGCCGGTCCAGGTAGGCCTGGTCCACGTCCGCGGCTTCGGCGTTGCGCTCGACCGCCGCCTTGTACTGCCCGAGTCGCATATAGATGTGGGCCGGCATGTGGACCAGGTGGCCGGCGCCGGGCATCAGGCTCGGCAGCCGCTGCGCGCAGGGAAGCGCGCGCTCCGGCTGCGCGGAGGCCTCGACCGCATGGATGTAGTAGTGGCAGGCGCCCGGATGGTCCGGATGTCGGGCGATGACCTGCTCCAGCGTCGGGACGACTTCCTCCAGCCCCGGCTTCGGCTTGCCGTCCGGCGTCCAGTAATTCCAGGGGCTCAGGTCCATAAGCGCCTCGGCGAACAGTACGGCGGCATCCGTGTCGTCCGGGAAGCGACGTGAGACCTGGCGCATGGCGTTGGCATAGGCCTGGTCCAGAATCTGCCGTTTGGTTTTCTTGTCCGTGGAATAGCGTGTGGCCAGGGCGTCGATGTACGCCCGCTCCTGCGGGGAGGCCTGGGCCAGTCTGGCCTTGGCCTTGTGGATCGCCTCCACCGCCCGGCGCGCCTGCACCTTGTCCATCTCGGCGTTGACGTTGGGCCCGAGCGCGAGCGCGATGCCCCAGTAGGGCATGGCTGCGAGAGGGTCCTGGCGCGCCGCTTCCTGGAACGAGTTGATCGCCTCTTCGTGGTTGAAGCCGTACACCAGCCGGAGCCCTTGGTCGAAGTATTGCTGCGCCAGGTCGGACGGGGTCGTGATCGGATGATGCAGGGTGCCGAGGTTGTTGAAGAGGGGAACGGTGGCTGGCGCCTGCGCCAGCGCGGCAGGCGCGCTCAGGAGGAGGGCGGCCAGGACGGATACGAGGAGAGTATGAACCGCTCGTATGTCTTGCCGGAGCCGCAGGGGCAGCGACAACGGGCCTATTGCCTCATCAGGCTCAACAGGGCTTCCTTTGAAAGGTCGCATTGTTTCAGAATGCCGAGCAGGGTTCCCTGTGCCAACTCATCGTGGAGCGGGACCACCGTTCTCTTGGCTCCCTTTCGAAGACTCACATGACGTCCCTTCTGCCTCACGACCTCGAAGCCGTCCTTCTTGAGCGCTGCGATGAGTGTCTTTCAGGAGAGGACCGGCCGTTTAGCCACCGACCGTGACCTCAAGAGGATAGAACATCACTTCACCCGTGCTTTCAGGCAGGTCCTCTGTCCCAAAGCTCTCCAGGTAGAGTTCGACGGCCTCTTTGAGGTTACTTTGGGCTTCTTCAACCGTGTTGTCCTGGCTCACCACGCCCAGTTCGACGCAATGAGCGACGTGCCACGTGTCTTCCTTGGTGAGCACCGCCGTGAATTTCTTAGACATGGCGGGTCTCCTGGTCCGTTACTGCCCGTGGCACTTCTTGTATTTCTTGCCGGAGCCGCAGGGGCAGGGGTCGTTGCGGCCGACCTTGTCGGCGGTGCGGTGGGCGGTCTGGGGCGCCACGGGCTCCTCGCCCCGGTTGAGGGTCAGGCGGACCGGCGGCGGCGGAGGCGGCGCCTGGGGCTCGGGCATTTCGCCCTTGACCGCCTGGACGCGGAACAGCCGCTCCAACGCATCGGACTGAATGCGCGCCATCATGCCGGAGAACATGTCGAAGCCTTCGCGTTTGTATTCCAGCAGCGGGTCCTTCTGCCCGTAGCCCCGCAGGCCGATGCCGTCCCGGAGCTGGTCCATGCCCAATAGGTGGTCTTTCCAATGGTGGTCGATCACCTGGAGCAGGAGCATCTTCTCCAGGTAGCGGAGCAGGTCCGATCCGAGCGACCGTTCCTTGGCCTGGTAGGCCCGCTCCGCCCGCTCCCGCAGTTCGTCGAGCAGGGCTTCGCGGCCCAGGGTCTTGAGGTCCAGGGTATCGCCGTTGCCGGCCGCATCCGGTTGCTGGTTGAACAGGTCCAGGCCGAACTGGGCTTGCAGCGCTTCGCTGAGGCCGGCGAAGTCCCATTCCTCCGGATACTGTTCCGCCGGGCAGTAGACGTCCACCAGCCCGCCGATCACCTCCGCCATCATCTGTGCGACCTCTTCGGAGAGGTTCTCGCCGGTGAGGATGGCGCGGCGGTGCTGGTAGATGACCTCGCGCTGCTTGTTCATCACGTCGTCGTATTCGAGGAGCTGTTTGCGGATCTCGAAGTTGTGCGCCTCGACTTTCTTCTGCGCGTTCTCGATGGCCTTGGTGACCATCCCGTGCTCGATGGGCACCCCCTCCTCCATGCCGAGCTTGAGCATGAGGTTGGAGATGCGCTCGGAGGCGAAGATGCGCAGGAGGTCGTCTTCCAGCGAAAGATAGAAACGGGAGGAGCCCTGGTCGCCCTGGCGACCGGCGCGGCCGCGGAGTTGGTTGTCGATGCGGCGGCTCTCGTGCCGTTCGGTGCCCAGGATGTGCAGGCCGCCTGCGGCCATCACCGCCTGCTTGTCCTGCTCGCAGTCGGCTTTGATCTCGTCGAAGATTTGTTTCTTCCGTTCCTCGGTCAGCTCCTCGCCTCCGTAGAGGATGCGCTTGAACAGGAAGTCCGGGTTGCCGCCCAGCAGGATGTCCGTGCCGCGGCCCGCCATGTTGGTGGCGATGGTCACGGCCTGCTTGCGGCCCGCCTGGGCGATGATCTCCGCCTCTTTCTCGTGGTACTTGGCGTTCAGCACGTTGTGTTTGATGCCGTGCCGTTTCAGGTGGCCCGCGAGGCGCTCGGACTTCTCGATCGAGATGGTGCCGACCAGCACCGGCTGGCCTCGCTCGTAACAGTCCTTGATTTCCTCCACGATCGCGTCGAACTTTTCCTTCTCGGTCCGGAAGATGACGTCCGCATAGTCCTTGCGCACCATCTGCCGGTTGGTGGGGATCACGTTCACGTCGAGGTTGTAGATCTTGGCGAACTCGCTGGCTTCCGTGTCGGCGGTGCCGGTCATGCCGGCCAGTTTCTTGTACATGCGGAAGAAGTTCTGGAAGGTGACCGAGGCCAGCGTCTGGTTCTCGTTGGCGATCTTGACCCCTTCCTTCGCCTCCACGGCTTGGTGCAGACCGTCGCTCCAGCGGCGACCCGGCATCAGGCGGCCGGTGAACTCGTCCACGATGATGACTTCGCCGTCCTTGACCACGTAGTCCACGTCGCGTTTGTAGATCGCATAGGCTTGCAGCGCCTTGACGACGTGGTGGACCAGGTCCAGGTGCGCCAGGTCGTAGAGGTTGTCCACGCCCAGGAGCTTCTCGACGCGCGCGTTGCCGTCGTCGGTGAGCGCCGCGGTCTTGGTCTTTTCCTCGATCGTGTAATCGCGCTCGATCTTGAGCTGCGGAATGATCGCGTTGATCCGGTAGTAGAGGTCGGTGGTTTCGTCCGTGGGGCCCGAAATGATCAGCGGGGTGCGGGCCTCGTCGATCAGGATGCTGTCCACCTCGTCCACGATCGCGAAGTTCAGCTCGCGCTGCACGCACTGGCCGATGTCGCTCACGATCAGGTTGTCGCGCAGGTAGTCGAACCCGAACTCGTTGTTGGTGCCGTAGGTGATGTCGGTCCGGTAGGCCTCGGGGCGGCTGCAGGGGCGCAGGTGCTGCAGGCGCTTGTCCTCCGCGTCGTACGTCGGGTCGAACAGGAACGAGGCGTCGTGTTGGATCACGCCCACCGAGAGGCCGAGGGAATGGTAGAGCGGCGCCATCCACTGGGCGTCGCGCTTGGCCAGGTAGTCGTTGACGGTGACCAGGTGCGCGCCCTTGCCGGCCAGCGCATTGAGATACAGCGGCAGCGTGGCGACGAGGGTCTTGCCCTCGCCGGTCTTCATCTCGGAGATCTTGCCCTGGTGCAGCACCATGCCGCCCAGCAACTGCACGTCGAAGTGCCGCATGTTGAGGCAGCGGCGGGAGGATTCCCGGCAGACCGCGAAGGCTTCCGGGAGCAAATCGTCCAAGGGCAGCCCATCGGCCAGGCGCTTTTTGAACTCCTCGCTTTTTTCACGCAGGGCTTGGTCGGACAGCGGCGTGAGGCTTGCTTCCAGCGCGTTGATCTGATCCACCACCGGCCGGAGGCGTTTGATTTCGCGCTCGTTCTTGCTGCCGAAGAGCGCGTTGAGGAGCTTGACGATCATAGATGTAACCCGTTCAGACTAAAGACGATTTTCGAATGACGTTGTTCAGTATACAGGAATCGTGACCGGTTTCACCAGCAAAAGCGCAGGGCCTCGTCCTTGGCAGCGACTTGTCCGCGTCAGGGCGCCGGGCTGCGTTGATTTCACGGACGGCTCCGCTTATAGTTCGTGGGGGCAGGGCGTGGACGGCGACAGGATGGCGGAGCGGATATGACGCGAGAAACCATACAGAGGCGTGAAGGGGGCCTGGCGTCGGCGGCGTTTCTGGGGGGGCTGCTCCTGGTCCTCTCCGCACCGGTTTTTGCGGAGCCCGTCAAACCCGATCCGGCCAGGCAAGCCTACGAACAGGGGGTGAAACTCTACAGGGAGGGGAATTACCCGGCGGCCATCGAGACCTTGACGAAAGCCCTGCGGTTGAACCCGAATCATCCCGGCGCGCTGTACAGCCTGGGGCATATTTACGACGGTCAGGGCAAGGCGAAGGATGCCCGCGCTTTGCTGGAGCGGCTCACCAAGATCGACCCGGGCCATGCGGATGGTTGGTACCTGCTCGGCCGTCTCGCGGAAAAGGAGAACCGGCTGAAAGACGCCATGGATGGCTACCGGATGGCGATCGCGGCCAAGCCGGACCTGGTCGACGCGCACTACAATCTCGGCTTCGTCTACCTGAGCCAGGAGCGGCGGGAAGAGGCGGCCAAGCAATTCAAAGAGGTGCTCCGACTGAATCCGGACTATGCCGAAGCGCACATGAATCTCGGCGTGATCTATACGGCCCAGGGCAAGCTGGACGAGGCGGAGAAGGAGTACGAGGCCGCCATCACCCTGAAGCCGACGTTGGCCGAGGCCCATTACAACCTGGGGATCTTCTTCGAACTGCACCGCAAGGATGTCGGGAAGGCACTGGCCCAGTACCGGCGGTATCTGGAGTTGGGCGGCACCGACGAGCGGGTCGAGCGCATCGTCCATCAGTTGGGGGGGAGCCAGGGCGGGCGCAACCAGGGCGGCGGAAAATGACGGCGCCGGGGTGTCGGAAAAGAAGCAAGGACGCCCAACGGCTAAATATTTGACGTAAGGCCCCGGCTTGAGTATGATTGCGGGCGTATCGGGTGAAGGGTTGCCATGAAGCACCGAGGACGGTCCATAAGGATTCTTGCCTGGACGTTGGCCGTCGGCTTCCTGTTGTTGCTCGGCGGCACCACCGGTAGCGCCTTTGCCCACGAGATTCAGCATGCGGGGCACCACAACGCCGGCATGCACAGCCAGGGCATCTGCGCTTGGATGTGCGCCGCCGGCAGCGCCTTGGATGGCGTGAATGTCCCCCCGCAGGCCCTGGCCCCCCACGTCGGCACGCTCGGCATCCCTGCCGCGCCAGTTCCCGCAGCGAGTATCCAGCACACATCCGCCTCCCGCGCTCCTCCCCTCTTCTTCCAGTAGTCCACTCTGCTCGGTCAGGTTTCGGTAGGGCGGGCCACAAAGCCGGAAGGCTGTGTGGTCGCATTGCGATGGGTGGCCCTCACCTGACGGCGCCGACAGCGGCGCAGTGCGCGAAATCGACACGGAGAATCGTTCGAGAGAGGAATCCCATGGCGCGGTATATGCGGATACTCGTTGCAAGCTTCATGATGGCCCTGCTGGGCCAGGCGGTGTTCCCCGTTGAGCCGTCCTGGAGTATGGGGGAACGGCCACCGGTTACGGGGATGCCGGCGGCGGATTTTACGCTGCTGGATCTCCAGGGCAAGCCCCAGAGCCTGGGCCAGTATCGGGGCAAAGTCGTGTTGCTCAACTTCTGGGCGACGTGGTGTAAACCCTGCACAACCGAAATGCCGGCCATGCAAGCCTGTTATGACAAATTGCGGGACAAGGGCTTTGTTGTTTTGGCCGTGAATGAGTTGGAAGACGCCCAGAAGGTTGCTGAACATGTCAAAGCGTACGGCCACACGTTCCCGGTGCTGATGGACAAGGACAACCGCGTGGCCAACATGTACGGGGTCTATGGTCTCCCTGTGAGCGTGCTGATCGACGAGCAGGGCGTGGTCCAGGAATACATCAAGGGCGGTCTCCTGACCGAGCCAAAGATTCTGGAGATGGTCGAACGGGTAAAGACGGCCGCTCATATGAAGACGGCGTCGGTCCGTTAGCCGGCGCCACGGTTCGCTGACGAATTCTTTTACGGATTGACTGACTGGGATGGGCGCACGACATACATTCAAAGCCTTTGCCGCCGTGCTGGCGCTGGGTTTCCTGCTTCTCCTCGGCGCAACCACCGGCAGCGCGTTCGCCCACGAGGTTCAGCACGCGGGCCACCATTCGCCCGGCATGCACGGCACCGGCATCTGCGCCTGGATGTGCGCGGCCGGTCAAAGTCTTGAAGGTGTCGCTTTTGATTTCCAGGTAGAGCGGGACCTGCTCGCGCTGGCTGACCTGCCGGTCGCTCACAAGCCGCTTAGCGCGGTTCGCTTGACGTCAGTTGCCCGCGGTCCTCCTTCCTTCTCCATCTAACTAAGCTGTCCCGGCCAATCGTCGGCATTCGGCCGTTACCCTTCGAGGCTAAGCGCCGATTGAAGGCGCCGATTCTGATGGGTGTGTGCCATGCCTTTCATTAGACGCAGAGAGGGATCGGACCATCATGATTCGTCGCATCATTCATACGTTTGTATCGTTCGCGGTCGCGGTCGGACTCCATACCTGGGTTGCCCCGCAGGCGGAGGCGGCCTGCGGAAGCGTGACCTGTTTTATCGTCATCGGGGCTCAGCAGCAGATTCCGCAGCAGGGCCTCTTGACGATGAATGTGTTTTATTCCCTGACCCCCATGACCCTGCCGGGCGGGACCACCGGTGTGATTCCTGCCGTTGACCAGGACCGGCGCCGGATGATCCTGGACCATCACCAAGAGACGCGCACGATCACGCAAACCGCCACACTGGACTTGAACTACGGGGTGACGGATCGCTTCGGGATCGAGGTCACCTTGCCCTATCTGAGCCGGACCCATCATCATATCGACGGGCTCGGTGAAGCCAACGGGGGATCCGGGAATAACATAGATTTCTTCGACAATGGGATCGGGGATCTCCGACTCACCGCCAAGTACAACGTGTTGCCTACGCTCACGAGTATGGTGGTGACGGGAATCGGTGTGGAACTGCCCACCGGTAAATACAACTCACGGGACGCCGCGAGCGGTGTGATGGAGGCCCCCACGCAGCTCGGACGGGGGCAGGCCGGGCTGATCGGGTCCGTGTATCAGACCTATGAGATCATTCCCCACCGGCTGAACCAGTTTTCTTTTGCCAGTTATCGGCATACGTTCCGGAACAACGCCGGGTACCAGTTCGGGGATGAGTACACGCTGAACGCCGGCTTCAATCTCGTGACGGTGCCCTGGCTTGTGCTGACCCAGCAGGTCAACTACCGGTACCTAACCCACGACAACATGAGCGCATCCCTGTCACGATCTGCCGTTCCCAGCGATGCCCCGGATTACCCAGGCGAACCGGTGGTGATCAACCCGCTCATCCGGGACCGGCGGGTGCCGAACACCGGTTCGACATATCTGGCCTATACACCGGGGTTCCAGATCAGCGCGAACGACACGACCTCGTTCTACTTCTTTGCGCAGATCCCTGTGGCCCGTGACTCCAACAACAACCTGGCCCAGGACGTGAGTTACACATTTGGACTCACCAAGTATTTCGACACGAATAGTTGGGGTAAAAAGCCGTCTGAAGGCTGACCGGCTCGGATCGAGAGTCGCTCATGACGCCATCTGACATCAGAGATCGAACACGATGCATGAAGCGCTGACGCAGCGGGCCTCTGGCTCGTTCCACCATGCCCAGGGCTGGGGCCTGTCCCTGCTCATCCACGGATTGGCGCTGGGCGTGACGGTGCTGATGTTGGGCGATTTGACGCTGACGCCGAAGCCGGAGCCGTTCAAGTGGAATGTCGCGATGGTCGAACCGCCGCCGCGACAGGTCGCCCAGCCAGCCGACGCCCAGC
Organism: Nitrospirota bacterium; assembly: GCA_004296885.1. Taxonomy (NCBI): domain Bacteria; kingdom Pseudomonadati; phylum Nitrospirota; species Nitrospirota bacterium. The sequence continues at coordinate 4,218 of SCVN01000007.1, read as the reverse complement.
CGAAGCCGGCGCAACCGGCCAAGCAGGCTCCGGCGCCGAAACCGGTCGAACGGCAGACGACGATCGTCCAGGCCGTGCCGACGCCACAACCCACACCGACTCCGGTGGTCCAGCGCCAGGAACCGGTCCCGCCGGTCGTCGAAAGAAAGCCGGAACCGGAACTCAAGCCCGAGATCAAGCCGGAGGCGCCTTCGCCGATGCCGATGGTGGCCAAGCCGGTGGAGCCTCTGGTTCAGCACCCGACTCATCACATCAGCACGCAGCCGGCCGTATCCCATGCGTCTTCCGAGCCGGCCACGATGATTGCGTCGGCTCCGATGGTCGCCAGCGTGGCGTCCAGTGCGCCGGTCGAAGCGGCGCCGCCTGCTCCTGCGCATCAAGCGGCCCAGGAGTCCGCCAAGGAACAGCCTGCCGAGTCGTCATCCGCACCGGTTCAAGAGGCTGCCGTTCACCATGCACCGGCCCCCTCCGGCACAGGCCGTGCGACGAAAGCCGATTATGGCTGGCTGGGGAAAGTCTTGTGGGACCGAGTGGCCAACCTGAAACGCTATCCCCATCTGGCCCGCGCCAAACATCTGGAGGGGCGGGTGGTGGTCCGGGCGGTAATCCGGGAAGATGGCCATCTGGCCAAAGTGGACGTGGCGGAAAGCTCCGGCCATGAAATTCTGGACTTGGACGCCATCGAGATCATCAAGCGGGCCTGCCCGCTGCACCTCAGGCAGCCGCTGGGCCGGCCGGAAGTCGTCGTGCAGGTGCCGATCAGTTACAAGCTGCAGTAATCAGCCTGGGAATGGTCGGGAGCCGGCGATGAAAACATCGATGATGCGGGGCATATTCGCGGGGTTGGGCTTTCTGCTGGCTGCGGGCGCAACCTGGTCCGTGGCGGAAGAGCCGGGCTCCGCGCCGGCCGGCATCGTCTTGGGAGCCAAACAGACGATCGAGCATCAGGTCAAAAGCATCACCGCGCCGTCGTTGCAGGTGGATGCGCGGGGCACGATCCATCTGGCCTGGATGCAGGAAGACAAGCAGGAAGGAAAAGAGGTCCGCTCGGTGCGGTATGCTCGCGGTCAGGCCGGCGGTCCTCTGGGGACGGCGGTCGTCGTCAACCGGCCTGAGGAATTGCCGTACGGGCGGCAGGAAGCCCCGGCCCTCGCGGTCAACGGCGATGAAGTCTTTATCACCTGGGCGCTGACGCATCCGAAAATCAGCCCCGACAAGCCCTTCAGCAGCGAGTTGCGGTTGAGCCGATCCGCCGACGGAGGCCGGTCCTTCTTGCCGTCGGTGTTGGTCAATGACGACAACCAGGTGATGACCCACAGTTTCGATTCGCTGCACCTCGGCCACGACGGCGTGCTGCACATCGCTTGGATCGACGGCCGGGAAGGGAAGAAGGACCCAGGCACCTTTGTCGCCCGCTCTGCCGACCAGGGACACACCGTTACGAAGAATCTGAAGCTGGACGACAATACCTGCGTCTGTTGCCGGACTTCCATGGCGACCGGACCGGACGGGACGCTCTACGTGGCCTGGCGCAAGATCATGGAGGGGGGCGTGCGGGAGACCGTCGTGGCTCGGTCCACCGACGGAGGGCAGACCTTTTCGCCGCCCGTCGTCGTCGGGAACGATCGGTGGGTCTACCTCGGTTGTCCGCATCGCCCCGCGTCGATCGGAGCGGATCGTCAGGGCCGGCTCTACGTCGCTTGGTATACCGAGGGCGAAGACGAGACGCCAGCCGTCTATGTGGCCATGTCGGACGATCAAGGCCGGACCTTTGCTCCCAAGCGGGCGTTGAACGTGTCCAAGGGCACCTTCCCCGATCACCCTCAGATGGCGGTGGATGGAGCGGGCCGCATCGTGGCCGTCTGGGAGGAGCAGTCGCCCGTGAGGCGGGAAGTGGTGATGAGCTACTCCCTGGATCGCGGCCGGACCTTCAGCCGTCCTCAAAAACTGAACGACAAGAAGGGGCAAAGTCCGACTGTCTCGATGAACGAACAGGGCTTGGCGGCCTTCGCCTGGTTGGAACATGCGATGACCGGTCACAAGATGATCCTGCAGACGCTGCAATTGCCGCATGGGCAGGTGACGCAGCAGCTGTTGAACTGACGATGCGGAGACGAAACAACCAGAGGCCCGTAATCGGATTCTCCGGCCACGCCGGCACGGCTCGTTGGCTCGGGCTGGTGGCGGGCTTGCTGGTCTGTGCGTTCGGCGCCGCAGGGCTGTCGGCCGGCGAGACGATGACCGACCCCATGGCGGCGCTGAAGATCAGCCGACTGGGTGCCGGCAGTGACATGCCGGCCTTCAGCCTGGAAACGCTGGACGGTCGTGCGGTGGCCTCCGTGGACTTAAAAGGAAAGGTCGTGCTCCTCAACTTCTGGGCGACCTGGTGTGGGCCCTGCAAGGACGAAATGCCCTCGCTGGAGTGGCTCCGGAAACAATTCGATCCCGCCGACGTGGTGGTCTTGTCCGTGACCACCGATCACCAACGCGAGGGCATCCGGGCGTTCATGAAACATCTGGGGTTGGCCTTGCCGGTGCTCTTCGACGAAGATCAGGAGGTGTCCGGTTCCTTCATGGTGCGCGGCTTGCCGACGACGTTCCTGGTCGGCAAGGACGGCCGGCTGGTCGGGCGGGCGGTCGGACCTCGGGCCTGGGATAGTCCCGAGGCGGTCGCACTGCTTCAGGGTCTCAAGGAGGCCGCCCGGTGATCCGTCTGGTCCAACAGGGCGCCAGACCGGTGGCGCTCGCGCTGGTCCTCCTCTATCTGGTCCTAGGAGTTGCCGCCTCGACCTGCCTCTTCGATCCGGCCGCCTCGACGCAATCGAGCCAGCACCAACACCATCGGCATCATCAGGGCAGCGGCCCCGCCCATTCCACCCTGTGCGCCTGGGCCTGCCAGGTCAATCCCACGCAAGGCTTGATTTCCGCCGCGCCCCAGATGACGCCGCAACTTGTGGCGACGTTCTTTTTGTTTGCTCTCTCGTCGCTCCCGGTGATCCGCTACGGATCGTCCCTCCGCTCCCGCGCGCCGCCCCGCTGACCTCATCGCACAATCGAATCGTTTTAGTTGACGCATGACGTGGTTCCGCGTTTGCCGCCTTGTGGCGGGGAACGGGAGCGCCTGCCCATGTATGGGTTTCATCCATCTATTCTTTTCGAAGGAGTATCGTGATGTCGTGGAATCGTATCCGACAGAGATGCGGCGTATCGGCTCGTATTCGGAATCTGGCGCTGGCCCTGCTCCTGTTGGGCCTGAGCCCAGGGGCGCAGATTCTCGCGCAGGAACCGACCGCGCAGAGCGGGTCGGCGGCCGAACCCTCCGAGCGGGAAAAACATCTGAGAAAAGAGCTGCAAAGGATTTTGGAGGAGCTGGACCAACTCCAGCAAGTCCCACCTGAAGGCGATCGTCGGACGCCGGAAGGCACCAGCATCATCAAAGGCCGGGTAGAACCGGAAGAGCCGGGCGTAGCGCCGGAACTGGATTTGACGGACATCAGCATCATCAGCGGGAAGCCGCAGAAGCGGGCGGAGGGCGTGACGATCTCCGCCACCGAACGGAGCGAAACCACCGAGCAGCCCACCCGGCATTTCAGGGAATCCTTGGAGTCCCTGCCAGGCGTGGTGGTCCGGCAGGGAAACGGTCCGCGCGATTTCAATATCAACATCCGCGGCCAGGGGGCGAAGCAAACATTCGGCATCCGCAACCTCAAGATGTACGAGGACGGAATCTCGCAGACCCAGTCCGACGGCCTGTCCCGGCTGGACCTGCACGATCCCTGGTTCATGGAAGGAGTGGAAGTGGAGCGCGGCGCCTGCTCTTCACGGTACGACAATTACTGTCTCGGCGGCATGGTCCACTTCAAGACGCGTCGCGGCAGCGACATCGACGGCCTGGAAATGCTGAACGCGGGCGGCTCCTACGGCTTTCACAAGCACGCGCTGGCCTACGGGAAAAACTCCGGCAACGTGGACATCGCCTACTTCGGCAGTTACGTCGGCGAGGACGGATACATCCAGCACAGCAACTACTGGACCACTACCGTCAACCTCAACATGCGTTTCCGCATCGACGACAAACAGACGTTCTATTTCAAGGCAATCAACAACGACGTCTGGGCCAGGGTGCCCCTCCGATTGACGGTCGGACAGTTCCAGGCGAATTCCCGGCAGGCCGGCGGCGGCACGGCCATTTCGCCCCAGACGGCCAACTCGCTGGAT